>NZ_JACJDR010000002.1:0-396067 GCF_014163655.1 Pseudoalteromonas sp. SR45-1 | reverse complement strand
GTTGGCGCGGCAGTATCAACTTCGCCTGTTGTTGTTGCGGTAGTTTCATTACCTGCTGTATCGGTAACCGATACTTCAACCGTAAACTCACCCTCACTTAATTCATTTGGTACATCAACACTAAAAGTGCCATCGGCTTGTACTTCAGTGGTGATTATTTGTGGGTTACCAGCGTCATCAGTTACTGTAATAGTAACAACCGTGCCCTCCGGCTCCCCCGTTGCGGTGCCTGAAATAGTTGGTGTGGTGTCGTTAGTATCACCTACGGGGTCAATAATAACTGTTGGCGCAGCAGTATCAACTTCGCCTGTTGTTGTTGCGGTAGTTTCATTACCTGCTGTATCGGTAACCGATACTTCAACAGTAAATTCACCTTCACTTAATTCATTTGGAACATCAACACTAAATGTGCCATCGGCTTGTACTTCTGTGGTTATGCTTTGTGGGTTACCTGCTTCATCCGTAACTATAATAGTAACAACCGTGCCTTCTGGTTCGCCCGTTGCGGTGCCTGAAATAGTTGGTGTTGTATCGTTACTATCCGCCAGTGCATCAATCGTAATATTTGGTGCGGTATTATCAATAGTTCCCTGTGCAGAAGCTTCACTTTGGTTACCTGCTTCATCACTAACGATGGCATTAACACTAAAGTCACCTTCAACTAACTCATTAGTATCGGCTGTCCAGCTACCATCAGCTAGCGTTTGTGTTGTAATTGTTTGTGTATTACCACCAGCATCTGTAACGATTAACGTAACAGTTGTTCCGGCTGGTACATTTTGTACAGAACCTGAAATTGTTGGAGTAGTATCGGCGCTATCTGGGATTGTATTAATTGCTATAATTGGAGCTGATAAATCAATTGTTCCACTAACAGTATCGCTTGCTTCATTACCCGCAGCGTCTGTTACTGTTGCTGTAATTGTAAAATCGCCTTCAGCAACCGCTTGAGTTGCACCTACTTGCCAAGTTCCATCTTCTGACACAACCGCCGTCAATGTTTGAGACTCACCATTTGCATCAGTAACTAAAACACTAACAAGGCTACCCGGTGCTACATCACTTGTTGTTCCGCTAAATGTAGGCGTTGTATCGTTTGAATCAGCAAAGTCATTTATTGCAACTAAAGGAGGGGTGGTATCAACTGTGCCTAATTGTGAATCTTGAGCTGCGTTACCTGCATTATCAGATACATTAGCAGTTACGGTAAAATCCCCCTCGCTTAAAGCAGTTGGAACCTCAATACTCCAAGTACCATCCGCACTTATAGTAGTAACTAACTGTTGCTCAGCCCCTAGATTATCAGTAACAGTTAAAGTCACTTCACTGCCCGATGCTAATCCTTGGGTAGAGCCTGTAAGAGTAGGTGTTGTATCGTTTGTATCTGCGATATTGTTAATAGTCACACTTGGTGCGGTTAAATCAACCGTACCTGTAACAGTTGCCGTACTGCTATTGCCTGCAGTGTCGCTAACACTCGCTGTTACTGTGAAATCTCCTTCACTGAGATCTGCAATAATATCCGCTGTATATGTACCATCTGTATTTGTAGTTGTTGTAAGTGTTTGTTCATTACCTTCACTGTCAGTTATTACTAATGTAACTTCGGTCCCTGCAGGTACATCAATTACATTACCGCTTACAGATGGGGTTACATCATTCGTATCCTCAATAGGATTAATCGTGATTGCAGGATCTGTTAAATCAATTTCTCCAGTTTCACTTGCAGAAGCTGTATTACCCGCAGCATCAGTTACAGTTGCAACCACACTAAACTGGCCTTCAACTAATTCATTACTTGCCTCAACTGACCAGCTTCCGTCAGCACCAGTAACTACTTGCACGGTTTCTGCTACGCCATCGCTTCCTGTAAATGTAACGGTTACTACCGCACCAGGTTCTACGTCTTGTGTAGAGCCGCTAATTGTTGGTGTTGTATCGTTAGTATCAATAATAAAATTAATACTTACAGTTAAATCAACATTACCTACTGCACTTGCTTGCGCTTCATTACCCGAGTCATCTATAACAGCAGCAACTACTGTAAAGTCGCCCTCCGGTAGAGGAGTTGTTACTTGTGCAGTCCACGAACCATCTTCTTGCGTCACTGCAAGTAATGTAAATGTGCTGCCATCGCTTGCCGTAATAGTTAAAGTAATGGTTGTACCTGCAGGCACATTACCGGTGTTACCACTTAAAAATGGAGTGGTATCGTTAGTATTAGCAATTGCATCGATTTGAATTGAAATAGGAGCAAACGTTATTTCGCCGTTTGTTTGCGCAGATGCCTCATTACCCGCAGCATCGGTTACTGACGCAGTTGCGGTAAATTCACCACCTGGCAAGATTTCACTAGCATCAACACTCCATGTGCCATCTTCATTTAATAAAGTAGTTAAAGTTTGTACGTTACCGTTTATATCGGTTACTAATACTGTAATTACAGAGCCCGCTGGAGCGTCTTCTACCCTACCTACAAATGTTGGTGTAGTATCGTTAGTATCAGCAATTGCAGTAACGGTAATATCAGGGTTTGTTAAATCAACAACACCTTGGTTATTTGCTTGGGCTTGATTACCTGCAGCATCACTTACACTTGCATCAACCTCAAACTGCCCTTCAGCCAATGGCGTAGTTACGTCGATAGACCAATCCCCATCAGCGTTAGTTTGGGTTAATAATGTTTGAGTTTGACCATCAAAATCGGTAATAACCACACTAATAATAGAGCCTGCAGGTACATCTTGCGCGTTACCTGTAATCGTTGGCGTGGTGTCTTGAGTGTCGTTAATATTATTAATTTGTACCGAAGGCGCCGTTAAATCAATTACTCCTGAATCACTTGCTAATGCTAAGTTTCCTACACTGTCGCTTACTTGTGCATCAACAGTAAAATCACCTTCAGGTAAAGGAGTCCCTACTTCTACACTCCAGCTTCCATCGGCTTGGGTAACTGCAGTTAATGTTTGTATTTGTCCTGCACTATCTGTAACAGTAATTGTTACTTGAGTGCCCTCAGGAACACCATTTGTTGTTCCAACAAGTGGTGGTGTTGAGTTATTTGTTTCATCAGTTACATTTACGGTGATTACCGGAGCAGTTAAATCTACATTCGCTAAAGCTTGGTCTATAGCTTGATTTCCAGCTGCATCAATCGCAACAGCGCTTACGTTAAACTCCCCTTCAGATAAAGGTGAGGTGGTAGTAATTACCCAATTTCCTTGAGCATCAACCTGAGTAACTATTGTTTGTACCGTACCTGCACTATCCGTTAACGTGACTGATACATTATCCCCAGTATTCAAACCAGATACTGTCCCTGTCACTGTCACTGTTTGCGAAGCAGAATCGGCAACAGGATCAATAGCAATAAGTGGAGGTGTTGTATCAACCTCAATTGAAATAGTGTCGTTTATAGGATTACCAACAGGATCCGTCGCTTCAACAACAACCGTTACAGGGCCATCAGCAATTGGTGTTGGTAGGGTTATTTCAAAGGTACCATCAGGGCCAATTACAACACTAACTACTTGAGAGTTTCCATCAACATCAGTTACCGTTACATTAACCGTTTCGCCGATTAAGTTTTCGCTCGTACCGGTGATTGTAGGTTGTGATGAGTTAGTAATACCTAGCTCATTAAGTGAAATAGATGCAGTAGTTGAATCAGGCACAATACCGTCAGAGGTATCTCTTAAATTAAAAGCTTCAGTAGCGCCTTGCTCAAAAGATGAATCAAAAGTAACACTACTAGGATCAACACTTTCAGAAATTCGGGTTAGCTGTACAAACGAACTGCCTCCATCTGCACCCGCAGCGTTACCCCCACCAGCGGCTGTTGCCTCTAAATTATCTAGAATGTCCCCATCACCTTCTAACGCATCTAAAAAATCTGTTACATCAGAATTAGCCGCTGTTGATGGGTCTTGCTCTGCCCCTAAATCTAAGCTTGCAATTGCTTCATCTAAACTTTCATCAAAAACAGTTGTTTCGCTAGAATCTCTGGCTTCTTTCGCTAATAAGTCTGGTGTTATTTTTACCTTTTGATTTGCGGGTATAGATAAGGTTTCACCTTGCACATCAATTTGTAAAGACGATTTAATAGCAGTAACAACTAAATCACCCACGGTGATAATGTCACCAACATTTAATGCTCTTATTGACCCATCATCCAGCACCACACCTGCCGAACCTTGAATATCAATAACTACCAGTTGATTTGCTTCCATTTTGGTACCCTCAAACTTTTTAAAATAACAATCTAATAAGTTAAAGGTAGGACAAAAAAGCCACATAGATACTGTACTCAAGTACAGGTTTAAAAGAAAAATTCAAAAAATAAAAAATCAACAAGAAAGTGGTAGAAAATTTTTTTTATGCTAACCAAAACGATTACTTGCAAAAATAGTATTCCTTTACTAAATACTTAAGGGAGTATTTACGGTCTTAACAGGATCTAAGAGGAAGAAATGATTACAAAAAACACTTTTAAGAAACATCAAGAGACTATGTTAATCGGACTAACGATTACAGCCGCAACTCTACTAAACTATGTGCATGCAAATGAACAATCAGCAATGCCACTTACCTATGTCTCAAGTAAAGCGATTGAAAACAATCCTGAAGTACAAGAAGCATGGCATGCTTTTAAATCTTCGATTTATGGAGTAGATGCTGCCCGCTCAGGTTATTTACCAAGTGTTGATGTATCAGCAAGCGCGGGCTATGAAAGAAGAAATTACGGTGTTGAAGAAGAATATAACCGTAATACAGCCGAGTTAAGTGTTACTCAAATGCTTTACGACGGTTTTAGAACCTCGAATACTGTTGATCGCTTTAAACGCATTCAACTCATTAGGTACTTTGAGCTTATTTCTCAAACAGAACAAACAGCACTTGAAGCCTCAATAGCCCTGCTCGACGTACAAAAATTCAAAGAGTTAGTACAACTTGCAGAAGCAAATTTACAAGAGCACGAGTCTGTATATCAACAAATAGAACAAAGTGTAGGAGCTGGTGTAGCGCGCGCTGCCGATCTAGAACAAATTAGTGGGCGCTTATCTTTAGCACAATCTAACGTATTAACGGAGTACTCAAATTTACATGATGTAAGCGCTCGCTACTTAAGGGTTGTAGGAGAGCTTCCTATGAACGATATAAAGCAAGCTGACCTTGATGAAAAAAATATACCAATTTCAGTTAATCAAGCGCTAGACGTCGCTTACAAAAATAGCCCTTCATTTTACGCCTCTTTGTATAATATTGAAGCACAAAAAGCGAACGCAAAAGCACAAAAAGCAGCGTTTCATCCTAACGTAGATTTATCTGCCCGCTACGGTAGCCAAGATAGAGATGAACTTGGTCAAAATGAAACCAGAACAGAAGCGCGAGTCGGCATCGATATTAGCTATAATTTATATAATGGTGGTCTTGATAATGCCAATTTAGAACAAGCCTATCAGGATATAAACATTGCAAAATATCAACGCGATCAGTCTTGTATTGATATTCGTCAGAGTCTGCAAATTGCTTATTACAACGTCACTATATTAGAGCAAAAGTTACCGGCGCTTGATCAACACCGCGAATCATCAACTAAAGTTAAAATTGCATATAAGGATCAATTCGATATAGGCCAACGAACTCTACTAGACGTACTTGATGCCGAAAACGAGTCATTTCAATCAACACGTTCATACATAGTGGCGCTTTACGACCGTCAATCAGCTATTTTAACTATGCTAAAAGAAATGGGGAAATTACTGCCAGCACTTAACGTGATGTCAGATAAATACCCTACATTAAAAGAGCTAACTGACGACCCTATTGTTCATAACGCACAAAATATCTGTCCGAGTTACGATGTAGCAACCACTTTTAGCCGCAAGGCATTTCTTCAAAAAAAAGCTAAGCAAGATAATGCATACATGAGTGTAACGGCTATGCCAAGGTACTTAGATATACCGCTGGAAACCGACACGACAGCAAGCAGCTTTACCGATGATGATGGTGACGGCGTACCAAATGAGCAAGACACTTGCCCAAGCACACCTTTGAGTACAAATGTAGATTTATCTGGTTGCACAATTTATAGCGCATCAACCTCGAATATAGAAATTGGTATTCCTTTTTCTGCTGACTCAAGCGATGTAAGGTCTCAATATATTCAAGAAATTAGTCGGCTTGCAGATTTTTTAAAAGAGAACCCAACTAAACAGGTTGAAATACAAGGTCATGCCTCTTTAGATGGAGACCGTAAATATAACCGTAAACTATCAGAAAAACGTGCGTTTGCCGTAGCTGAAATTCTGATTAAGCAATTCGATGTAGAACCTAAACGTGTTAAATCGTTCGGGTATGGCATCGATCAACCACGTGTAAACGAAATATCAGTAAGAGCAAATGCTGCGAATCGACGTATCGAAGCTGTAATTACTGATACCTAAAGACAATTAACGTTATGTAAATAACCTAAACTCGGCATGAAATATTTAAGTCGAGTTTAGGTTTACTAGTAACAATCCTATGCAGTTCTACATAACATTGGATGGTGTATGGAATTAAACGATGTACTTGATCATGGTGGCATCCTCGTTGACTGCCTAGCAGTTTTATGTCGTCATCATGGTAAAGAGTTTTCAAGAGAAGCACTATTAAATGGACTTCCTCTAACTGATGGAAATCTTACTCCATCAGGTTTTTCGCGCGCAGCAAAGCGCATCGGCTTTAAATCAAAAGTAGTTAATAAGCCATTACAAAAAATTAATACAGCACTGCTACCTGCCATCTTAATTTTAAAAGATAACCAAGCCTGTGTTATTAATTCTATTGATTACGATAAACAGTTGGTGAGTGTAATTTACCCAGAACTTACAGAATCAGTTATCGAACAAAGCATTGATGAGTTAGCTGCTAACAGTGTAGGTTTAGTTATTTATGCTCAACCAGAGTTTGCATTTGATGAGCGAACACCTGTACTTGAAAAACTATCAAAAGACGGATGGTTTTGGGGAGTAATTAAAGAATGCCGCTCACTTTATAAGGACGTAATTATTTCGGCTGTTGCTTTGGGTTTTTTGTCGGTTGCTATGCCTTTATTTGTAATGAACGTATATGACCGCGTAGTGCCCAACCACGCAACAGAAACCTTATGGGTACTTGCCATTGGCATTTTAATAGCACTCACTGCTGACTTTGTTTTGCGTTTAGTAAGAGGCTACTTTGTAGAGCTTGCTGCCAGTAGAATAGATGTCAAAGTATCGGCTGTAATAATGGAGCGGGTATTAGGTATGAAACTAAAAAACCGCCCATCGTCCGCAGGCTCCTTTGCTAGCAACATTCAATCATTTGAAGCTGTACGTAACTTTTTTAGCTCCATAACACTTGTCGCATTAGTAGACTTGCCATTCGTAGTTTTGTATTTAATTGTTATTGCCATTATTGGCGTACCTCTAAGTTTACCTATTATCGCGGGCGCACTTATATTATTAGCTTACGCTATAGCCGCACACCGCAAACTTGAGGCTCTTTCAGAACAAACAATGAAAGCAAGCTCAATGCGAAATGCAGTATTAGTCGAAAGCTTAACCAATATTGAAGATGTAAAGAGCTTTCACTCAGAGTGTAAAACACAGTCTGTATGGGAAAAGTCTACCATTTACATTGCACAAGTAAACGCACATAGCCGACTCGTTTCAAGCTCTATATCAAATACAGCATCATGGATACAGCAATGCGTAGGCGTAATAATAATGATAATAGGCGTACACCTCGTTATTGAAGGTGAGCTAACTCAAGGCGGGTTAATTGCAGCCTACCTATTATCGTCTCGTGCTATGGGCCCAATCGGGCAGTCGGCCGCTGTTTTAGCACAATATCATCATGCCGCAATAGCAATGCAATCACTGAACGAGATTATGGAAAAAGAGGTCGAGCGTCCACCTGGTAAGCATTGGTTAAGCCACCCTATTTTAAAGGGCGATATAGAATTTAAAGATGTATGTTTTAAATACTCTGACGAATCTCATAATGCGCTCAACGGCGTTAGTTTTAAAATTAAAGCCGGTGAAAAAGTCGCCATTTTAGGACGTAATGGCTCAGGTAAAAGTACATTAGAAAAGCTTGTTTTAGGACTATACGAACCCTGTTCAGGATCAATTTTGATGGACAATAATGATATACATCAAATTGACCCAGCTGAGCTTCGTCATAATATTGGCTACCTACCACAAACCGTTGCCCTGTTTTATGGAACCTTGAAAGACAACCTCACCATGAGTGCTTGGCATGCCAAAGACGAGCAAATTATTGAAGCCTGTGAGCGAAGCCAATTATTTGATTTAATTAATTCGCACCCAGACGGATTTGATTTACAAGTAGGCGAGCAAGGTCGTCAATTATCAGGTGGCCAGCGCCAAGCTGTAGGTATGGCAAGAGCCATAATTAACGACCCTCCAATACTATTACTAGATGAGCCAACCTCATCGCTAGATCATAATAGTGAAAGTAAAATTATTAACAATTTAAAGGGTTATTCTAAAGATAAAACCTTAATCGTGGTGACTCACCGCTCATCATTACTTGAGCTTGTTGACCGAATTATAGTTTTAGATAACGGAAAAGTAGTTGCTGATGGACCAAAACAAAAAGTAATTGCAGCGTTAAATAATAAGACAGTGGAGCAAGCCTCATGAGTGACAATAAAAAACCACTTGAACAGCGCTCCTTTGAATCTGTTAGCAGAGCAATAGAAGCAAGAAAACAAGGCAAGCCATCAGTATTTAATAAACTATTTAAAGGATGGATTTCTCCGCCTAACAGCCAAGACTGGGTAGTAGATGCTCAGTGGGAAAAAATGCAACAGGAGCCAGCAAGCGCTAGGTTATTGCTCTATTTAATTTGTTTAACGTTTATATGCCTTATTGTGTGGTCTGGTTTTGCTAATTTAGATGAAGTTGCTCGTGGTGAGGGGCGTGTTATTCCCTCCAATAAATTACAACTTATTCAATCTTATGATGGTGGTATGGTCGAAAAAATAAATGTAAAAGAGGGGCAAATAGTAAATGAGGGTGATGTACTCATTAAAATAGACCCTACCCGCTTTATTTCTAGCTTTAGAGAAAACCAATCCAAAGTTGAGTCGTTAAGCGCAAAAGTAGCGAGGCTCAGAGCACTCACTCAAAAAAAGGAGCTCGTATTTAGCGAGTCTGTTATTAAAAATGCGCCTAGAGTTGTGCAACATGAGCGTTCTCTTTATTTGAGTAACAGCCAAGAATTAGAGCAACAAGTAAGTATTCACAAACGCCAACTAGAGCAGCGACACCAAGATTACATTGAAGCCAAAGCGGCACTTGAGCAGCATACGAGCGCGCTGCGCTTAACAAACAGAGAGCTCTCTGTTACTCGCCCATTGTTACGCACGGGTGCTATTTCAGATATAGATATTATTCGTTTAGAGCGCCAAATAGTTGATCTAAACGGCGAGATAAACAGAACCAAGGCAGTTATAAATAGGAGCCTTTCGGCCATTAACGAAGCTAAAAATAAAGTAACCGAAGTTGAACTCGTTATGATTAACCGTTGGAACAATGAACTATCCGAAGCGCTACTTCGACTAGATTCAATTAAAGAAACTGAATCTGGCTTGGCCGATAAAGTAACTCAAACTGAAATACGTTCTCCTGTTAAAGGCACTGTACAGCGATTATTAGTTAATACTGTTGGCGGTATTTTACAGCCCGGTAGTGATGTTATGGAAATTGTCCCGCTTGACGATCAACTTGTAGTAGAGGCAAAAATTCCGCCTAAAGACATTGCATTTTTACGCCCTGGGCAATCTGCGATGATAAAATTTAGTGCCTACGACTTTGCCGTATATGGAGGCCTTGAGGCAGAGGTTTTACATATTAGCGCCGATACCATTACAGATGATCGTGAGAATACCTTTTATTTGGTGCAACTAAAAACCACCAAAAATAACTTTTCAAAAGAGCTGACTATTATTCCAGGTATGACCACTCAAGTGGATATTATTACTGGTAAAAAAACCGTACTTGAGTATCTTTTAAAACCAGTTCTTAGAGCTACATCGCAAGCAATGACAGAGCGTTAAGCATTTAATAAATGGAGAAATAATGCGCCAAAGTATTTTTATTACACAGCCTGAATTTGAATCGAAGCACTGGCGTGCAGCGTTTCCTGGTTGTTTAATATGCACAAAAGAACCAAACAGAGTAACGGCATCAAGTATTATTTGGGTTTTAGCCGGTACACCGAACTGGCTTGAGCTCGTTAAAAAGTATTCGCAACAACGTTTACTCGTTATTGTTATGACCAACGAACTAGAAATAAATCAACTAAGGAGTGCGCTTGAAGCAGGAGCTAAAGGATACGTAGAAGCACTCGCCACTAAAGTAATTATTGAACAAGTACTTGAGACTATTTGTTCTGGCGGAATATGGTTACCAGGACAATTACTATCTAATTTAGTGGGAGCTTTATCAAATACACCGTTTAAATATGCGAGCACATGCGAGCTTGAGTTACTCACAAAACGAGAACGCCAAGTAGTTGATATTGTTGTAACAGGTGCAACTAATAAGCAAGCTGCAGAATCTTTAAGTATTACAGAGCGTACGATTAAAGAGCATATGGGTTCTATATTTAATAAGCTAAAAGTACGCGACCGCATCCAATTAATGTTAGTTGTAAAAGGGCATTAACCGCACGGTTAATGCCCTTTTACTCTTTAATAACCCCATCAAAGCCTAAGTTAATAAGTGTATCGAGGTCATCTTGACTGGTAACACCTTGTGCGACCACTTTAATACCAATAGAGTGCGCTAACGTACAAACCCCTCGCAGGAATGTTTGGTTATCTTGGCTGTAACTAATATTATGCCCATAAACGCTATCAATCTTAATCATTTCAAGCCCAAACTCCTGAATTTTTTCAATTTTAGTAAATTCAGGACCTACACGTTTTAACGCCACCTTAGCGCCCATACACCTTACATCTTCACAAAAGCCTTTAAATATTTTTATTTCGCTGACGGCAATACTTTCTCGTATATCAAAGCAAATTTTAGAGGCTAAATCAGGAAATGCCGATAGATAGGTAAGAATTGAAGCAAGCGCAGCATCATCAAGTAATGTTTGGGCAGATAACTCAACCGAAATCAGCTTACTTGGTGGCTCAATACTATACTGAGCAACCAACGCCTTAATTAATCCCCAATCTAAACGCGCTAATAACTTTAAGCGATTAGCCCATTGGTAATAATAACTTGCCCGATATATTTGCCCGCCAAGCTCTAGGCTCAGTCCTAATTGATTTTGCATCAACTGCCCCGTAAAACTCGTTACTGGGTATGTGTTAATTTCTAGCGCTTTGTTATCTAGAGCTTCTTCTATTGCATTTTGCCAACTCGTTGCATCATCAAATAACTCGCTTTTTTGTTTATTGTCACTTACTTTTGCTTGAACACCTGGTTTATTATCGGCTGATTTTAAAAGTTCATCGGCTCGTTTTAATACATCAAACCGCGTGTCATTCTTTTGTATGTAAGTGCAACTATGCGGTATAGCTAATTCAATATTTTTATACTCTTCAATAAAAGATTCATGAAGCCTAACTACTTTTTTACTCAATACCTCAATATCATCAGTATCACTAAACAGTACAGTAAAGTCATTATGTGATATTCGGGCTATGTAGTTTTCTGAAAAGTGTGCTTCATTTGATTCTAAAAACTCGATTAAAACCTGCGAAAAACGACGTAAGAAATTAACCATTTCTACACGGCTAATTTGTTCGCTCATTTTATCTAGGTTTACAACCCGAAATAAAAACAAGGCGCCATGGGCATGATCTTTCGATTTTTGTAAGTGGGCCTCAAGCGTTGCACCAAAGTATTCTCTATTTGCTAAACCAGTTAGCTCATCATGTTGTGATTTAAATCTAAGCTCTTCTAAACGTTTACTATCTTCTTTAATAATACGACTAAAACGGGTAGATAATTGGTTCATAGATTGCACTAAACGTGCAAACTCAAATGTACGAGGGACGGTGGATTTAATAAAACGTTTTTCACCAAATGCATTAGCCTGATACACAACATCATCTAGCGGTTTTAATATCCTACTTAAAAAGTAAGCACTAACTATACAAGCAAAAAAAGCGACAATTAAAAAACTAAAAAATAGTTTAAGCGCACTTTCCCATAAGGCTTGCTCAGCATATTGACTATGGCTTTCTATAAACAAAGTTCCAAATTGCTGCCAACCATTATTTACTTGCCCAACTCCTGGTTGAACATTTAATCCATACATTGCCCTAAACCACTTAGGAGCCGTCGCTTTAAGCTCATCGGTAAATGTGCGTTTAACAATCACCTCACCATTAGGGTTTTGTAGTTCTATTCGCTTATAGTGACCGGTATCAAATGTGGCTGAAACTAATAATTCAAGCTCAACGGGGTCTTTGTCTAATTGACTGATCATCAACGCAAGTGAGCTGGCGTTATCTACATTTTTTAAGTACAGCTGGGTCGAAAAATAACTTTTAGCCGAATTAGTACTAATTAAAACACTACTTATAAAGCCCACAAAAATAACAATTAATAATGCAATCCATAGCTCTTGCCTGAGTGTTATTTTTCGTTTTTTAAGATACTTAGATAAGGAAAATGATGCCATTACCACATAACTCCTTCTTTGGTTGTCTGCTCCAAAATTTTACGCCAGCGTGAAAGTCTTGCTGTTGGGCTGGCTACACTTTTGGTTGAATTATTAGCCCATAAACCTTGGCTGTTAAAGCTAAAAACAGGGCTTAAATCTACACGTTTTGCAGCAGGTAAAACCTTTGTTATTAAACTGTCTAAAATAAGTGGCTGAGCGTTTGGTGTAGCAAAATAACCTAACACCATATGCGCTTGCGTTTTGTTAGTGCCCGCAATTTTTGCTTTTACATAAATAAGGCGTAACTTGTCGTCGCTCACACCTAACGCTCTTAAGCTGATATATTTTGCTATTGCGTAATCTTCACAATCACCGAGGCCTCTGCCTAATGTTTCTAAAGGGGTTGCCCAATAATCGTTTTGTTTCCAAAGCAAAATATCTGTTTGGTAGCGTAAATTACGCGCAAAAAAATCATTAACAATAAGAATTTGTTGTTGCTCTGGCTTGTTTTGAGTTTGCACCAACATGCTTTGCCAGTTGCGTGCAACCGCCGCTCGCGCAGGCCCGTATTTTTGACCCATGAGCTCTATAAAGGTATTAAATTGAATAGTTAGTCGGCTTGCAAGCACACCACTGGAGAGTACAAAAAACAGCAATAGGTAGCGCAAATTGGCTTTGCACCATATAAATAATTGAGGATTTAAATGACTTGGCTTAATCGCCATTTACAGAGCCACTGTTAATATAAGTGGCAATAAAATACATCTGTTGAGCACTACGCAATCTGCTTAAAATTAATCCTAACAACAGCATAGCACTCAATATAGGAGGATGAGATATTTTGAATAACTTTTTTAGTAGTACGTTACTTTTTTAACTTCGCGTGGTTTTACTTCACCTATGTATAAATCGTGCACACGCTTCATATTAAGCTCAAGCTCGGTCACGTAAGTATCATCTACTGCGTAAGTTTTAATTATTTGTGCACCTTTAATAAGCCCCTGCACTTTACTTTCTAAGTAATCGTCTTGAGCAATTGAGCCTTCCACCGTTGTTCCTGCGGTAATTTTTTGCCCATAGACTTGCTCAGTAAGCTCGCGGTAAGCTTCAAGCTTAGAAGCCTTAATGGCCATAAGTTGCTTTTGCGACGCGTTAGCGCCTTTTTGCAAGCTAATAGGCGCATACCCTATCGCTTTTAAAACGGGGTAATTATTTGGCTCTACATATTTATATTCAACATGCTTATCAAAAACGCTGCTACAACCACCTAAGGTTAAACACCCAAGTGTAATAAGTAATGAAATTGCTCGCATAGCATTTAGCCCTTGTATAGTAATTAGCAGTACATATGCACGTTTAATGCCATTTATAGCATTACTAATAATTACCAAATAACATTGGTACAGTCCTTGCTCTACCTAGTTAATAGCTAACGTTTAATTGGAGTAAAATTATGAAGTCGTTTTTATCATTGGCATTTGCAGGGTTAAGTGCAACGGCATTATTAACGTTCTCCCCTTTTACTAAAGCGCAGTGGTATGAATCAACGGGTCACGCGAACGTCCAAAATGGTGATACGAGCGCTGCCAAATCTGCCGCTATAAAAGATGCGATTACACAGGCGTTAGTATTCTCTGGCGCACGGGTTAGCTCTGTGCAAACCTTGGTAGATGGCGTGTTAATGCAAGATCAGCTAAAAATTAGCAGCCACGGCGAAATTCAAAAAATTGAACTGGTCAGCGAAAATAAATACGACAATAAATTTGCCGTTACATTACGGCTCGATATTTTTTCTCAAACAGAGCAATGCCCACAAAATAGTTTTAATAAGTTTGTGGCCGTTACACAAAGCCAACTTGTTCATCGTGAACATGCCAAAATGGGTCAAATATTTGACGTAAGCAAAGCGATTAGCAAAAATATTTTTACTTCCCTGCAAAAATCAAAAATGAGCGCAGTGCCTATTGCTTACTATAATAATGCAATAAGCGTTGATAAGTACTTTTCGCAGCAGCACGACTATTCAAATGCCCAATTAGAAGAAATATCTTCGCGCAGTAACGCTCAATATGTATTACTTAGCCAAATAACCAGCCTTTCGACTAGCGACAAACTCAATAACGATTATGCATTTTGGCAAGACGAGGCGTATGAGCGCAGCTACAACATTGAATTTGTATTATTTGATGGCACTACCTATGAGCAACTTTGGCAAAATAGTTACCATACTCAAGCAATTTGGCCATTTGAAAAAACAACCATAGTTGACGTTAATAGTGATAGGTTTTGGCAATCGCCTTATGGGCAAAGCATAACCGATATCAACCAAGCAGTAAGTTATGACATTCAAGCAGCCATGGCGTGTTTGCCAACTCAAGGCAAAATAATGCACATGGAAAATAGCAAAATCGTTATTAATTTAGGTAAAGCTCATGGGTTAAAAAAAGGCCAGATGCTAAGCATTGCGCACCATAACTATTTAACCGACGCAGCGGGTAATGTTATGCCACACACCATCACCACGCTTAATAAAATTCGCGTTGAGCAGCTTTATCAGCAAACTGCAGTAGCTGTCAGTATTGATGACAAACCACTACCTGGCGTGCAAATTAACGATGTAGTAGAAATAATCAGCCAAGATCTTTAGTTAATTTAGCTTTTAAATTAGGGTGAGCCGATAACCACTTGCCCAATTGTTCTACACCCGATAAATGCGGATAATGCTTTCTGCATGCAAACACCACATTACGCTGCTGATTAGGGAATATAGGCAAGTAATCAATCCCTACACGGTCGGTACATGCCAGTTTTGGTACAAATGTAATACCGTCATCCATGGCCACTAACGCTAATAATGTTTCTAAACTATTACCTTTATACTGATTAGATATATCGACTCCCGCAGAAAAACAAAACTTTTGGGCTTGATCTTTAAAGCAATGACCATCACTTAACATTAGTAGGCTGCATCCTTGAAGGTCGCTCAACGCCACTTTTTTATGCTTAGAAAGCGCGTTATCTTGTGATACCGCCACTAAAAAATCTTCTTTGTATAAAGCAACCGTATGGTAATTAATAAGCTCTGGCACATCGGCTAAAATAGCAAAGTCGAGTTCGCCATTATTTAAAGCTTCTAAAATTGTTGCTGTTTGCATCTCAATAAACGAAAACTGACTATCAATAAATGCCGCTTTCATTGATGTTAATAACGCAGGCAACAAGTAAGGCGCAATGGTAGGAATAATACCAATAGTTAATTTACCTTGTAGGGGCTCATTAGAAGTAGCAGCAAGTTCTTTGAGTATTTGCGTTTGTTCTAAAATAATCTCTATTTGCGTCAACAAACGTTCACCTTTTGCTGTTAACGTAACTTGTTTAGTTGAGCGGTCAAATAAAGTAACGCCAAGCTCATGTTCGAGTTTTTTTACTTGGCCACTTAATGTAGGCTGACTTACAAAACATGCATTGGCAGCTTTGCGAAAGTGCTTGTATTGCGCTATTGCTTTTACATATTCAAAATCTTTTAAGTTCATATTCAGCTCCGCATGATAGTTTATAACTATCAGTTTAATACAAACAAACGATTGGAACTATATTTAATTATTCGCCATAATGGCTATCAACAAATCAAGAGGAACAAAAAACTATGTTAAACAATATCGAAGGTCAAACAGTCCCAAGTGTTACATTTGCAACTCGTCAAAATAACGAATGGAAATCAGTAACAACAGATGAAATTTTTAAAGGTAAAACGGTTGTAGTGTTTTCACTACCTGGTGCATTCACACCAACATGTTCATCAACTCACTTACCACGTTACAACGAATTAGCAGGCGTACTTAAGCAAAACGGCGTTGACGAAATTGTATGTTTATCAGTAAACGATACCTTTGTAATGAACGCATGGGCTGAGCATCAAGAAGCGCAAAACATTACTTTATTACCAGACGGCAACGGCGAATTTACTGACGGCATGGGCATGTTAGTAGACAAAAACGATCTAGGCTTTGGTAAGCGCAGCTGGAGATACTCTATGCTTGTTAAAGATGGCGTGGTTGACAAAATGTTCATCGAACCAGATTTACCAGGTGACCCGTTTGAAGTATCTGACGCAGACACAATGCTTGATTACATCAACCCTAAGCAAGCTAAACCAGAACCTGTAAGCATCTTTACTAAACCTGGCTGTCCTTTTTGTAAAAAAGCAAAAGAGCTTCTTGCAGAAAAAGGCTTCGCATATGAAGAGATTGTTATGGGTGCAGGCGCATCACTAACAAGTCTAAAAGCTGTATCTGGTCGTGACACTGTTCCACAAATATTCATTGGTGGTAAACACATCGGTGGTTCAGACGACTTAGAAAAATACTTTGCTTAATTAAGTAAAAAATAGCAGGGGCGTACGCGCCCCTCTATATCAATCTCATCGCTTAGATTGAAAATAATAAAGGATACCACTATGAAAGAATTGCAAACCGATGTTGTTGTTATAGGCGCTGGCACTGCTGGTTTAAGTGCTTATCGTAATGCTAAACAGTTCACACAAAATGTATTAATGATCGAATCAGGCCCATACGGCACCACATGTGCACGTGTTGGTTGTATGCCAAGCAAGTTATTGATTGCAGCCGCCGAAGCCGCACACGCAATTGAAATGGCACCTGCATTTGGTGTTCATAGCTCAAAGCCTGTTATTGATGGCAAAGCAGTTATGGCACGCGTTAAAAGTGAACGAGATCGTTTTGCAGGATTCGTAGTAGAAGCCGTAGATGAATTACCAGATGGTGATAAAATTCGTGGTTACGCTAAATTTTTAGACACAAACCGCATACAAATAGACGACCATACAATTATTACAGCAAAACGCTTTGTAATTGCCACCGGTTCACGCCCTTCATACCCTGGCGTATTTAATAACTTTGGCGACAAACTTATTATAAACGACGACGTATTTGATTGGGATGACCTACCAGAATCAGTCGCTGTATTTGGCCCTGGTGTAATAGGTCTTGAAATTGGCCAAGCACTCAGCCGACTAGGCGTAAATGTAAAACTATTTGGTGTAGGCGGCGCAATTGGCCCACTTACAGATCCAGTAGTAAAAGACTACGCGAATACTGTTTTTGCTGAAGAATTTTTTGTAGATACCGACTCAAACGTATCTGACATGATGCAAGTTGGCGACAAAGCACAGCTAACTTACACCGACAAACAAGGTGAAAAACACACCGAACAGTTTGACTACGTACTTGCAGCCACAGGCCGAGTACCTAACGTAGATAAACTAGGCCTTGAAAACACCGGCATTGAACTTGATGAACGTGGCGTACCGCACGCAGACACGCACACAATGCAGTGTGGTGAGTCGAACATATTTATAGCAGGCGATGCAAGTAACATGCTACCACTGCTACACGAAGCATCTGACCAAGGTGCTATTGCAGGTCAAAATGCAGGGCGCTTCCCAGATGTACGTATAGGTCTGCGCAGAGCAAAAATTGCAGCTGTATTTAGCGACCCACAAATAGCCATGGTCGGCGAAAGCTACAAGCAAATTACTGACCGATTAGGCCCATGCGGTTGTTTTGAAGTAGGCGAAGTAAGCTTTGAAAACCAAGGTCGTAGCCGAGTAATGCTTAAAAACAAAGGTCATATGCGTGTATATGCAGAGCAAGGTACAGGCTTATTTTTAGGTGCAGAATTTATTGGCTCACAAGCCGAACACATCGCTCACTTATTAGCTTGGGCTGTACAAAACAAAATGACCGTACCAGAAATGCTTGATATGCCATTTTACCATCCAGTAATTGAAGAAGGGTTACGTACCGCCCTTCGCGACTTAAACGCCAAACTTAAATTTGGCCCAGACATTGTAAATTCATGTATGGAATGTGGCCCAGGCGCATAACCTATTTACCACACATACAAACTTGCTAAGCAAAAGCCAAAACTAACGTTTTGGCTTTTTTTATAATTTTTTTAAGCTGACCTCTCAAAAAAAAATTTAGCTGTTACACTTAATTGATAATTCAATTAAAAAGATGGAATAGCTATGCCCAATAATAAATTTAGACTAGTCACTCGCAGCGATTTTGATGGCTTAGTTTGTGCCGTATTGCTCAAAGATTTAGACCTAATTGACGATATTTTATTTGTTCATCCAAAAGATATGCAAGATGGCAAAATAGACATTACCGAAAACGACATTACGACCAACCTCCCCTACGTTGCAGGCTGTCATATAGCATTCGATCATCACCTTAGCGAAACCGTTCGCAACTCAAGCGACATAAAAAACCATATTATTGACCCAAAAGCCCCATCAGCAGCTCGCGTAGTTTATGACTATTATGGCGGCGCTGAAAAACTTCCAAATATTTCTGTTGAAATGATGGACGCGGTAGACAAAGGCGATGCTGCTCAGTTTTCAAAAGACGAAATATTAAACCCAACCGATTGGGTATTAATGAACTTTATTATGGATGCGCGAACTGGACTTGGCCGTTTTCGCGAGTTTAAAATTTCAAATTACCAATTAATGATGAAACTGATTGATGCGTGTAAAGATCAGAGCATCGAAGAAATCCTACAAATGGAAGACGTAGCCGAACGTGTTGCTTTATATAACGAGCATAACGAAAAAGCCAAAGAGCAAATTTCTCAATGCGCTACCGTTCATAAAAACTTAGTAGTCCTTGATTTAACTCAGGAAGAAACAATTTACGCCACCAACCGATTTGTTATTTATGCCATGTACCCCGACTGCAATATCTCGATTCATAAAATGTGGGGCCTTAAAAAGCAAAATGTAGTGTATGCCATAGGTAAATCAATAACTAACCGCAGTTCAAACACCAATGTTGGCGAACTGTGCCTTAAATACGGCGGCGGCGGCCATTTAAATGCAGGTACTTGCCAAGTAGAAACAAGTAAAGCTGAAGCTGTTCTTAGTGAATTAATTGATACTATTACAAGTGATGGTTAATATTAACTTACAATAACCAGAGTTATATAATAGCTCTGGTTATTTCATTTTAGTAGAGTGAGTTTTAATCGCTCTCTTTTTCATATAAATTTCTGTAATAATAAAAGAAATAATGACCTCATGTTAGATACTAAAAACTTCGAAAAAACACTTTACCAAGATACCAAAAAAGCATTTAAAAACATTATACAAAAATACGGTAACGATCTTTATGTAATGGGCTTTTACCACACAGGTAGCTACTCACTACTGCCAATGTTTAATACCTTATCGGATTTAAAAAAAGTATTTGAAGCAGAGTACAACAACGATGTAAGTAGCTTTTACATGGCTAAATGGAATCCAGAAGACTACCCGATGCTTGAGGATTATTCCGAATACTTTGATGAAACAACTCTAGAGTACCAAAAACTAGAAGACAGCATTGATTTGTTTCAATCAGATATAGAAGCAATGGATAATTGGCATCAATGGCTTACGACAATGGAAAAAGTGCTCATACAATTAGATGCCGAAGGAATATTTTCAAATGGTATCGAACGCGAAAAAATCACTTTAGCAATACTCGCCTATGATGAAGAAGAAAGCATTCAATTTAAAAGAATCAAACGACTTAACCCACCAACTGTTCTAGCACAAATTCAAGCCGACTTTGAAGCCATGGTTTCAGAGCGTGAAAAATGTGAGCAAGAAGCTTTAAACGCCTTTAATTAAAAAGTGCAGCACTACTACATATACGCTATACACAAAGTATAAGGAAGGGAAGTTAAAATATAACTCATTGATTTAATTGGTAGCCCCTGCAGGAATCGAACCTGCAACTGCCCCTTAGGAGGGGGCCGTTATATCCATTTAACTAAGAGGCCACAAATAAGCTGTGTGCTTAGAGGTCTGAATTATAACGGCATCTGGTTTTTTATATCAAGCGACAACTGAACTTAATTGCTTGATAAGTATATATCTTCTTTATTTAGTACATAAATTGGGATTAGTTTTCGACTACTCGCGACGATTTTTTTTGTATGCGCATTAATTACACGTGTATTAACAACAACAGCATCATGTCGATAAATTAATGTACCCGCTAATACATGGCTCGCCATTTGCTCTTCGCTAAGCTTTTCAATATCACGCGAGAAAGCAAAATCACCACGGCTATTTACATCTATTGTTTGGGTTGTTTTAAAATCAACCACGCCATAACCAAACTTTTGTAACTGATGAATTAACGTTTCAGAAATTTGATTACCCAATTGATTACTTTTAGTAAGCGATGAATCAAGATCGACCAAGGTAGTAACGGCAATATTAATATTGGTGTCGGTATCACTTTCAAATTCAAGCGTATCAACCAAATCAAGTGCCATTTGCTCTACATAGTTAGCAAGTGTTTTATGGTGCTGAAGTGGTGTAAATTGATTACCGTTAACATCATCTTGAGTTGATTTTTGCTCGGCTATTTTAAGCATGCTTGCTAGGTCATAATTTACTTGTGTGGTTGAAGGCGTATTAATTTCAGCACTTTCACTATTTTGAGTAAAGGCACAACCTGCTAAGTTAGCTAAAGCAAAAAAAACGATAAAGCGGTTAAATAATTTACTATACATAATTATCTCACTTGCTTGCTTGTTTTAACATTATGCCATCAGTGCGATAGCTACTATTAAGCGCATCAACAACCGACTGTGGAATAAACCCTTGTGCAGAACCTACTACGGCCTTACTTTCTAGCCCAACAATACGTGCATTAACAAGTACACCACCTTGATGGTTTACAAGCGTACCGGCAAGTACATATTTAAAGTTTTGATCTTGATTTAGCTCTAAATAGTCGCGACTAAATACAAAGTCGCCTGTTGAGGTAACACGCATATAATCAGTTGTTTTAAAATCAATAACGGGTACACCAAAGCTGTGTAATTCATGCATGAAGCTTTCTGCAATTTGGTTCCCTAGTAAGCTACCATCGTTGTAGTCTTCATCTAAAAAAACAAAACTCGAAACAGCTAACGGTGTTTGTTCACTTACGTACTGTAAGTTTTCAACCATGTCTTGCATTATGCCGCGCACATAATGGTTAATATTTTTGCGCATTGGCGGTGTTGCTTTTGTGTAGTTATCCTGTGGAGCCATTCCTGACTGAAATAAGTTATCATCAGAAACAGGCGCTGCAACGTCGCGTTGGTTACTCACCAGTTGGTTGCTTTGCTCACTTTGTGGTGTTGCGGTGTCTGTATTCATTGTGCCTAGTATTTGAGAGCAACCAAAGCCCAGTGGTAAGCATAATGTAATTAATAGGTTTTTCATTTTGTGCTCCAAATTAGTATTCGCTTCGGTATAAAAGTCCGTCACGCTGCTGAATTTTCTCATTGCCCCACATTACATTAATTGGGATCTCGGTACTTCCCGCAGAGAGCACCTGTTTATTTTCTATATTCACAAGCCGTGCATTAACTATGTATGCATGCTGCTGGCGAGTCACTGTTCCTGTGATAACTAAGTCAATATTTTGGCGATTACGTAATTTACTTAAATCGCGACTTAAAATACTGTCTGAGTTTTCTGATAAAGAGAGGTTATTCCCAAGTCTGTACTCAACGGTGTGATAACCCAGTTGAG
The DNA here is from genome assembly GCF_014163655.1 of Pseudoalteromonas sp. SR45-1. Taxonomy (NCBI): domain Bacteria; kingdom Pseudomonadati; phylum Pseudomonadota; class Gammaproteobacteria; order Alteromonadales; family Pseudoalteromonadaceae; genus Pseudoalteromonas; species Pseudoalteromonas sp. SR45-1. The sequence continues at coordinate 373,788 of NZ_JACJDR010000002.1, read as the reverse complement.
TAAATTGTGTAAGCAGGCTTTCTTGGATCTGCTGGCTTAAGCCTGAGGCCTGCCCTGTCACTAATTTAGTATCTAGTGCATCTGCATAAAAGAAGCTACTAACGCCAACACGTGCATTAGCATTTAAGGCTCCATTTAGGTGGTTAAGTTGCGACGTTAAATTAACTACATAGTCATTAACCGTAAAAGGAGCCATGGCCGCTTTAGGTGCATTTGTAGGCACACTTGGTTCTGGTGGTGGCACCAAGTTACAAGCAGCTAAATTTAAAAACAATAAAGGCAGTAAAAGGCGCATAATTGCCATCCTCTTCAAAACATACTGAGGATAAAGCAATTTGTATGCCGACTTAACTATTGTGCGATAAAAGGCTGATCTACGTAATAGCTAACTAAACAATTTATATTTTGGCTCTTTAATTTTTGACAGTCAGCCATAGCGTTTTTTTTGTCTATGTATGCGCCTAGCTTTAAACGGTTATACATAACTCCTTTTACATTTATTGTTTCAACATTCATTACAAAATTATCGCCTAGTAAGCTAGGAAGCTTTTTTTGTAGTTGCCTAAAAGCTAAAGAGAGTTGTTCTTTTTGCGTTATTGAAAGCACTTGTAAAGCAAATTTGGGATTAACTGGTTTTGTTAATTGTAAATTGGAGCGATTAATTTTGTTGGTATTAACGATTTCTGCTTTTATTACTGGTGCGTTTTTCTGCTCATTTTCTTTTGCAATTGTATTAAGTTGCGATATTAGTAAGCTTAAGTCTTCTTCAATAAGTAATAAGCGCGCAAGTTCAGGCCTCATATTTTGCCACTGCTGGGAGCTCATTTTTAGAGCTTCAAGTTCTTGCTTTGTTATTTTTACGTAGCTTTTTTCGTCAGCTATTTCCGTCTGAGTAATACTATTATCAATTGCTTTATTATTCGCACAACCATAACTTAGCAACATTGCACTGATTAAAAATATACATTGAACTCTTTTCATCCTAATTCCTTTAATGGAGTATTTTATGTGTTTCAACAACACACTTTAATCCTTGCGCTTTTACTGAGTCGCATACAGAAATAAGCTCTGGCGAACTGTTTGTTGCGTACGCTAAGGCTAAAATAAATTTATTTTTAGCTTTATCATGCATATAAAAAGCTTCTTGCTGCTCTATTCGTGGTGCTATTAAACGGTAATAAATTTTTAAGATATTTAACGAACTAAAACTTCCTGCATTGGCAATGCTTCCAGTTGTTGCACTGAGCGCCTTTAACGTTAAATCAACGCCCATTACTACATCTCCTTGAGGCGATAAATTAACTGTTATATTTTGAGTGTTTTTTAGCTGCTTGCGTTGTTTATATTCATCATCAATTACTGCTTTATACTGCCCCGGTTTAAGGTCTGTAAATAAATAATAGCCATCATATGCTGCTTGAGTTTGTGCAACTTGATCCCCTTTTTCATTCAACAGCGCTATATTTGCAAAGGGTTGGATCTGTGTTGTATCACCTTTTTGTTGATAAACAACTCCCTCCACTTCACTTGCATTATTTAATGCAAAATCCATATACTCTACAAAACCAGCCCTTGGGGTAATAGAAAAACCCTCATTGGCTGGTATTAAAAACGGATCTTCAAAACTATTTCTATCAAGTATTATATCTGTTGTACGATTTGCTGGCATTGAAGTTAATAACGCAACGCCGTGTTCGTCTGTAATTGCTTGACGATAATTGTGAACGCCTTTTACTTTTACGCCGGCAACGCCGTGCTCATCATCATCCATAATACCGTTATTATTTTGATCTAAAAATACGCGTAACATTAAGCTACCCGTGTTAGTTAAGCTGCGCTTAGAGACAAAATATGTATTGTGTTCAACATCAAACCCTAAGCTAAAACGACTATAAATACCGAGCCGCCAATCATCGTTACTGTTGTAGTTTAAGTTACTCGTTAAACTAAACTTGTCGCTTTGCCAATTGAGCCCTAATTCGGCCGATTGAATATTATTACGAAGTGAATCAATTAAAGTCAGTTCGGCTTGTAAATCTCGGCCCAAGTTGCGGCTAAACTCAGCCTCGTAACTAACAAGCTCACTTACTGGCGATATACTATAATCTATACCAAACCTTGTGTAGGTTCTCCCAAAGCGCTTTTGAAAACGTGTTGTTCCAAAAGTACTCTTAGAGCTATCGTCTTGTTGCCACAGCAATTGGTTACTTAGTGCAAACCCTGAGTATGAGTAGTTGAACTGGTTACGTACTTGCTTAAAACGCCCTCTAGTATCACTCTCGTCATATAGGATGTTATTTTGATAAGAAAGGCGTCCATAGGTATTATTCATTAGCCCACCAGCTAAATTTATTTGGTAGCTATTAAAATCTTGCTGCTGTTCGTCGGTACGATTTGTAGCGCTAAAAAGTAGTGATTGTTCGGCAATTTGAGTTCGGGCTGTAAATTCAAATTCTTGTTCATTATTATTATTTTTTTCAATATTCGCATTTAATAATAATCGGTCAAATAAGCTTATGTTGGTACCAAATGCATACTTAAGTAGATCGTCATCCGTATTTTTTTGACCTGATGTAGCAGTGTATACAGATATATTATCTGTAAGCCCTTGCTCATATCTACCCGCAACTTGCCAACCCTGCCCCTGCGAGCTTGAAACATTGTTATTTAGTAACTGCTTGCCTTGTTCAGTAACCGACAATTCATAGTTACCTTGTCCCTGCTTAAGTTGATTTCCGTCCACAAAGTAATAATCACTTTTACGCTCAACTTGACCTTGAGGCCCATAAAAAATAAGCTCAAAATTATTAGCTCCAAATAATAGGTTTATATTATCAAAAATATAACGCCCATCTGCGAGGCTAAGCTGCTGGTCTATTAATATTTCATTACGATACAGCTCTACATCCCAACCTGGCTGTATAGCACCGCTTAAGTTAACTTGGTTATTAACTATTTTTCTACTGGTTACATTATTAGAAACTTTAACACCTCGGGCATACTGACTACTGTAGTTATTACCTACTTGCGTGGCGATAACATCACCAAAGGATATTTCAGTAGGCATGAAGCTGTTTTTTATTTCTTTGTCTAAGTTTTGCTTTGTAAACGTTAACCTAGAGTTGGTAAGTAAGTCAGTACTTCGTCCAGACAAAAAATACTCTGCAGATAAATACGCAAAGTCTTGAGTGCCTAAAAGTGAATAGTTCGTAGAATGTCTATCATCGCTCGCGGTAAAATTTAGTTGTAAGTCGGCAACCGGAGAAGATAGCGCTTTATATGGGCTAGCTTTCCATGGGAGCGTAGGTGGCGATCTCTTGTTAGGTGATTTTAGGTTGCGCGACTGTCTGTATCTTTGTTGTTCAACCGGTAAGGGGATCTCTGAGCTTATAAGTAATTCTAAATCTGGGTAATCAATATTAAACTCTAGATTTAAAGCATTATGTAAACTTTGAATATCTACATAAATATCATCTTCAATGGTAATTTGATTTTTTGCTAATAAGTAGCTCTGTGTAGGACTAGTAAATACAGCGGGTGTAACCGCTGCATTTAGAAAAAGAGGTTGTTGATTTGCTCCAACACCTTGAGCAATTCGATTGCTAGCATCAACATTCATTGCAAATTGTAGAATATCAAATAAGTCGCTTAAACTAACTTGTACACTTTGCTCGCTTTTAATTGCTGCAACTTCACCTAAGTAGTATGAGTTTAAATAAAGCGAAAGTATTAATAACTCGCCTGTGGCGATTCGCTGTTGCTGATTTTCTTTGTTTTTATAATCAATTACTTCAACGGGCTTAGTTAGCTTTAGTTCAATTGCGCGTAGTGTTGTTAAAGCATCCCCCACGGAAGAATTAGGATTAGCTATTACACTATTACTAAGCAAACTACTTATGCTTAGTAATAGTGCATACAATAAATTATTTAGCGTCATTCACAGTTAAAACATTAAGTGATTGTGAGGTTAAAGGCAGAGTGTATTGTGCAAATGTAAGGTCTTTATATTCTTGACTGCCTTCATATTTAAAAATGACTTTTCCTGCTTTATCTAAATTTTTGTCACTAAATAAACTAAGGGTTACAAACGCATTATCCACTTCTGGATAAATACTTAAATTACCAATTTCTGCAATTTTAACTTGCTCGTTATTGCTATCAACAAAGTAAGCACTTAATTTACCGTAGCTACTAAACTTACCTTCTCGTTTTATATTCAATAAAAACTGAGGACGTTGATTGCTTTCATTTAGCACTAGCTTAGCTTGTTCTATGGCAACTTCTGGCTCTTTCATGTCTTTACGTAACAAAATAGGAATGCTGTAGCTCATAATCATATTAACTTTTATTGAGCTTGTTTTATTAGTATTTTCACCAGGCAATGCTTGAAATAGAAGATGAGAGCGGTACTCACCAGAAGCTAGACCTTTAGGTTTACGTATTGCTATTTTTACTGTTTGTTTTTCACCAGGTGCTAAACGCATTTGTTTTGGTGACAAACGTGCCATTGAACTTAAACTTTCGCTTGTAGCCTCTGCCAACTGTATGTAGCCACCGCTAGGTTGCGCTTGCTTCTCACTCCATAAAACACGATATGTTTGATATTCATCCCCCGTATTAATTACGGTAACTTTAGCGGTTCGTTGACGTTCATCAAAACTAATACGGGTTGGAGAGATAAGTAAATTTGCGTATGCATTTTGTCCTAAAATACATACACTCAGTGCGAGCAGCACTACAACTTTATAAAGCATGTTTTTCCTTTAGTAATCAATCGTAATTTCTAATTGGGTGTCAGTAATAAAACTACCATCTAAGTAACTTTGGCTAGTCCCTGTCGTTATTAAACGGCCACCTACTTTGAGTAAAAGATCTCCAAATTCATCGCTAGTTTGCGTGCTTGGTAAATCCACTAATACAACCGAAAACTTGGCACTATTAGCTCCAAGTACTTCACTTTGCAATGTAGAGTCACTCATTTTATTAAACGATATTTGAGTAAGCGGAGGTAAATCGGTAAATAATAGTTCTGCGGGATTCCCCTCAGTTAATACGTAAATACTACCAAATGTGGTTATTTCACCATTGTGGTTAATCGTGATAGAGCTTAAAGTATTATTTTGAGGGATAACTAAAGTGCCAAAATTAAGCGCTTCTTGTTGTATGCTTGCGCTATAGGCTTGCTCGCTAAACATTAACGAAATCCAAGCAGAAACATACAAAAAGCGCATTGTTTGTTTAAACACTAATTAATATGACACTTCAATATTAAAGCTACCAGAATACTCACCATCAGGGTAATCCACACTTGATGCGTTTGATGAAGTAGAAAGAGTCGCGCCTATATTAAATGATACAGCGCCATCAGCACCAGCTTGTAGGTTAGGAGTACCCTGCGTATAAAGCGCTCCTGCATTTGTTCCGCTCGTTATAAAGTAAGTCCAAGCATCTACAGTAAAATCAGGTTCATTTAAGCCTTGGCCAGCTAAGGGTAGTATCAAAGTATTTACTGGGTCGCTAATGGTTAAAATAGAGTTTGGTACTACATCTGACACACTGAAAGCACCCGCTTCACCACCTTCAATTATTGAGATACTCGCAGCGTTACCAGTTGGATTATCTTGTGAAGTAACAGGGCTCGCAGCTGGATCAGGATTAACTGTCAGCGTTGCTTGTTCGGCGCCTAATGGATCTGAAATAGCACGAATAGTACCAAAATTTAAATCGTTATCTTTTGTGAGTACTACAGCATTTTGTACTGTTACTTTCGCTTCAAATGACTCTGTAGCAGCATAAGTGCTAAACGAGCTGACCACGGTGGCTACAGCTAATGCAGATAAATAAAACTTCATGCTAAATCCTTATAAGAAAATGGGCTTTATCAAATATTTGCCCAACTATAGTTAGTATCGACTATTAGTACAAATACTTTAATACTATATAAGTTTAAAAGTCCTAATTTATTAATTATATTGGTTTTCCGACAAAAGCAGCAATATTACATACTTGATCAAGCTGATTAGCTAAATAACAAAACGCACTTACTTGAGCATCGTTTATAAATGGACCTACACGTAATCCATACAAAGTCATATTATTATTTTTACGTTCAAACATAGTAAAATTAAATTGAGTAAATGCACTAGGGTATAATTGCTTAAGCCTTTCGACTCTTGCTCTAACAAGCTCTGGCTTTAAATACCAACCAAGCTGTGCTCCAATTTTAGTTTCATCTGTTAAGGTGAGTTCTGAGTTTTGTAAGTTTGGTGTTTTTACTTCTGGAGTGTTATTTAGTGCCGTCGGTTCCAAATTCTGTGAAGGCTGATTACCATAGGTGATATCGATTTTACTTTGCATGAGTAAAGGAGGGTTTTCAGTTAATTCACTTTGAGACGATAACGCCATAATTAATAGCTGTAAATCATCTTCCATAGCAGTTAAACGACCAATGCTTTCTTGCTGTAAGTGCCACTGCGAAACATACTCTTTTACTTGTTTATCAGTTATTAAAGAATGCTGCACGCTCTCGTTATTTACAGTTGCGCTGCTGCATCCATATAAATAAAAAGATAAGAATAAAACTGATATTAAATGACAAGACTTCAAATACCGCATTACAAAATGCACTCTACTAACCAAGATAATAAATCAAAGCAAATTTTGCGCCAATTTATAGCAACTTTTTAATTAAGTAGTCTATTTTGAAGTAAGAAAACCGAGTTGATAACAAAACAAAATTGCATTATTTAATTACTATCACTAATTATTGCTGTATTGCTCTAGCTACTGCCTCCGTGCACTCGTATATCAAAATTATTAGCGATAATTGCGTCAGGTTTAATCCCCAAGATTGATTAGGTATTATTACAGATTGATATTACGTAATACGGGCTACAGCCTTACTGGCTTATCGGTGTAGTTACTTACTATGCAATCGAGTTTATACAGCTTGAATACGTCACAGTCTGCTTTTGCATTTTTAAAGTTTTGGTAAGAGCCAAGTTTTAGCCTGTAAAACATTTTGTCGTTTATTTTGGCGGTTTCTACGTTAGTCAATATTTTGTCTCTAAATAACGGTGCTGCTTTAGTATTTAGCTCTTGCCATGCTTTAGCCACACCTTGCTCTGAGTCAACCGAAGCTACTTGCAAAGCAAATACATGTTTTGGTTTATTTAATTTTACAGCTTGTTTTTTATTACTGTAGTTTTGTTTAACTTGTTGGCGTGACTTAACATTGCGTGTGTTTCGTGGTGAACGTACAGACTTACTGCTATACCCTTGATTAGACTGCGCTATTGCTTTGCTGTTTATAATATCAATATGATTTACGAGATAAGTTATTTCTTTTTCTAACCTTAAAATTCGCTCTATGCCTTCACGAGCTTGTTGCCACTGCATTGCGGCATCTTTTAGCTGAGCAAGTTCAAGGGCTGTAATTGATACGTAGTCAGGCGAGTTACTTTGAGGCTGTTCATCAATGGTTTTTATTTCAGGCGTAACGCTGCATGCTGTGCCAAATAAAAGCATTAGCAAGCTAAGTAAAAGCCCAATGTTATTTTTTTTATATATAAACATGTATTTGCTGTCCTGAAAGCAGTGTTTTCACTACATTTCAGTTAAACATTCTCACAAGAAAGCGTTTAACTTTATTTAAGCTGTGAGCTATAAAACTTAGCTCTTCGCATGCTTGTCAGTGTTTTGTAAAACACAACGTTGCATACTCCCACCCTTCCTTGAGAGCATTATTTAATACAAATTTAATGCCAGTTAACACAAACTTTACAACATAAATAACAATATGTCTGTAATGACCTAAAAATTTTATTTTTAAAGAGGCTCCTTTCTTATTTTACTCTAGGGCCTGTTGACCTTTCAGGATTAAAACTTGTTCAATCTAGGGGCTATTTAATCGCGGCGCGAGGTTTGTAACCTAGTGGGCTCGATAACTGCTCCTGCGTTATTCTACTGACTTACATCCCTGTAAGAATAAGTAAAAACCGAGTAAAGCTTCCGCGTCCTGCTCACGCCCCTTACCTACATCCATGTAGGCAACAAAGAGTAAATTGCCCCGAGGCAGAACCCTTCGGGCAGCGCATGTTTGGCATCTATACTACGTTATCACCTATTTATGGGGAACAACCACACTACATAGGCTCTGCCTTGCCTAAATACCAAACAGCCTGCTGCAAATTTAGCCTCGAAAGATAAACAGGCCTGATAAAACTCATAAAAAAGGCGCCGATATAGGCGCCTTTCATGATTTACATTAACTGTTAAATCAGTTTTTTAATAAATGACTTTAATTCATCAGCAAATTCATCGCGACGAAGTGCAAATTCAATAGTCGCTTTTAAATAACCAATTTTACTTCCACAATCGTGGCTACGGCCTTTTATAGCGTATGCATCTACTTTTTCGTGTTCCATTAACATCGCAATTGCATCAGTTAATTGAATTTCATTGCCTGCTCCTTGCGGAGTTTTTGCAAGTAACGGCCATATGTTTTCGCTTAATACGTATCGACCCACTACAGCTAAGTTAGATGGCGCTTCGTCTACTGGCGGTTTTTCTACCATGTTAAAAATTGGCGAGCTTTCACCTTGTTTTAAGTCAACATCGCCTAAATCAACCACACCAAACTTATCTACTTCATCCATTGGTACTGGCTCAACCATTATTTGGCTATGCTTGTTTTGCTCAAAATTAGCGATCATTTCTGCTAAGTTATCTTTTTTAAGATCGCTCTCTACATCGTCAATAATTACATCCGGTAGAATAACTACAAACGGTTCGTTACCAATAATAGGCGCAGCACAACTAATAGCATGGCCTAAGCCTTTTGCTTCACCTTGGCGTACGTGAATAATGGTTACGTCTTTAGGGCAGATTGCTTGCACTTCGGCAAGTAGTTGCCGCTTTACACGCTTTTCTAAAGTAGCTTCTAGTTCAAAGCTCGTATCGAAGTGATTTTCGATTGAATTTTTACTTGAGTGAGTTACTAACACTATTTCTTTAATGCCTGCAGCAACGGCTTCGTTTACTACATATTGAATTAAAGGACGGTCTACCACTGGCAGCATTTCTTTAGGAATTGCTTTAGTGGCTGGTAACATACGAGTACCAAGGCCTGCTACTGGGATGACTGCTTTCATTTTATGTTTTCCTTAATCTTTTATTATACTGAAAATGGGTATTGAATCGCTTCGTGGCATTGATAGCCTGTTACTTCAAAGTCGTCTCGTGTTACCCACGTTTCTATGTCTTCTAATGATTTAATTTCTGGATTAATTTTTAACTGAGGTGATGCAAATGGCTCACGCGTTAACTGCACATCACGCATCAGCTCAAGTTGGTTTTCGTAAATATGTGCATTAGCAATTTTATGATACGCCTTACCCGCTTTGTGGCCGGTAATTTGAGCCACTAGCGCAAGCAACACAAAACACTGAATTTGATTAAAATTAAGGCCAAGTGGCACATCACAGCTTCGCTGGTATGACGTTAAATATAGCGTATCACCAAGTAAGGAGAAAGTGTGTGTATGCATACACGGGCGCAGGCAACCAAGCTCAAACTCACCTGGATTATAAAACGTGATTATTTCACCACGGTCATCAATGCCATTTTTTAAGTTATTAATAACTTTGGAAAGCTGATCAAGCGTTGAGCCATCTGGTCGTTGCCAACCACGACCTTGTACGCCGTAAACACGCCCCATGTCATCCTCACCTTTACGGTTAGGATTATTAAGCCATGCATTGTTATCGTTTGCGTTAGCATCCCACGTTTTACAGCCAATTTCACGAAATTGCGCAGCGCTGTCGTACCCGCGTAAATAGCCTAACAATTCAGCAATCGCTGCTTTGTAGTAACTTTTGCGTGTAGTGATCATCGGAAACTGATTATTAGCCACATCGTATTCTAAATCAGCATTGATAACGGTTAAACAACGCGTACCTGTACGTTTATTTTCGACCCACTGCCCTTCGTCAACAATACGCTGACATAATTCTAAATATTGTTTCATGCGTTACTTCTTATTATGCTTTAGCTGTGGTTATTTGTTTAGGTTGTTTATATGCCCAAATTAATAAGCCTAAACCACCTACAATCATAGGTAACGAAAGTATTTGTCCCATTGATATAAAGTCGGCAAATAAACCTAATTGTGCATCGGGTTGGCGGAAATATTCAATACAGAATCTAAACACGCCATAACCTAATAAAAATACACCGGCTACGCTGCCTGCTGGACGTGGTTTTTTAATAAACCATTGCAGGATTAAAAACAGCACTAAGCCTTCAAAAAATGCTTCGTATAATTGCGATGGGTGACGCGCAAGCGGACCGCCCGTTGGAAATACCATTGCCCATGGCACGTCGGTAACACGCCCCCATAATTCACCGTTTATAAAGTTACCAATACGTCCAGCTAAAAGCCCTACAGGAACCAGTGGTGCAACAAAGTCGCCCACTTGAAGAAGCGACTTTTTACGCGTCCACGAAAAAATTGCGACGGCAGTTATAACGCCAAGTGTTCCACCATGAAACGACATACCGCCCTGGTCTATTCTAAATAAATACAGTGGGTTTTCTATAAAGTAGCTAAACTGGTAAAACAATACGTAGCCAATACGCCCACCTAGTATTACCCCTAACATGCCGTAAAACAGTAAATCGCTTACTTGCTCTTTAGTCCAACCCGAATTTGGCTTTGATGCTTGACGATTTGCAAACCACATCGCAAATGCAAAACCTATTAAATACATCAAGCCATACCAACGTACGCTTAGCGGTCCAACAGAAAAAATAATTGGATCAATTTGAGGAAACTCAAGTGCCATAAAAAATAAACCTTTAGCTAAAAACCATTTTAATTGCGATAACTACAAGCAGCACCGCGAAAACTTTCTTAATTGTATTAACAGGTAAATAGTGAGTTGCTTTGGCGCCAATAGGCGCAACAAACCACGAGGTAATAACAATTCCAAATAATGCAGGTAAATAAACAAACCCAGCAAAACCATGCTCTAAATCGGTAACATGCCAGCCTGCGCTGATGTAACCAATAGAGCCAAATAATGCTATAACAATTCCGCACGCGGCTGCGCAGCCAATTGCTTTTTTTATATCAACCGAAAAATAATTAAGCATAGGTACTATTAAAGCACCACCACCAATACCAATTAAACCTGATAATCCGCCCATTATCGCAGAAAATCCACCTAAAATAGGACCTGCTGGTAACGGTTTATCTGACATCGGTTTATTACGCGCGGATAGCACCATTCTTGCTGCAATAAATACAACACTTATAGCAAACACTGTACGCAATATTTGTTCAGGGATTAAACTTGCTGCAAAGCCACTAATAAGTGCACCTAAAGCCACACCCGACATAACCCATGGGGCAATATCCCAAGGCACGTTATCATTTTTATGATGAGCCAGCGCTGAAGACGTTGAAGTAAATAAAATAGAAGCGAGTGAGGTTGCAATAGCAATTACTAATACATGATCAGCCGACGTTACATTAAATGAGAGTAGCAGAGTGCTTAGAACTGGAACGATAATTAAACCGCCACCAATGCCTAGTAACCCAGCTAAAAACCCAACAATACAGCCTAGTAGTGCGCAGCTTGCGACTAACAAACCTAAGTCATACATAGTAATCTCAAATACCCTTTTAAGGTTTATATATTAAAGGATTATAAAACTAATAGCATCTGTGTATTGCAATTAATTAGGCGTATAAGCTTATTTGGGAGTGTAAAACAAATCACCTAATTTATGCTCTAGCATAAAGCTTCGCGTTAAACGTAGTACTTGTTTGGCTGTGGATTGCGCTAAGCATTCACTTAATAGTTGTTCCATGTCACTGACATTTAAACGCCTAAGTACCCACTTCACTTTGTTAAGCGATGATAAGTTCATACTAAGGCGTCTGTAACCCATGGCAATAAGCAAAATGGCACCTTCAGGATCGCCGCCTAGTTCACCACACAAACTAAATGGCAGTTCATATTGCTCACATTCGTGCGCCACTTTATTTAGTACTCTTAGTACACCTGGGTGATAAGGGTTAAAAAGTTCGGCTACACGTGCGTTAGCCCTGTCTACTGCTAATAAATACTGTGTTAAATCGTTACTACCTACTGAGCAAAAATCGACTTTTTTCGACCACTCTGGAAGCATAAATACACTTGAAGGTACCTCTAGCATTATCCCTATGTCGGGTCTTTCTATGGTTTGCTCTGGGTATTTTTCACTTAACTCAAAATAAGCCTGTTCAAATAACGCAAGTGACTCATCAACTTCTTCAGTGCCGCTGATCATAGGGAGCATTATTTTTAGATTGCCTAAACCAATATTGGCTTTAAGCATCGCTTTTAGTTGATCTAAAAATAACTCTGGGTGATCAAGGCTAATACGAATGCCACGCCAACCTAAAAATGGGTTTTCTTCGGTAATGTTAAAGTAATCGAGTACCTTATCGCCCCCAATATCCAATGTACGCATAACCACAGGATTAGGATGATAGCTAGTTAGTACTTCTCGGTACCAATTTTCTTGCTCTGATTGCGAAGGAAACTGACCCTTTTGCATAAACCACGCTTCGGTACGGTAAAGCCCCACACCGTCACAAATATGCGCGCTACTTTGCTCGGTATTAAGCTCAAGGCCTGCGTTTAATAATAAGCTAACATGCTCACCGTCAAGCGTAATTGATTCTGAGTCTTGCTCTGCTAAAAAGCGGTTATTAAGTAGGTTATCTTGATGCTGTAACTCTGTGTATTCATCCATCAACATTTGTGAAGGCGATATATATAAACGCCCAGCAAATGCATCTAAAATCATCGGTTTGCCATTAAACTGCAGTAGAGGTAAATCTTCTATACCCCAAATGGCAGGGATCCCCATCGCACGCGTTAATATAGAAGCATGGCTATTTGCAGAGCCATTTACGCTTACAACGCCTGTTAAGTGACCTTTTGGCACCTCAGCTAGCATGGCGGGTGTTAAGGTATTAGCAATTAAGATAGTGTTGGCCGGATAATTTTTAACAGCGTGCTCGGTATTTACAAGATGGTGTAATACGCGAAGACCAATGTCTTTAACGTCAACAGCACGCTCTTTTATATAAGGGTCTTGCATGGCATTAAATTGAGATATTAAACGCTCTATTACAATTTTTAGGGCGCTTTTAGCACACCAGCCTTCTTGTAATTGCATTTCAACATTATACCCTAAACTTTTAGCGTCAAGCAGTTGTTGATACACATCAAATACCGCAAGAGCTTCGTGCGGAATAGAATCGCTTAGCGTCATAGATAGGGTATTAAATTCTTTGCGCGTTGCAGCTACAGCTTGTGTAAACAAACGGCGCTGCTCAGTAACGTCACTGTCTTTTAAAAGCTCAATAGATTTAAAATCGAGTTTTGGTAATACTACAAATGCTTGCCCTATACCTATTCCAGGTGCGCTCGATACGCCTTTTAAAACAGACGTTTGATGAGATGACTCATCTTGGCGGAGTATTTCTTTAATTTCAGCATGCGCTAACTGTGAAGCAAGTTGAGCAGAAAGCGTTATTAAAAACGACTCTTCGTCTTGGCTAAATACACGTGCCATTTTTTGTTGAACAACAATAACACCCAGTACTTTTTTTTGATGAACAACGGGTACAGATAAAAAAGCGTTGTAGCCTTCTTCATTTACTTCGGGGGAGAGCTTAAAGCGAGGATGTGATTTAGCAAATGCAATATTAATAGGTTCTTCGCGTTGTGCTACTAGGCCCACTAAGCCTTCGGTAAACCCAATTCTAAACTTACCCACCGCATCAGGATTTAACCCTTCGGTAGCCATAAGTACAAAATTGTCTTGGCTGTAATCTGCAAAATAAATGGAGCAGCACTGGGTTTTCATGGCATCTTTAACCATTTGCACAAAGCACACTAATGCGCTGTCTAAATTCGCTTGTCGCGATACAGACTCCGCAATAGATCTCAGTGTAGCCAGCATACCCTGCTCCTTTATTGTATCGAGAAATTACTACCTTTTACTTCGCCAATGATCTTTATGTTGTTCTCTCTTATTAAAAGGCATGGCGAAAGGAGCAAACTCTTTCATTACTCGTCGATAAACATCCCGTTTAAACGATACAACCTGTCTTACAGGATACCAATAACTTACCCAGCGCCAATCATCAAACTCTGGATGATGGGTTTTAAGTAAATTTACATCTTCGTCTTTACAGCGTAATTTTAGTAAAAACCATTTTTGTTTTTGCCCAATACACACCGGACTAGAGTCTCGGCGGATTAATCGTTTGGGTAATTTATAGCGTAACCAATGTTTTGAGCTTGCGACTATTTCTACATCTTCTGGTCGCAACCCTACTTCTTCGTGTAATTCACGGTACATGGTTTGTTCTGCAGTTTCGCCATCATCAACACCACCTTGGGGAAATTGCCAAGAGTGTTGACCATAACGTCTGGCCCAAAAAACCTGTCCCTGATTATTGCAAATCACAATTCCGACATTGGCACGAAAACCTTCGGCATCAATCACCTTAGTGCCTCATTTGTAAGTCGATTTTTAATGATTGTTCCACATTAGCCGCAATACGGCAAATACTATTATACCCAAGCCAATTAGTGAGCTAAGTTTGAGCTTTTAGTATGTTGATAAATTAATAGAGAATAGGTAAATATTTAGAAAATAACTCAGCAAAGCTATTGCGGTTCTTGTTTTCCTCTAGTTACTCACAGTTTGTGCATAACTTTTGTAAAACACGCTCATTTTGCAAACAAATCCACAATATTAGATCTTAAAACTTAGCTTCTCCACAGATTCTGTGGATAAACATGTTCATATAGTTGTATTTATCCTTACAACTTTGAAATGGCTTAATCAAAACTGAACGTGCACATTTAAAAAAACCTGCAGAGTCAGTAACTTAAAGTAAAGTAGCTTAATTTCAATATGTGCAAAATTAACACAAACAACAGGCGGTCAAAAAACGTACAACCCTAAAGATATCCACGGCTTAGCCTATTTGCTATCATGGCTATGGTATTTA
This sequence comes from Pseudoalteromonas sp. SR45-1, assembly GCF_014163655.1. Lineage (NCBI taxonomy): Bacteria > Pseudomonadati > Pseudomonadota > Gammaproteobacteria > Alteromonadales > Pseudoalteromonadaceae > Pseudoalteromonas > Pseudoalteromonas sp. SR45-1. Next base: position 358,706 of record NZ_JACJDR010000002.1, on the reverse strand, counting down.
TACAACCGAAATTAAGAATATGCGACCTACAAAACCACACTCAATAAACGACTTAATGCAGCGCGTTAACAGTATTGCCGGATTAACACTTGGGCAACTTGCAAACCAGTACTATTTTAAAACACCTGATGATTTACTACGTGAAAAAGGCTGGACTGGGCAACTCATTGAATACGTACTAGGCGCTACTGCAGGCTCAAAACCCCTCCCCGATTTTGAAGATTTAGGAATTGAGCTAAAAACACTGCCTATTTCTTATAAAGGTAGGCCACTGGAAACTACGTTTGTATCGGTTACACCTTTAATGAACGTGACGGGAATGACGTGGCATACCAGCTCTGTGCGTAAAAAACTAAATCATGTTTTATGGCTGCCAATTTTAAGCGAACGTGATATTGCGCCGTTTGACAGAACCATCGGCAGCGGCTTTTTGTGGCAGCCTTCACCTGAACAAGACGCTTTGTTACAGCGCGACTGGGAAGAGCAAATGGAGCTAATTGCACTAGGTAGAGTCGACGAAATATCAGGCCATTTAGGCGATGCTATGCAAATACGCCCCAAAGCTGCTCATAGTAAAATAGTCACTGATGCTATTGGCCCAAATGGGCAAATAATTAAAACCCTACCCCGTGGTTTTTATTTAAAAACCAGTTTTACAGGTGATATTTTAAAGCAGCAGTTTCAGCTATGAGTGCGTAAGAAGTTAAAGCATGAGTAAAGCGTTATACTTTTGTGCTCCACTCTTTAGTGCTGCGTACATCAACAAGCTTAAAGCATACAATTTATTTTCATCTCTTTGGAAAAAGTATCAGGCATAAAAAATCCCCGCATAGGCGAGGATTTTATCATCTAAAATTAAAAGTTATATTCTATGTAAAATAGAATTACTGACCTTTAACTTCTTTAAGACCGTTGTACGGTGCTTTATCACCTAATTGCTCTTCAATACGTAGCAATTGGTTGTACTTTGCAACACGGTCAGAACGGCTCAGTGAACCTGTTTTGATTTGACCTGCAGCAGTACCCACTGCTAAATCAGCAATTGTTGAATCTTCAGTTTCACCAGAACGGTGAGAAATAACAACAGTAAAACCAGCATCTTTAGCCATTTTGATTGCAGCTAAAGTTTCAGTTAAAGAACCGATTTGGTTAAACTTAATTAAGATTGAGTTAGCAATACCGTTGTCGATACCACGTTTTAAAATCTTCGTGTTAGTTACAAATAAATCATCACCTACTAATTGGATTTTATCACCCATTAGTTTAGTTTGGTGTGCAAAGCCATCCCAATCAGACTCATCAAGACCATCTTCAATAGAAACGATTGGGTACTGATTAGTAAGATCTTGTAAGAAGAAGTTAAATTCTTCAGAAGTGAATTTTTTACCTTCACCTTTAAGATCGTAGATGTTTGCTTCTTTGTCGTAAAACTCAGATGCAGCACAATCCATCGCTAAAGTAATATCTTTACCTAGCTCGTAACCTGCGTTTGCAACAGCTACTTTGATTGCAGCAAGAGCCGCTTCGTTAGATGCAAGGTTAGGTGCAAAACCACCTTCATCGCCAACCGCTGTTGAATGACCATCAGCTTTAAGCACTTTAGCAAGGCTGTGGAATACTTCAGCGCCCATACGTAGGCCTTCGCGGAAGTTTTTAGCGCCAACAGGTTGGATCATGAATTCTTGAATATCTACAGAGTTATCTGCGTGCTCACCACCATTGATGATGTTCATCATTGGAAGTGGCATAGAGTAAACACCTGGTGTGCCATTTAAGTCAGCAATATGTTCATAAAGCTCAACTTTTTTAGACTGTGCAGCTGCTTTCGCAGTTGCTAGTGATACAGCTAAGATTGCGTTTGCACCTAATTTTTCTTTATTTTCGGTACCATCTAAATCTAGCATCACTTTATCAACAGCGTTTTGATCTAATGCATTTTGACCAGCTAAAGCATCAGCAATTTCTTTATTAATATAACCAACTGCTTTTAATACGCCTTTACCTAAGTAACGTGATTTATCACCGTCGCGTAACTCTAATGCTTCACGAGTACCAGTAGATGCGCCTGAAGGTGCTGCTGCACGACCCCAAGAACCATCTGCTAAATGTACGTCTGCTTCAACAGTTGGGTTACCACGCGAGTCCATAATTTCGCGACCGATTACTTTTACGATTTCTGACATCTTGATTCCTCTATATTCCCAAAATGGTGAGTTCAGCTAACTTTACTACGTTTTGTATAGCTTAGTCAGCCCTTAAAACAAAAAAGCCGTGCAATATGCACGGCTTTTAAAATTACGAATTCGCTTTTTGGTGGATGTGTGCAGCTGCTACAAACCCTTCAAATAACGGATGACCATCACGTGGCGTTGACGTGAATTCCGGATGGAACTGCGCGGCAATAAACCATGGGTGATCTTTATTTTCGATAATTTCTACCAGTTTTTTATCTTCTGATAAACCAGTAAAGCTTAAGCCTGCTTTTTCAAGTATTTCTACGAAGTTATTATTTACTTCGTAGCGATGACGATGACGTTCAACAATTTCGTCGCTGCCATATACTCCATGTACTTTAGAACCAGGCGTTAAATGACATTTTTGTGCGCCTAAACGCATAGTGCCACCTAAATCAGATTTTTCGCTACGTGTTTCAACATTACCTTCAGCATCTAGCCATTCAGTAATTAAGCCAACTACAGGCGCTTCTGAATTTGCATTAAATTCTGTAGAGTTTGCATCTGTTAAACCTGCAACATTACGTGCATATTCAATTAATGCTACTTGCATCCCTAAACAAATACCTAAGTATGGTACTTTATTTTCACGTGCATATTTAGCTGCTAAAATTTTACCTTCAACACCACGTCCGCCAAATCCACCCGGTACTAAAATAGCATCTAAGTGTGAAAGTAATTCAACACCTTTGCTTTCTAAGTCTTGTGAATCTACGTATTCAATGTTGATTGTTAGGCGGTTTTTAAGACCCGCATGCTTTAATGCTTCGTTAACCGATTTGTACGCATCTGGTAATTCAATATATTTACCAACCATACCAATGGTCACTTCACCCGTTGGGTTAGACTCTTGATAAAGTACTTGTTCCCACTCAGCTAAATCAGCTTCTGGTGGATCTAAGTGAAAACGACGACATACAAAGTTATCTAATTCTTGTGTTTTTAATAACGCAGGAATTTTATAAATGCTGTCTACATCGGGTAGTGAAATAACCGCTTTTTCTTCTACGTTTGTGAATAATGAGATTTTTGCACGCTCATTATTAGGTAGTTTACGGTCTGAACGACAAATAAGAATATCTGGCTGAATACCGACTGAGCGTAACTCTTTAACAGAGTGCTGAGTTGGTTTCGTTTTAACTTCACCGGCAGGGCCTAAAAATGGCACTAGCGTTAAGTGAATAAATAGCGCGCGTTCGCGGCCAATTTCAGTTCCCATCTGACGAATTGCTTCAATAAACGGTTGTGATTCAATATCACCTACAGTGCCGCCAATTTCTACAATAGCAATATCATAACCTTCAGCACCGTCGTATACACGCTGCTTAATATCGTTAGTGATATGTGGAATAACCTGAATAGTAGCACCTAGGTATTCACCACGGCGCTCACGACGTAATACGTCTTCATATACACGGCCTTGTGTGAAGTTATTACGACTAGTCATTTTGGTACGGATAAAACGCTCGTAGTGACCTAAATCAAGGTCAGTTTCTGCGCCGTCTTCTGTAACGTAAACTTCACCGTGTTGAATTGGGCTCATTGTGCCTGGGTCAACGTTGATGTAAGGATCCAGCTTTAAAATGGTAACATTTAAACCACGGGCTTCTAAAATAGCGGCCAGTGAAGCTGCGGCAATACCTTTACCCAACGAAGAAACAACTCCGCCAGTAACGAAGATAAATTTTGTACTCATGCGAACCCTAGAATATCAGGAATTAAAAGGAATATAACACCCAAAGAAGAGCCTAAGGGTATATCATCAAGACGGGGCGAAATTGTACCAAAACACGGCTTATCAATCCAGCTAAAATTAGCTAATACGCGCACAAAAAATGTGCACTATTTAACATTAAGCCTATTTTACTTTTTTAATCGCATCCCACGCACTATCCATCTCTTCAAAGGTTGCTGTATCTAAGCTTTTACCTTGCGCATGCAAATAAGCGTTTACCTTTTCAAAACGCGCTGAAAACTTATCATTAGCGCTACGAAGCAGTTGTTCGGGATCTCGTTTAACATGGCGTACAACATTAACAGTGGCAAAAAGTAAGTCGCCGAGCTCTTCCGCTGTATGATCAGATAACGGGTCTTGCTCAATCGCTTCTTTTACTTCAAGCACTTCTTCACTCACTTTATCTAGTGCACCATGATACGTTGGCCAATCAAAGCCAAGGGAAGCCACGCGTTGTTGAATTTTTTTGGCTTTACTTAAGCTTGGCATATTGCCAGGGATATCTTGCCAAAAAGAAGGGGATTCGGTTTGCGCTCTAGCACTTCGCTCCTGTGCTTTGATTGCTTGCCACTGCTGCGATAATTGATCGTCTGTTAACTCTTTTTTTTCACCAAACACATGCGGGTGACGACGGGTAAGCTTATCGTTTAATTGCTCTACTAGATCATTAAAATCAAATAGATTTTGCTCTTGTGCAAGTTGCGCATAAAAAACTATTTGAAATAGCAAATCACCCAATTCACCTTTAAGCTCATCTAAGTTGCCTGATTCAATACAGTCGGCAACTTCGTACGCTTCTTCTAGCGTATGCGGCACAATAGATTTAAAATCTTGCTTGAGATCCCACGGACAACCGCCCTTGGGATCTCGCAGTGTTTTCATTATGCTAAGAAGTTGTGTAAGCGCTGTATTATCATTCATGATTAATGACCACGCTTGGCATCATGTACACCTTCAATTTGGTGTAATTTAGAAAGAACACGGTTAGTACCCGATAAGTCATGTACTTCTATTTGCATTGTAAATATAGCTAACTGATTATCTTCAACCGTATTTACGTTCATGTTTAAAACATTTACTTTTTCGTTAGCAAGTACTGAGCTTATATCGCGTATCAACCCTGAACGATCGGTGGCTTCTATTTTAATACTTAGTGCGTACGAGCCGTTAATATCATCTGACCAACTTACCGAAATAACACGCTCAGGATGCTGGTTTTTTAAGTTATTAAACGAATCACAGTCTTCCTTATGAACACCTATTCCTCGACCTTGGGTTATATAACCTATTATTTCATCGCCAGGTACTGGGCGACAGCACTTGGCTACATGGCTCATTAAGCTGCCTACACCATCAACCACAATGCCGTTTTTATCACCAGTTACTTTACTTGGTGCTTTAATGCGAATAACCGGCTCATCTTCTGTCCGATCACTTACAAAGTTAAGCATTTGATTGAGGCGAACATCGCCCGCACCAATCGCAACCATTAAGTCATCCAGCTCTTTAAAGTTAAAACGCTTAATGGCTGGCTCTAAATCTTTATATGTTAAATTGAGCTTTTGTAATTCACTGTCGAGAATTTCTTTCCCCGCACTTAAGTTTTTGTCGCGGTCGAGCTGTTTAAACCAGTGGTGGATTTTAGCTCTAGCACGGGATGATTTAATGTATCCTAATGACGGGTTTAACCAATCACGACTTGGATTTGGTTGTTTTTGGGTCAGTATTTCTACCTGATCTCCTGTTGTAAGTTGATGCGTAAACGGCACTATTTTACCGAATATTTTTGCACCAATACAACGATGCCCCACATTTGAGTGGATGTAGTAAGCAAAATCAAGCGGTGTAGCGCCAAGTGGTAAATCGATAATATCGCCGCTTGGGGTAAATATGTATACGCGATCTTCTACTACTTGGTTTTTAAGCTCTTCTGCTAAATCGCCACCATCAACCACTTCTTCTTGCCATTGGAGTAGCTTACGCAACCAGCTGATTTTTTGCTCATAACCCGAACCGCGCCCTGGTAATGCACCTTCTTTGTACATCCAGTGTGCAGCCACCCCTAACTCAGCATCTTGATGCATGTCGCTGGTACGAATTTGTATCTCTACCGTTTTACCTTCAGGTCCAAATACCACGGTATGAATTGACTGATAGCCGTTTTGTTTTGGGGTTGCTACATAGTCGTCAAACTCTTTATTAAGATGACGCCAATTGGTGTGCACAATGCCCAGCGCACCGTAGCAGTCTTGCAATCGTTCAACGACGATACGCATTGCCCGAATATCAAAAAGCTGATCAAACTCGTAGTTTTTTTGCTGCATTTTTTTATAAATGCTGTAAATGTGCTTAGGACGGCCATAAACCTGGGCCTCTATGCCCGCTTCACTTAAACGATTTTTTACTTGCTCAACCATATCTTCCATGTAGGCTTCGCGTGTAAGACGTTTGTCGTCAAGTTGTTTGGCTATGCTTTTATAGGTGCCTGGGTGCAAATATCTAAACGATAAATCTTCCAGTTCCCATTTTAATTGCCCTATTCCTAATCTGTTTGCCAATGGTGCAAAAATATCAGCCGTTTCTTTAGCGGCAATGACGCGGTCTTCTTCATCCGCATTTTTTACATTGCGTAAATGACATACCTGCTCGGCAAGCTTAATGACCACGGCGCGCACATCTTCAACCATGGTTAATAACATTTTTCGAATATTATCAACTTGCATAGTGCCTTTACCTTGATGCGATAAAGTACTAATAGTGGCCATTTGTGCAACCCCAGTTAACAGCATGGCTATGTTATTCCCAAGCTGCTCTTCGATGGTTTCAAGCGATATTAAGTCGTTTAAAAAATACGGGGTTAAATACGCAGTAGCTAACGATTCGGGGTCGAGATTTAGCTCAGCTAAAATTTCAACCATTTCGATTGCAGTAGTTTGCCTGCTTTCACTATCACATTTTACGCAGAGCGCTTGGGCTTTAGTAAGTAGCTCTGTTTTTTCTTCAGACAAGGCAAGAAATGAAAGCCGAGTGCTAAAATCTGTTGTCTCATCTTGTTGATGTGATTGTCGTGTAGCTACCATAATGCGTTCTACCTCCGTTGAAATAACGCCATAGTTTCAATATGCCCTGTATGAGGAAACATATTCATTAGCCCAATTTTATTAAGATCAAAGCCAGCTTGTGAAATAATTGCGCTGTCACGGGCTAAAGTAACAGGGTCACAAGAGACATATAAAATAGTTTTAAACTGCTTTAAAGGTAATTCCTCTAATACAGCCATAGCACCAGTCCTCGAAGGATCGAGTACAAGCACATCTAAGTTTTTGCTAAACCATGGGGCGCTCTGTATGCTTTGGGTTAAATCAAAGCAATGAAACTGCGCATTGGTAATAGAGTTAGTTTGCGCATTTTGAGCAGCCATTGCAACCGCTGAAGTCACACCTTCTACACCAATTACAGATTTTGCTTGTTTTGCTAACACTAATGAGAAATTACCAATCCCACAAAATAAATCCAATAAATTTTCATCACCTTTTAAATCAAGCCAATTTGCAGCTTGCTTTAACATAGCTTCGTTAACTTGCGCATTTACCTGAATAAAATTACCTAAACCAAATTCAAATTTTAGATCAAATTCTTTAAGATAATAAAATGGCATGGCTAAGTGTGAATGTTCTATTGCATCGCTCTCGCTTTGCCATACAATTTTAAACTGCTGGCTTTTTGTTATGTGCTCAACCAAAGCCTTTGTATCATCATTAATTGCTTTAGTGTGACGAATAACAACAAAGTTTTGTTTATCACTTTGGCATAACTGTAAATGGCTTATACTGTGCAGTGCTTTGTGTTGATTAATTAAATCATCAAAAAGTGTGAAAACATCTGTAAATACTTCATCAAGTACTGCACATTTATTAATACTCACAATATTTTTTGAGCCACTTGCTCTGTAACCCACGCGCATTTTTTTAGCTGCTTTATCAAACATAACAGCTATACGAGCGCTGCGTCTGTAATGCACAGGTTTACTTAATAATGGGGTTTGCCAGTTTAAGCTGTTTAATTTAGCAAACTTACTAAATAACTGAGTAACTGCAGTTTGTTTTTCTACAACTTGTTGGCTTACTTCTAAATGCTGTAATTGGCAACCACCACACTGATTATAGTGCTCACAAAAAGCATCTACTCTTGATTCACTCGCTTGAATAACTTTAGTTACTTTTGCACTACTGTATTTAGCTTTATCTTCGACGAGTGTTGCTTTGACTGTTTCGTTTGGTAATGCACCGCTTACAAAACATACTTTATTGTTATGTTTAGCAATGCCACGCCCTTGATGATCCATTCCCGTTATAGTCAATTCTAGTGTTTGTTGCTTTAACGGTTTTTTTTTCGCTTTAAAAATTTGCGCCATTAGGCATTACCTTTACTTTATTTATGAAGCACCTATATTTAGATGCTTTAGAATGCGTGTTGAACCGTATATACTCAAGTCATACTAATAACGATAAAACGCTCTCATTATGACCAAATTAGGCTTACGCGATTCTGTTTTAACACTAACCCTGATCCCAACGGTGATCATAGGATTACTACTTGGTGGCTATTTTACAATAAATCGTTACATTGAGCTTGATGAAATTTTATATCAGCAAGGCACTACTATTTCTGAGCCCCTTGCTATTGCGCTTGAGCAACCCATGCTCGAAAAAAACAAACAGCTATTGAATCGCCTTATAAGCTACACACATAACAAGCACTCCCCTACAATTAAGTCGATTGCAATTTTTGATAAAAATAATGCGCTATTAATGACCAGTAATTATCACCGCTCATTTGAAAAGTTAATTAGTCAAAAAACGCTCATAAATTTAAAAACCACCCATGTGCAAAAGTCAGATGAGCTTGTTACATTTTTCACACCCATTATTAACCATACAAGTCACGATTCTAAATGGGACCCGTCGGCTTTTCAGTCATCTCTGGGCACCGTTATTATACAGCTAAACAAAGACCAAGCTGTTATAGGGCAACAACGAGCTTTATTAATTAGCGGTATTGTGATTATTTTATCATTGGTGTTTGCAGCTATTTTAGCTTTAAAGTTAAGCCGCATGTTTATGACGCCGCTTAATAAGTTAGTACTTGCAACCGACAAGTTAGTTGAAGGTAAAAGAAGTACTGGCCTTAACGACAACATGATTGGTGAGTTTGAGTTACTTCGAGAAGGCTTAAACACCATTGCTCACACTATGGTGATGCAAAAAGATGAAATGCAAAAAAATATTGATCAAGCAACAAGCGACTACCGCGAAACACTAGAGCAATACGAAACGTCAAATATAGAGCTCTCGTTTGCAAAAAAAGAAGCGCAAGATGCTAACCGTGTAAAATCAGACTTTTTAGCTAAAATGAGTCATGAGCTTCGTACTCCGTTGAACGGTGTTATTGGATTTACACGTCAGCTTTATAAAACACCGCTGAATAAACATCAAAAAGATTACCTCGACACTATTATGCTCTCAGCAAATAGTTTAATGACTATTATTAGCGACATTCTAGACTTCTCCAAACTAGAAGCCGGTGCAATGGAACTTGAGTCGATTCAGTTTCAACTTCGTGATGCTGTAAATGAAGTAATGACACTACTCGCTCCTAGCGCACACGATAAGCAATTAGAGCTATCCATTTACATTAACCAACAAGTACCGGATGACTTAACAGGCGATCCCACTCGCTTTAAGCAAGTCTTAATAAACCTATTAAGTAATGCGATTAAATTTACCGAAAAAGGCTCTATTAAGGTCGACATAAGCCATCGGTTACTCGACGACGAACGCACTTCTTTACTTGTGTCAGTAACAGATACTGGCGTGGGTATACCTATGGATAAGCAAGACTCTTTATTCACTCCATTTGGGCAAGCAGACTCAAGCATTACACGTAAGTTTGGTGGTACAGGCCTTGGTCTTATTATTACCAAGCATATTGTTGAAGCAATGAGTGGTCGTATAACGTTAAATTCTGCGCCTGGTAACGGTACCTGCTTTACATTCAATAGTGTGTTTAGTTTGCCAAATCACGTATTTACAAATGACTTACCGACTAAATCGCTCATTGGTAAGCGTATCTTATATTTAGAGCCACATGAGCATACGCACCATGCCGTACTTTCGTTATTAACCCAGTGGGAATCAAGCGTGACGGCATGTTTTAACGAGACTAGCTTTTTAGACGCTATAAAAAATACTGAACATAAATATGATGTTTGCTTAATTGGCCACATGGCATCAGTTGATGATATGCAGCAACTAAAAAGCTATGTAAAAGCCGTGCGTGAATCTACTGATTACTTATATTTAATGCTTAATACTGTATCGCACAATATGCGAGAAGCCTTTATAGGCAGCGGTGCTGACGCGTGTTTAAGTAAACCACTTAATCACCGTAAGTTATGTGAAGTACTTGCCGCACCTTACAGGCTTGACCACCCTACTCATAATATTGAACAAAACGATCAAGCTTTGCTGCCGTTAAAAGTATTGGTTGTTGATGATAACGATGCCAATTTAAAACTTCTCCATACTTTATTAAGTGAACAAATTGAAGTAATAGAAACGGCACATAATGGTTCACAAGCATACAGCTTAAGTAAAAGCCATAAATACGACATAATTTTTATGGATATACAAATGCCAATTATGGACGGTATAACCGCATGCAAGCTTATTCGCGAATCATCACTTAATGAAGATACACCAATTATAGCTGTAACGGCACATGCCCTTCAAAGCGAAAAAGAGCAACTACTAAAAGATGGCTTTAAAGGCTATTTAACTAAGCCTATTGATGAAGATATGCTTAAACAAATTATTAGCGACCATAGTCCACAGACCCCGGTTAATCGTGATAAAACAAAAACAGATACACCACAAAGCCCTGCACCATTTCAAAGTAGCCGAATTGATTGGGCGCAAGCCCTACAGCGTGCTGGCGGAAAGAGCGAGTTAGCGCTAGAGATGCTTAATATGCTACTTCTAAGCGTCCCTGAAACTCTTACATTGCTTGCTAAAGCGATAGAGGGTAACGATTGTCAGCAAGTCTTAAGTATTGTCCACAAGTTTCATGGCGCATGTTGCTACACTGGTGTACCAAAACTTAAATCACTCGCAGAAACAATTGAAACCTCACTTAAAAATAAATGCTTGTTAGAGAATATTGAACCTGAATTATTTGAGTTACAGGACGAGCTTGAAAACCTACTTGCAGATGCAAGTGTGACCGAACTGCAAAGGTAAGGTTTTATTTTAGATACAAAAAAACGCGGTATTTACCGCGTTTTTAATTAAGCTATTTGAATACTTATGTAAGTTCGTATTACATTCTTGCTTCAATCATTAAGCGTTTCATGTCGCGTACGGCTTTATCGAGTCCATCTATTGCTGCACGAGCAATAATAGCGTGGCCAATATTTAGCTCGTAAATCTCAGACATTGCGGCAATGGGTTTCACGTTATGATAATGAAGACCATGGCCAGCGTTAACAATCAAACCTAAGCTTGCTGCGTATTTAACACCTTCACGAATGTGCTCTAACTCTTTGTGTAAATCAGTATCATTTGTGGCATCAGCGTACGCGCCTGTGTGTATTTCTACATAAGGAGCACCACATTCTTTGGCTGCATCTAACTGTGCTTTATCTGCATCAATAAATAGCGATACTTTAATACCCGCTTCGGTAAGCGTTTTTGTTGCTGCTTTAATTTTATCTATATTACCGGCTACGTCTAAGCCACCTTCGGTTGTTAATTCTTCGCGCTTTTCAGGTACTAAACACACGTACTCAGGTTTTACTTCAAGCGCGATTTTTATCATTTCATCGGTAACAGCGGTTTCAAGATTCATACGAGTTTGAATGGTTTTAGCCATTACATAAACGTCGCGATCTTGAATATGGCGTCTGTCTTCACGTAAGTGAATCGTAATACCGTCTGCGCCTGCATGCTCTGCTACACTGGCTGCATGAGCTGGATCTGGATAGCTTGTTCCACGCGCTTGGCGAAGTGTTGCAATATGATCTACGTTTACACCCAAAAGAATATCTTTCATTTTCTTACCTGTAAAATTACGTTTATTGAGAGGCCATAAATAGCTCGCGGCTTTTTAATGGTTTACTACCTAATAAGGGTTTTAATAAATAGCGACTTAATTGCTTTGCCATATATAGCACATCATTTTGGCTAAAGTCATGATTTGCTATGGCGTTGAGTTGTTTGCCACTAAATCCAGAACGTGTATCTTCTTGTACTAAAAAACCAAGTTCGGGGAAATAACTATACGTCTGCTTTTCATCTATTGGTTCACCACTGGCGTCAAAACTAAAATCCACGCCATAACCGAGTAATTCCAATAGTTGAAACTCGTATGAGCGAAGCACCTCTTGTAAATTAGCCCCGCTGTTTAGGTTTGATAGATGAGTTTTATATAGCTCAAATACTTGTTCAATTGGCTCGTTAACAGGAACGATACGATTTGTAAGCTCATTTAAATAAAAACCACAATAAAGCTCATCACCTTTTAAAAAGTGCGAGTTCCCATGCAGTTCAAACTTATTGATATATTTTAAATCGTACTTGCCACTGTAATTAACAAGCAGTGCCTGAAACGGCTGAAGTTGTGCTTTATGTTTAGTGGCCTGGCGACCACTAATTCGGGCCAGCATTCTTAACTGACCAACGCCTTCTACAAGCATATCTAACATTACTTGGGAGTCACTATAAGGACGCCGATGTAATAAATACGCGGTGTAGAAGTCGCTATCCATTCACTAAGCTACTGCTTGGTCTAGTCTTCACTGTAACCTAAGCTTCTTAGTGCACGTTCATCGTCAGCCCAACCCGACTTAACTTTAACCCAAAGCTCTAAGAATACTTTGTTATCAAGCATTTCTTCTATGTCTTTACGGGCTTCACGACCAATGGTTTTTAGCTTTTCGCCTTTATTACCAATAACCATGCGTTTTTGTGTTTCGCGCTCAACAAGAATCAACCCGTTGATATGCCAAATACCGTTGTCTTGCCATTTAAACTGCTCAATTTCAACAGTTACAGAATACGGCAATTCTTCGCCCATAAAACGCATTAGTTTTTCACGAATTACTTCAGCTGCCATAAAGCGCATTGAACGGTCAGTTACATAATCTTCCGGAAAGTAAAATTCGCAAGGAGGTAAGCGTTTAGTTACTTCTGCTTTGATTAAATCAACATTTTTACCTTGCGTTGCCGATACTGGCATAATTCCAACAAAATCAAACTTGTCACTTAACCACTTCATATGAGGCAACACAAGGTCACGGTCTTTAACTTGGTCTATTTTATTAATAACCAATAATACCGGCTTACCACTTTGCGATACTTTATTAAGTACCATGTCGTCATCGGCATTCCAATGAGTGCCCTCAACTACAAAAATAATAAGCTCAACATCGCCGATAGAACTAGACGCGGCACGGTTCATTAAACGGTTAATCGCACGTTTTTCTTCAACGTGTAGACCTGGTGTATCTATGTATACCGCTTGGTGTTTATCTTCGGTATGAATACCCATAATACGATGACGCGTGGTTTGTGGTTTACGTGAGGTAATACTCACTTTTTGCTCAATAATTTCATTAAGCAAAGTCGACTTACCTACGTTTGGGCGCCCTACAATAGCAACCATTCCACAAAACGTATCTACATCACCTTCATGAGGCTGTATTAGGGTATCAAGGTTCATTTTTAAGTATCTTCAATGCTTTTTCAGCAGCTTTTTGTTCGGCTTTACGGCGCGAGCTACCTACAGAAATTATGCTATCCATTCCATCAACAATACATTCGACCGTGAATGTTTGATTGTGTGCTTGGCCTTTGGTATCAACCACAGTGTAACCCGGTAAAGATAATTTACGGGCTTGTAAATACTCTTGCAGCAGGGTCTTCGGATCTTTTTGGTTAAGCCCTGGTGAAATAGCATCTAATCGTGATTCGTACCATGACAATATAAGATCGCCACAGCTATCAATACCTGAATCTAAAAATGCAGCGCCAATAATAGCTTCTACTGCATCAGCAAGCGTTGACTCGCGACGGAATCCGCCACTTTTAAGCTCGCCCGGCCCTAAGCGTAAATAATCGCCTAGGCCAAATTCAAGACCAAACTCGGCAAGTGTTTGACCACGCACAAGCGTTGAGCGCATGCGGCTTAAATCGCCTTCACGCGCTTTAGGAAATTTGGCATAAAGTGCATTGGCAATCACAAAGCTTAAAATAGAGTCGCCTAAAAATTCTAGTCGCTCATTATGCTGGCCTTTGTGGCTGCGGTGCGTCATTGCTTGCTCAAGTAAACCTTGATCGGCAAATTCATAGCCAATTTTTTTATATAATTCTGTTACATTTTTTTTCATCGTTACTGAATATTACCTAGGCGCTCAAAGCGAACACCAGTTGGAACCCATCCTGGTAAAATATCATCAGGGCCATTCTCAAATTCAAAACTCATCCATATAAAGACAGCTTTACCCACCAAGTTTTCTTTTGGTACAAAGCCCCAAAAGCGACCATCTTGGCTGTTGTCGCGGTTATCACCCATCATAAAATAATGATCAGCAGGAACAGTCCATTCATCAGAAGGCGTGCCCGGTTGCTGGTAGTAACGCCCTTTTCTCTCAGGCGCTTGTGGGTTGATTAATATATCATGCGTAACTGTTGTTAAATTTTCATTTACACGAGCTAGAGGCATTGGGCCTTGTTTAAATTCGTTATCATTAATTAGTTTAAAATCAATTTTATTGAATTCATTACATAAAAGCTCACCCTGCTGGGTTTCGCCTTCTTTACAATTTGGCTGAATATATAAACGTTTATCGCGATAAACAATTTTATCGCCAGGTAAACCAATTGTACGTTTAATATAGTCAACATTTTCATCTAAAGGGTATTTAAAAACAACAATATCACCACGCTCAGGCTGCCCAATCTCAACTAATTGAGTACGCCAAACAGGGTCTTTTATTCCATATGAATACTTTTGTACTAAAATAAAATCACCTACTAATAATGTAGGCATCATTGAACCGGATGGAATTTGAAACGGTTCAAAGATAAATGATCTAAAAATAGTAATTGCTGCAATCATCGGGAAAATCGACTTTGCTGTTTCTGTTAGTACTGGTTCTGGTGCAATTAATGCCGCCGTTTCTTCATCTAACGGAGCTCCAGCAGACGTTTGCGCTATCGCTAAGCGCTCCTGTCTTTTAGGTGCATACATTAAGTGATCTATTAACCATATTAAGCCTGAGCCTAAAGTTAATAACACCAATAAAACTGAAAAATAACCAGCCATTTATAATCCTTTGTTTTTATTTGCCAACTTTTAAAATAGCTAAAAACGCTTCTTGAGGCACTTCAACATTACCTACTTGCTTCATACGTTTTTTACCATCTTTTTGCTTTTTAAGTAGCTTTTTCTTACGGCTCACATCACCACCGTAACACTTAGCAATTACGTTTTTACGTAATTGTTTTACCGTGGTACGGGCAATAACATGTTGTCCGATAGCAGCTTGAATCGCTATATCAAACATTTGACGTGGGATAAGCTCTTTTAACGCATCAGCTAACTGGCGACCACGAGACTGTGCACCATCTCTGTGAACAATTATTGCAAGTGCGTCAACGCGCTCACCATTGATTAAAATATCAACACGCACCATATCTGATGTTTGAAAGTGTTTAAAGTTATAATCAAGCGACGCAAAACCACGGCTAGTTGATTTTAATTTATCAAAGAAATCCATCACCACTTCAGCCATAGGTAGCTCGTACGTTACAGCTACTTGCTTTCCGTGATAAGTCATTTTTGTTTGGCTACCACGTTTTTCAATACACAAAGTAATAACGTTACCTAGGTATTCTTGTGGTACCAAAATATTAGCTTCAACAATCGGCTCTCGAATCTCTACAATATCGTTTACTGCAGGCAAATCAGATGGATTATCAATCTGAAATGTACCTTCTTTAGTAACTATCTCATAGATTACCGTAGGTGCTGTTGTAATTAAATCAATATCGTATTCACGCTCTAAACGCTCTTGAATGATTTCCATGTGTAGCATACCTAAAAAGCCACAGCGGAAACCAAAACCTAGTGCAGTTGAATTCTCTGGTTCAAAGAATAACGACGCATCGTTTAAGCTTAATTTATTAAGTGCATCACGGAACGATTCATACTCATCTGATGCAATTGGGAACATACCCGCATAAACCTGAGGCTTAATTTTTTGAAAGCCAGGTAAGCGAAGTGGAGCTGCATTTTTTTGATGAGTAATAGTGTCACCTACTGGCGCACCATGTATCTCTTTAATACCAGCAATAACAAACCCTACTTCACCTGTTCTTAAAATACCGGTGTTGGTTTGCTTAGGAGTGAACACACCTACTTGGTCGGCAGTATGTATATGCTCGTTCGACATTATTTTTATTTTGTCGCCAGTGCGTAATTCACCGTGCTTAATACGCACTAGTGATACAACGCCTTGGTATGGGTCAAACCAAGAATCGATAATAAGTGCTTGTAAAGGTGCATCTTTGTCGCCTACTGGCGGCGGTACATCTTTAACGATCATTTCAAGAACTTCGGCAATACCTACACCTGTTTTAGCGCTACACTGCACTGCATCAAGGGCATCAATACCAATAATCTCTTCAATTTCTTCTGCAACACGTAAAGGATCTGCTTGCGGTAAATCGATTTTATTAAGTACTGGAATTACTTCTAATTCCATTTCAATAGCGGTGTAACAGTTAGCTAGTGTTTGTGCTTCAACGCCTTGGCCTGCATCAACAACAAGCAACGCGCCTTCACAAGCAGCTAAAGATCGTGAAACTTCATACGTAAAATCAACGTGTCCTGGAGTATCAATGAAATTAAGTTGGTAGGTTTCGCCGTCGTTCGCTTTGTAATTCAACGTTACACTTTGCGCTTTAATGGTAATACCACGTTCGCGCTCAATATCCATTGAATCCAAAACTTGTTTTTGCATTTCACGGTCGGTTAAACCGCCACAAACTTGGATCAAACGATCTGAAAGGGTCGATTTACCATGGTCAATATGGGCGATGATCGAAAAATTACGGATATGCTTCATAAACTGGATTCTATACTTCTATTTTAATGGACTAAATATGAATACCTAAGTGACTTGAAAATACTTGCTTTAGGATGCCATAAGCTAAATTTGTATATAACAAACTGTACTTACGCTTTTTAAGATGGGTTACAACCATTTTATGTATTGAATAACAATAAGTTATATTTACTTAACTTAAATAATTCAGCCAGATAAAATAATTTAAAAAACCACGATTCCCTGTATTTCCAAGTTACTTTGGTATAAAACGGCAATTTTACATTTAATTGGCGTCAATCACCATCTATTTGAGTTAAAGGGATACTAATTGGGTGAATTTTTATAACTTTTATATCGTGCTTTAGAGATTTCACGCGAGTTTTAGCTATAAAAAAGCCAGTAACGCCACCTAGAGCAGCAGCTAAAATCTGCCAGCCTTCGGAAGCTATAAACAATTGCGCCGCAACAAATGCAAAAACAAGACTCAAAAGGAGCGGTAGCATGTAAACCACAAAAGCATGCTTAACGACATGACTATCATCTAGTGACAAAGTGACCTTTTGCCCTATTTCTACTGAGGATTCAAATTTATAAGGAAAGGTTTTTTTTGCAGTGCCAAATAATTTACTAAACACTTGTGAGCCGCAACGACCATTGCAGCCTTCACAAGCTTGTTTTTGCTGTGCTTCTAAATGAGCAATGTGGCCATCGAGGGCCACAACAGTGAGGGTTTGTTCAATCATAACAATCCTTACGGAATCGTCTATAGTGCGCGGGTAACTGACTCTGCAATCGCTTTTGCGGTCATACTCGGTACATTACCAACAACCGAAACATCAAAATTACCGCCATTATGCACATATACTGTCGTTGCACCAGAAGTGAGTGCTCCACTTAAACGCTTACCTGGTAATGGGCGCTGAATAAATACAGAAACCTCAACAAAACCATCAGAGAACAAGTAATAATCAGTTAACTCGTTATTTAAATCGAGCTTATGTCTGTCTGATTTTAGCAACTCAAAGCCATCTGGTAACCAGCTAATTTTCCAATTAGTGGCAGTACTATCTTCATTTATAAGTGCATCGTTTGGCAAAGGCGTTGGAAAGTTTCGATTGAGCACTTCAACTAGCATACCGGCTGGCTGCTCTGTCACACTAATATGTGTAAGCTGTAACTGCTCTAAGGCTTCACCTTCATGGTTAACGTACGCGGCTTTTAGCAACAACGACGATTCCATATCCAGCCAAATCCAATAATTATATTTATACTCGTCTTTAGATTCAATGCGAACAAGTTGCGCTGCGCGCCCTGCAATACGCCCTTTGCCGCCTAGTACAAAATCATAGTGCGCACTTAAGCGATCTATATCTTTAAATAGTACTTCAGGGATTGGACCTGCTATTGAATCTGTTTTTAGAGAATATGGTTCAGACTGAGGTTCAAAATAAGTAACTTGATTATCGATACGGACCATTTCAAGCCCAGCACCGTTAAGTAAACTTAAATGCTCAAGTTCGGTGTCACCTTGTAAAGCATGCACCCATCGGTAGGGTTCCATTGTTTTACCTTTGACAACCACAAACGAGGCGTCAAAATTACGGGTGTGAACGGCATTAGCCATTTTGAGTAATAAATCTTTGGCAGGATTTGTGTCGTTGGCAAATGCATTGAAGCTTACTACCAACGACAGAACAAAAGTGATTACTTTCATTTAATTAGTTTTTTTCCTCAGACGCTTTGGTATTAGTTTGCGCTGTTTCTAAAGAATTCGCAACTCGTGCTTGGCGTTGATGCTCAAGAACTAACGCACCAATACGCTGTTGCTGTAGTTCACGTAAACCTTGCTCAGCATTTTCAAGCGCAGGCTCAGACGAATAACTTACTGGCGAGGCCATACCTGCTAGCGGTGTGGTTTGCAGTAATGGAATTTCACTTTGCTGCTCATTGTTACTTTGAGGAAGCGTATTAACGCCCACAATAGCAAACATCGCTACACTTGCTGCAATAGCTAATTGGGCAACTGGTTTGCGCCAATTAAAAGCGACTACTTTGTTATCTTGTACTGTTTCAGTCATTGCTTGAGGCTGTGTTTTTGACTGACTAAAGTCAGCATAAACAGGCTCGCTTTCTAGTGCTAATGCAACGCGATCGCTAATATCAATATGTATGTCGTTATTATTTTTTTGAGCACGCATCGCATCACCAATTAACGCATAACGGCCAAACGTAGTTACATCTTGCTCTGCAATTTTTGCATCAGTTAGATGTTGCTCGCCATCAAGTAATGCCGATAACGCTTCGTTATCTAACTTGTTAAGGTGTGCTTTTGTCATACTAAGACTCGCCTATTAATGGGTTTAATTTGTTATCTATTGCTTCACGGGCACGAAATATACGCGAACGCACAGTCCCGACTGGGCAATCCATTACCACTGCTATTTCTTCATAGCTCATCCCTTCTATTTCTCTAAGGGTGATTGCGGTTTTAAGATCTTCAGGCAAACTATCAATCGTATTAAAAATAACAGCGCGTACTTCTTCGCTTAAAAGTAGGTTTTCAGGAGATGCATTCGATCGCATTGAATCTGCACAATCATAAAACTCGGCATCTTCAGCGTCTATATCATTTGCTGGCGGCTTACGCCCCTGGGCTACTAAGTAATTTTTAGCACAATTAACGGCAATACGGTATAACCACGTGTAAAAGGCGCTGTCACCTCTAAAGTTAGGAAGTGCACGGTAAGCTTTAATAAAAGCTTCTTGTGCTACATCAGCAATATCGCCTTGGTTAGATACATAACGTGAGATCAAACCTGCAATTTTGTTTTGATACTTCTTTACTAATAGGTTGAAGGCGTTTTTATCTCCTTGCTGGACCCTTTTTACTAGCACTAAATCTAATTCCTGCTCGCTCATTCGAGCCGGTACTCCTATGTCTGATTTTTGCTTGTTATTCATATTGTCGTCATTGTTCACAAATACTCTGACCTCTTTATGAATAAAAAGTTCTGCTTAATATTATTTTTTTATAAAATAGATGATAATAACGGCGCTAAGCCTTTAAAATCACTACGTAGTAGTATGACAAATATGATACAACTACAGATATTAAAAACAAATATTGCTCTATATGAGCATTGTAACCGCAAAGTACCTCTGACATGAACCAAAATAAACATCACATTGCAGATGTCGCTATTATAGGTAGCGGCGCAGCAGGCTTATCACTTGCATTATCTCTAGCTAATTATTGTAACGTTACCGTGATCAGTAAAGGAGCGCTTACCGAAGGTTCTACTTTGTATGCCCAAGGCGGTATAGCTGCTGTATTTGATAAACAAAACGACAGCATAGAATCTCATGTTGAAGATACACTCGATGCAGGCGGCGGTTTATGCGATAGAGACGCTGTTCATTATACCGCCAGCAATGCCCACGATTGCCTACAGTGGTTAATCGACCAAGGCGTACCCTTTGATATGGAGTTTGATAGCAAAGGAAAAGAGCGTTTTCACTTAACACGTGAAGGTGGTCACAGCCATCGTCGTATATTGCATGCAGCCGATGCAACAGGCAAAGCGGTGCAAACAACACTTATCAGCCAAGTTAAAATTCATAAAAATATAACGCTTTTAGAGCAATACAACGCCATTGATTTAATCACAGATAAAAGCGCCGGAAAAACAGGCTCACACATTGAAGGCATGTATGTGTGGAACAAAAAAGCTAAAAAGGTAGAAACCATTTCAGCTAAATTTGTTGCTCTTGCAACCGGTGGTGCAAGTAAAGTGTATTTATATACATCTAATCCAGACGTATCAAGTGGTGATGGTATTGCAATGGCTTGGCGTGCAGGTTGTAAAGTTGCCAACATGGAATTTAATCAATTTCATCCAACAAGTCTTTATCATCCAGAGCTACAAAACTTTTTAATTACCGAAGCCATGCGCGGTGAAGGGGCTTATTTAAAGCGCCCTGATGGAACTCGGTTCATGAAAGACTTTGACAGCCGTGAAGAGCTTGCTCCACGCGATATAGTGGCACGCGCAATCGATTTTGAAATGAAGCGCTTAGGCGCTAACTGTGTTTATTTAGATATTAGCCACAAAGATAAAGACTTTATTATTGAGCACTTTCCTACTATTTACGCAAAATGCTTAAGTGTAGGCCTCGATATAACGAAAGAAGCAATCCCAGTTGTGCCTGCTGCGCATTACACCTGTGGTGGTGTAATGACTGACTTTAACGGCAAAACAGATCTCGATAATTTATATGCTGTAGGTGAAGTTGCTTACACAGGCTTACATGGTGCAAACCGTATGGCAAGTAATTCACTATTAGAGTGCATTGTATTTGCCCACGCTGCAGCTAAAGATATTTTAAGTAAAATTGAACATGCACCAGAGCCGATAGCGCTTCCTCATTGGGATGAGAGCCGTGTTAGTAACTCAGATGAAGAAATTGTTATTACCCATAACTGGCATGAACTACGTTTATTTATGTGGGATTATGTAGGTATTGTACGCTCTACTAAACGCTTAGAACGAGCACTGCATAGAGTTGAGTTGCTACAACAAGAAATACACGATTACTATGCAAACTTTAGAGTAAGTAATAACTTACTTGAGCTTCGTAATTTAGTGCAAGTATCAGAGCTGATTATTAGAAGTGCTATGGAGCGAAAAGAAAGCAGAGGCTTGCATTACACTATTGATTACCCTGAACAAAGTGAAAATCCAACGCCGACTATTTTGACTCCAAAACGCAATTAATTGCGCCGACAGTGGCACGTTTTAGACGCGCATAACTTTGCTCATTAACGCCATTGGCTGAAATTATAAGCCAATGGTTGTTACTAAAACCTTTAATATGAAGCCATATATTATTACCATAAAATCGGCTTTTGTTACTTATTTCACCCTGAATTTTTAAGCTCTCGCCCTCAAATCTAAATAACTTTGGTTCTAATATTATAATGCCCTCATGTGGGTGAATTGCTAATACTTTGCGCCACATTATCAAGCCAGCTAGTGCATTTATTATTAAACAAAAAAGCATGGCTAATAGTGAATCTAAAAATAAACATAATATAAAACTAAGTATACAAAAAAAGACCACAATTGGTTTGTGGTCAGCTTTATTATTTGTAACCGTAAACCTATACACGAACTCGGTCTAAGATCAGCGAAACCATACCGTTTAACTGCTCGTCTTTACATTCTTCATGACCCATAAACCATGCAAATAAGTCAGGGTCTTCTTCTGTTAGCAAACGCTGAAAGATAGCCTGTTGCTCTGCGCTCAAAGAGTCGTATGCTTCTTCTACAAACGGCATAAACAAAACATCTAGCTCTAACATGCCACGACGACAAGCCCAACGAATACGTGCTTTACTATGAATTTCAACCATTTTAAACCTCATACTTAATTGACTCGAGTTTAACAAACACAAGCCTATTTAGCAGCTATTAATCTCTCATTAAATAATAAACCCACACCAATAAGCGCTTGTCTGTACCATACGTAACAACTGCGTTATTATGTCACTTCATTTATATTGCAAAGAAGGTTTTTATGTCGAGCGTTTATGCATGTCCGTTATCTCATCAACTTATTAGCCTCTGCGGTGCTGATAAATTATCTTATTTGCACGGACAAATCACTCAAGATCTAAATAAATTAACCAGCAGTAATTATTTGTGGGCTGGCCATTGCAGCGCCAAAGGTAAACTTTGGGGTGTATTTAAATTATTTTCTTACCAAGATAGCTACTACCTTGCGGGTAGCCAAGCTGAAGTTGAAAAATCATTAGCTGAACTTAAAAAATACGCTGTATTTGCAAAAGTTGATATTACTGAATGCTCAAAGCGTTTAATTGGTTTAATTGGTGATGATTTATCGGATGTACTGGCACAACTTGATATTAGCTTTGAAGGCGATGCAAGCGCGTGTGATTTTACGAATGGTAAAGCGCTAAAATTAGCTGATAACCGTGTTTTAATAATGGTTGATAACCAATTTAGCATGCCTGATAACGTATCCACACTTGATAACGAAGCCCCTTGGCAACAAGCAGCGATGCTTGCCGGTGAGCCTCAGCTAAGTGCAGATGCAATTGGCGAGTACGTTCCTCAAATGGTAAACCTACATGCTATTGGCGGTATAAGTTTCAAAAAAGGGTGTTATACCGGTCAAGAAACAGTAGCTCGTATGAAGTACCTTGGTAAAAATAAACGTGCAATGTATATCGTTTCAGGGCAAAGCGAAGGGATTCTTTCAGAGCCTGATTTAGAAACCCAATTAGGCGAAAATTGGCGCCGTGCAGGTAAACTTATTGCACAAAGCTTTGATGAGCAAACAAATAAATTAACAGGCCTCGTTGTGTTGCCAAACGATACTGATGTAACTCAGGTACTTCGTGCAAAACACACACCTCAGGTGGAGCTAAGCATTCTGCCTCTACCCTACTCTCTTGAAGATGAATAAATAGGAATGACTATGATCGTTGCGGCAAACAAAGTGGTAAAAATGCATTATTCAGTAATGGATAATGATGGCAATAGCATTGATAACTCGTTCGGTGGTGAGCCACTACACTTTATCATTGGTACAGGCTATTTAATTTCAGGCCTAGAAAATGCTTTGCTGGGCAAGCAACCAGGCGACACGCTTAGCGTAAAGGTTGAACCTGAAGAAGGTTACGGCGAGCGCCACGAAAACCTAATGCAAGCAGTACCTAAATCAATGTTTGAAGGTATGGAAATTGAAGTTGGCATGCAATTTCGTGCATCAACAGATGATGGTGACCAATCAGTAATGATCATCGATATTCAAGATGAAGAAGTGATTGTAGATGGTAATAACCCACTTGCAGGTATAACACTTAACTTTGATGTAGAAATACTAGAAGTACGTGATGCTACAGAAGATGAATTAACTCACGGCCACGTACATGGCGAAGGTGGGTGTGGCCACGACCACTAATGCACTGCTAAACAGATAAAAAAAGCGCCTTAGGCGCTTTTTTTATATCATATTGTTACGCTTAACCGTTTCAGCTTTTGGCTTACTAGGCAGCGCGATAGATACGTTTTTTTCTTTTAAAGCAGCTAGTAAACCTTTTTGATCGTTTGTACCAACTCTATACAAGGTGCCATCTTTGAGCGTTAACTGTATTGCACTAAAGCCAGATACTGTATATACCCAACCATCATGAGTAATTCGCATACCAATACCGTGCCTGTAAGAGTTTTGAACTGCTTTTGCTTCTGCTACTTCGCTAAGTTCAATACTTTGCCCAGCAACGCCTGGACCAAACGCCCAGCTAATATTTTTATCATCTACTTTTACTGTTAGGCCATGGAACAAAAAGCCCACCAGCACTAAAATCCCAGTAAATATTATTAAAGGTCCATCAGCGCCTAACAAGTTCCACGCAAGCGCCACAAAACCGCCAATCCACGCTAATACAAAAAAGATAAACACCGCATACTGTTTATGCTGATACATAATATTCTCTAAATTAAATAAATACTTAAAAGCTGTATACCAATGTAGCACTCAGCTCTGAGTCAAACTTGAGTTTATCATCTTCGGGTTTTGAATTATAACGATACATGTAGGTAAATTTGAGTGATACCGCGCCAATCACTTGGCTTATCAGTGCGGTTTCCGATTTTAAGCGAGAATTAAGACCTGAAAGCGACTGCTCTATACTCACATCTTGATTAAAACGAGTGCGCTTAGAAACTAAACGTTCCCACTGCATTGCTACACGTACTAAATAACCGGTTTTATCAATTTCATCTTCGCTCACATCCGAATCTTCATCGGCGACTGAACGGTATAAACCAGGTCCTATATCAATATCTACTTTGTTTTTAGAGCCTTGATATACACGCGCACCATAGCCTGTCGCCACCGTGCTTTTAAAATCAAGTCCACTAAATTCATCTTCTTCGTAATCACCGTAAATAAAAAATGAGGAGTTTTTAACACCTACTTTATAGTTACCTTGCGCTGATACAAAAATACGATTAGCTGTAACATCAGTGCCACCGCTTTCATCGTTCTCATCACGCTTATAAAGAGAGTCTATTTTAAATTGGTTACGCCATTTTTCAAAATCTTGGTATAAATTACCTTTGAGCTTAAAACTGGTCGAATTGGTGTTACCTTTACTTAGAATAAAACCAAATTCAGTATCACCGTAAAGCATATCACCTTTGTGTAACTCATGAATTTCTTCATCAGAGAGCTTGCCATATTCATGAAAATCTTCAAATGGATCAACAGCCCAACTTGGGCAGCTAATTATTAAAAAAATTAAAAATAAATACTTACGCACAACACTCTCTCTGCACACAATTATAAAAATAAGCGGTATTGCTTATTCACTCTCTTTCCATAAAATATGACAAAACGGAGCATCTTTATCACGACTAATCAAAATTTTAGCAAACAAAACATCATCATTTTCAAATTCTAAACCAACTAGCACCTGAATAAAGTGCTCTGGCTCAATCTCAAGGGCAACAAAATCTTGCCACTGATCGTCTGGCTCGTCTTCTTCGATAAAGCCTAGGTCTTCTCTAAACTCATTAAAGTCTTCAACATCTTTATCACTCAAGTTATTTGGCGCTAGCTCTAAAAAAATATCATAAGCTTGGTGAGTAGCTTCTTCTACCGTATATAAACGTGGACCCGACATATGTGCTTAACCTTAAGCTTTTAAGTTGCGCTATATTATCAAATCTCATCATCATTTTGATAAAAAAAAGCGTAAAACACTGACTTTTTTGTAACTGAGTCATGCTTTATTCAGCATACAGCTCAAACAATAAATAACAATTTAACTAACCCATTGAATATCAAGATTACTTTTTTAATTTAAGCTTAAAATAACAACGTAAAAAATTTTATTATCTCAAGTTCTAATTGTTTAGCTTTTTCTCATCTAAATCTAACCCTTTAAGACTACAGCTTTAGCAATAAATTCCATTTATTTAAAAAATACCGTCACTTTACTTAATTCTTATAACAACATAAGCTCAACTAACAGGTCAGAGGAGTGTGTAATGATAAAACTAGAAAAACAAAATGGCATTGCAACCGTCACGCTTAGCAGAGCAAAAAAACAAAACGCATTAAGCTTTGAAATGTTTGTAGAGCTAAACAAAGCCATTAAAAACATAAAAAGAGATCGCAGTATTCGTGCTGTAGTAATAAAAGGCGATGGCGAGCATTTTTGTGCAGGGCTTGATATATCAGCCGTAATGGCGGCACCATTGAATATTATAAAATTATTGCTTAAATGGTTACCTGGCAATCAAAATTTAGCGCAAAAAGTAGTATTAGGCTGGCAGTCACTGAGCGTGCCTGTTATTGCACAAATTGATGGCAACTGTTTAGGGGGAGGATTACAAATAGCGCTGGGTGCTGATTACAGGATTGTTCATATTGATGCCAAGCTTGCCATTATGGAAGCGCGTTGGGGCTTGTGCCCCGATATGGGCGCAAATGTAATGATGAGCGGTTTAGTTAAGCGTGACCAAGCACTTTGGCTTGCAAGCCACGCAAACCCAATCACAGCACAACAAGCAAATGAGCTAGGTTTAGTTACTCAGCTTACCGATGATACTCAACAAGCCACGCAAAACATGCTCAATACATTACTTGAGCGCTCACCCGATACGCTTGCTGCTATTAAACGTGTTACACAACTTAGCTATAAACCAAACCAACGAAAAATACTCGCTAAAGAAACTTTCAGCCAAATTCGCTTACTGCTAAACCCAAACACTAAAAAAGCAATTGCTAAAGCAAAAGGAAAAGCGGATATAACCTACGCAAATACAAAGCATTGGTAGACTATTGCACAATGCATAAAAGAGTTTGATTTGTTAAAGTTAAGCCCTTATCTTTTCTGTGAGCCACTTTGATGAAATATCTGCTCAGTAGCGCTATTATATTACTATGTTTAGCCTGCGCTAAACTCATTATGCACTTTATTGGTGGAAGCTTTCCTGCACCGCTACTCGCTATGGTTATTTTATTAGTTTTACTCTTATCGGGTATTGTAAAAGAGCAACATGTAAAACCATGCGCCTCCCCTATTTTAAATATTATGCCTATCTTTTTCATTCCAGCTGGCGTGGGATTTATTGAGCATCTCGGCCTTATAAAATCGCACTGGGCATTTTTAGCATCAGTTGTGGTGCTTGTCCCTATAACTACCTTATTGCTTGTTAGCAGTGTAATTGCGTACTTTAAGGGAAGAGAAAATAATGACTAATTTTACTTTTTCCGCTATTTCAGAGCTACAGCCTAATTTATGGTGGCTAAGTATTCCTTTCATTATTGTATTATTTTTAGCGCTAAGGGCCGTAAACCAAAGTATAAAAAGCAGCGTATTTAAATCGCTCACCAACCCCGTATTTTTAAGTATTAGTATTATTGCTTTATTACTCGTTAATCTAAATTTGCCTTATACGCAATTTGCCACGCACAGCAAATTACTAAGCTGGTTATTAGAGCCCGCAATTGTGGCTCTAGCGCTTCCTTTATATCAGCAGTTTACACACGTACGAAAAAATCTATTACTCATAGTCGCAACATGTAGCTTAGGCATTGTTAACGCAACCGTTGTGGCATTTTTGCTAAGCATATTATTTAACGCACCTGCACAGCTAAGTGCATCTGTTGCCGCACTCAGTGTGACGACCCCAATATCTTTAATTGTTACCGACTCGTTAGGAGGGATTAGCTCACTTGCTGCGGCTTTAGTTATTTTTATTGGTTTACTAGGCGCTTTATTTGGTTTTATGCTTTTTAAACTCATTAATATTTTTAATCACGAATCTCAAGGCGTTGCCATGGGCACAGCTTGCCATGCAATTGGGACAGCTGCTGCTATTGCTGAGCATCCAAAAGTAGGCGCTTACTCATCAGTTGCAATGGCACTAAGTGCTTTATTAACAGCGATTATAGTGCCGCTGTTATATCCATTTTTAGCCAACATTTTGCTATAGTTGGAAAAATACAACATAGCCCTAACATAGAGCGCTTTATGATCAGTTCTGAAATCGAACAGTTTGAAAAATATTACACCATGCTTACTGAGTATATGGTTACCTACAGTATGCAAATTGTTGGCGCTATTTTTATCGTCCTCATTGGTTTGTGGATAGCACAAAAGCTTGCCAAATTTGTAGCCGCGTTAATGACCCGCCATAACGTTGATATTACGCTCACAAACTTTGTCAGTAGCGTGGTAAAAGTACTGCTCATTGTAATGGTTATAATTATTGCACTTGGCAAAATAGGTATCAGCGTTACGCCATTTGTAGCAGCCATTGGTGCTGCATCTTTAGGTGCTGGTTTAGCGCTGCAAGGAATGCTTTCTAATTATGGTGCAGGCCTTGCCATTATAGCCACGCGACCTTTTGTTGTTGGTGATACTATTGAAGTTAAAAATGTAAGCGGCCAAGTTAAAACAATTGAGCTTGGCTACACTATTTTAATCAATGAAGAAAAAGTAGAAATCACCATTCCAAATAAGCACATAGTGGGTGAAATACTTCATAACTCATTTAGTTACTCATTGGTCAAAGGTGAAATAGATATAGCTTATAGTGCATGCTCTGATAACGCGATTAGCCTCATTGAAGACGTACTTAAAGCACATGAATTAGTCGCACAAAATCCGTTATCACAAGTGGGTATTGAACGCTTCGCCGATAGCGGTGTTACAATAAGCTACCGATATTGGGTGCCTACTACTAAAATTATCGAAACCAAACTGGCTATTAACGGTGGTGTTTATAAAGCAATTAATAACGCTGATATTGAAATTCCATTCCCTCAACGCGTCATTACAATTAACAAAGCCGACCTAGAAAGCTAATTTATTTTTATTTTGAGCTTGCATATCTGCAAGCTCATCCTTTACTACCCCCCTCTGCTCAGAATAAACTCAAATAGTTGTGTTATAGATTTATTTGCCATATAAATAGTGTTAATAAATATCAATACGCACTTAATTTTAATAATAAAAAAACAATAATGAGTAATGATGATGCGCAACCCCTTCTACCTAGGCGATTGGCAAGTAACACCTTCAACTAACTCAATTCAACTCACTGGTAAAGCCATACAGTTAGAGCCCAAAGCGATGGAGGTTTTATTGCATTTGTGTCAACAAAATGGCGACATTGTAAGCAGCGATGAATTGCTCAATAAATGCTGGAAAAATACTGATATTGGCGATAATCCATTACATAAAACTATCACTCAGCTAAGAAAAGCGCTCGGTGATAAAGCCAATGAACCACATTATATTGAAACTATCCGTAAACGTGGCTACCGCATTATTGCAAAATTATCTTTTCCGTTAGCAGATCCTATCCCAAGCACTAAAAGTACATGGCAGGGAGGATCCCCTTTCTTAGGCCTGCGTGCATATAACCCAAATGATACCCACGTTTTTTTTGGCCGTACCCAATCTATAGCTACCCTGCTGGAAAGGATATCTAGCCAGGTAAATTACGGTCGTGCTTTTTGCTTAATACTTGGCCCTAGTGGTACAGGTAAATCCTCGCTTGTTAATGCTGGAATTTTACCAAAACTGCTAGATGAGCGAGGCTATAATGGCATCGGTGTTATTTCCTACACCCAGATCGACTTTGCAGATGTGCATAAAAATAGACTTTTTCTAGACTTAGCTTCTGCATTACTTGATTGGGATATAAACGACCAGCCTGTGTTTGAAGGATTAAGCGCGCAAACACTTGCAGAGCAACTAGAATTGGCAATAGATGGCGTAATTAACGCCATACAAGCTGGACTTAGTAAAGCCTCTACAAAACTTAAAACACCCCAGTTATTTTTATTTATTGACCGCTTAGAAGTACTGCTTTCTTCTCCTATATTTAGTAGCGAAACACGCAGCCATTTTTTATCGGTTATTGAACGCTTAGCAATTTCTAAAGCTGTGATTGTATTTAGTGCGTGTCGTAACGACTTTTATCCTTTAGTGGTTGAACAACCAAGTTTAATGGCAGGCAAAGCTCATGGCGCGCACTACGATTTAACACCGCCAAACCGCCAAGAACTCCAACAAATTATTCGCCTGCCAGCGTTAACCGCTAATTTAACGTTCTCCAATGACCCACAAACCCAAACACCACTGGATGAAATATTGTGCGCCGATACCGCCAATAACCCCGATGCATTGCCCATGCTGCAATACACATTGCAAGAGCTGTACTTACAGCGCAGTGATAATAACGAGCTACTGCACAGTGTTTACAAAAAACTCGGGGGTATTGAGGGCGCCATAGGCAAAAAAGCAGAAGATATATTTATTGATCTTAGTAATGAGCAACAGCAGCAACTAAAAAGCGTATTATCACAACTGATCACTTTAAACCCAGATGGTAAAACCATTACGAGCCGCGCTGCCCGCTGGCAAACATTAACCAACACAAGTCAAAAAGAGCTTGTGCAAGCCATGGTCGATAGCCGTTTATTTGTATCGCATTTACAAAACCAAGAAGCCTGTTTTAGTCTTGCTCACGAGGCATTATTGCGTCAATGGCCGCGCGCAAAACAATGGATTAATGACCATAAAGATGCCTTAGCAATAAAAAGTCGTTTACAACATCAAACACGAAATTGGGTAGATGAAGGCAAAAGTAGTGCTTACCTCCTAGCGCCAGGTAAACCACTACAAGAAGCGCAGCTATTACTTAACGACAAACTGTTTAAATTAGATGATAACGAGCATGCTCTTATCAAAAGCTCTGTAAACAAAATAAAAACAAAAATAAGAGCAAAACGAGTGACCGTTGCTTTATTGTGCTTACTTACATTTACCGCGTTATTGATGAGCTTCATTAGTTTTAAAGCCCAACAGCATGCGCAAAACAAGCAGCTTGAGGCCGAAAGCTTACTAGGGTTTATGGTCGGCGACTTTGCCGATAAATTACGTAGCGTTGAACGTATGGACTTACTTGATGGTATTAGTAATAAAGCACTTGAGTATTTTACTAATCAAACTGACGATTCAAGTTCACTTTTTAGCTTTAGCGATAATAAAGCACAATTTAACAACCGTTTTCAGTACGCACAAACCCTCGAAGCAATGGGTGAAGTAGCTTATTCCCGAGGTAAAACTGATGAAGCCTTTACCGCCTTTGAAAACGCCCGCACCCGCCTTGAGGCATTATTAAAAATACAGCCTAATAACTTAGAGCTACTAACGCTTGCAGGTGCCAATGCCTTTTGGCTTGGTCAATTAGCTTATGATCAAAATGATCATCAAGCTACTGAGCAAATGTTTAAAAAATACCACGCTTACAGTAAAAAAATGTATGCGCTGGCAGCCAATGATTTTAACTCCATTATGGAATTATCGTATTCATCTAATTCTTTAGGTTCTTTATACATAGAAAAATCCAACTACAGCGCTGCAAAAAAGAACTTTGCAGAGTCACTTTTACTTAAAAATAAAGCGCTTAAACTGAAACCTAATAACAAAGATTTACTTCGAGATAAATCCGATACGATTAGTTGGCTTGCAAAAACAGAAGAGAAGCTAAGTAACTTTAATGAAGCAGTTAATATATTGGAAGGTGCAGTTGACGTAATCACAAAATTGATTGCTGACTACCCTAGTGATGCAAGCCTTTTTTACACGTCAGCAAACCTATATATGCAACAAAGTTATTTACTGAGCTATTTGAGTGATAAACGGATGGCCCATAAAAAAGCCAGCTTGGCTAATCAAGTTATCAATGAAGCTTTAGTACAAGATCCAAAAAACAATAAATTTCAGCTTATGTATTATCGCTCTTCAGCACATTCACTAATGCTATCTACTGATGAAGCTACTGACTCAACAATTGAAAAAATAATTAATTTTTTAAAATCTCAAAATTTTAAAAATACCAGCACTATTAATACACAAATTACACTGATTCAATATTTTATAAATAGACAATCACCACTCAAAGCGCAGGAGTTATTAACTGAGCTTGAGAATAATGAAAACTACAAACATCAATTAGCCAGCCTAACTAAAACTGGTGATTACTTAGTATATACAAGAATAAACTTAATCAAAGCAAACTTAGCTACAACTAATAAACAGCGAGAGCAATTTTGCTTAAGTGCTATCAAAGCAATTTCTGAAGCTGCAAAAATAAGTCAGAGCGTAAAAATAACATACCCACTAGTACAAGCTTATACCTGTTTAAACAGAGAAGACGAGATATCAGAAATAAAAACAAGCCTAGTTAAATTAGGCATTACGAACTTCCAACTATAATTACTCATAAAGGAAATGATATGAATAACACCCTAGAAAATGTCGACTTTCAAGTAAATATTGAACTTAACAACGGTGAAGCTATTTTTAGCTATACAAAAAATGGCGAACCCGCTACTGGCGGTGGTGTTGTAAGAACTGAAACCGCTGGCAACTACAATTTAGACGATGCCACAATTCAAAATGGTTTCGTATTTACTGGCGCTACTATCACCAATATCGACACACAAAAACCATGCGCCCAAGACTTCAGCTATAAAGTAAGTGACAACGGCCACACAATTATCATTACCGACACAGATGAAAATAATGGCTCTGTATGCTTAATCTTTAACGTTGAGTGCAATGGCAATAAATATGAAAGCGCTGATCCTCAAGTTAAGAATGAAAAAGAACTCTAATTAGTAATGCTTATTTTTAAATTGCACAGGCATATTAATTGCGGTGTAATTTATTTAAAAACGCCCCTTAAATAAACTTAAATAAACTTAAATAACAACAACTTAAATCAGAAGGTTACCGAAAGGTTTAAAAACGATAAATTGAATAAACTGCTAGACATAAAGTTTCATTAACAATAAAAATGAGCAACACCATGTCTAACAATAATGAAAATAGCAAAGCAAACAACACCGACAGCGCTGTATCTGCATTAATCAGCAGCATTTCTAATACCGTTAACAATGAAAAAATAAGCGCAATTATTAATGTCACTAATGTCATGGCCGATGCTATTTTTATTGTTAATGCAGATGGGGTGTTTGAATCAGTAAATCCCGTAGCAGCACGTTTTTTCAATGTAACGTCTGATTCATTAATAGGTAAAAAATGGCAAGATTGTTTACAAGAACAGTATCGCGATGACTATAAATACATGTTTGAAAGTTGGAAAAACAACTATCAAACACCACTCAATCATGGTCCGAAAGAAGTTAAAATAAGAAAAAACAATGGTAACTGTTTAGATGTTGAGTTATCTATATCATGTTTACCCGAATCGGTAGTCGCAAGTACCCCACTTTTTATTTGTATAATGCATGATATTTCAAAGCACGTTAAAAAATACAAAGTACTGGAAAACGTAGCCAGACTTGATCATCTCACTGGTATTGCTAATCGCTGTACTTTAGAAAAAACCATCATTAAAAATTGGCAAGAGTGCATAGTTAACAAGCAGCCTCTTAGCTTTATACTTATTGATATTGATTACTTTAAATTATTTAACGATAACTTTGGCCATGTAAAAGGTGATAAGTGCCTTCAAAAAGTCGCTCGTACAATTGAAGAGTGCTTACCATCTAAAGACAGTTTAGTAGCACGCTATGGTGGTGAGGAGTTTGCTGTTGTGCTGCCTCGTTCGCACATTTCAAATGCACAAATGATTGCTAAGCGTATTCAAGAAAAAATACTCAACATTAATTTTAGAGATCTCGGTTTACCAGCGAATGTAAAAATAAGTGTAAGTCAGGGTTTAGCGTGTGAATACAATAATCAATACAGAACATCTGAGGCATTAATATGCGCGGCGGATACTGCCTTATACAGAGCGAAGTCGGAAGGTCGTAATAAATTATGTATAAGGTGATGTACTAACTATTTGGTATAGCATTTATCTACTAAAATAAAAAAACCGCAATTGCGGTTTTTTTATGACTTGAGAAAAGCTTAAATATCGATTAACAATCCTTCATCCTTTTTAATCTTTTCGATCACCATATAAGTATGATGAGTACCCACGCCGGGAATATCTACTAAGTCGCCAAGAACTTGTCTATATTCTTCCATATTAGAAACGCGAATTTTTAATAAGTAATCATAACCACCAGCAACCATGTCACATTCGACTACTTGTTCTATCCTTAATATGTGCTCTCTAAATACTTTAAATACAGCTGTATTTGAAGCAACAAGCGATACTTGAACATGCGCTACTAAGCTCTGATTAAGTTTAGCTTCGCTAAGCTTGGCATAGTAGCCTTCAATATACCCTTCTTGCTCTAATCGTTTAACCCGATCTAGGCACGGGCTGGCACTCAAATTAACCTGTTTTGCGAGGTTAACATTAGAAATTCTGCCGTTCTTTTGAAGAACGTCTAGTATGGCTAAATCAATGCGATCTAGCATGCGTAATCTATTTGGAATTGTCATAACAGAATTTTATGCGGATAAGTTAAATTTATACCCTGTAAATTATCGTAAATCGCGAAATTTAACCAGCATATTCTGCTGAATTTTAATTAGAATGCACTCACAATATCACTGGTAATTTATTGGTAATTAATTTTACTTTAATTCTTAACATCCTGAGGGTTGCTTATGTTATTCAACGGCGATTTAACTACTACTTGTCCTATCAGACAAAGAATCCGTGACTTCTACCGCATAGATGAAAATGCAGTTATTGATCATATTTTACCGCTTGCAGAAGTAGGCGTAAAAGCACGAAGTCGTGCCTGGGAAAGAGCCCGCCAGATTGTTTTGAACATTCGTAAAGAGCAAGATGGGCAAGGCGGTGTTGATGCGCTTTTAAATGAATTTTCACTCTCTAGTGAAGAAGGCGTTGTATTAATGTGTTTGGCCGAAGCACTGCTTCGCGTACCAGATAAAGCAACTCAAGATGTACTTATTCGTGACAAGTTAGCCAAAGGTGATTGGAGCTCTCATCTAGGAAGCAGCGATTCTTTATTTGTAAACGCATCTTCTTGGGGATTATTAGTTACCGGTAAAATGGTTAACTACACAGACAAAACTAAAGAACAACAGTTCGGCATGCTTAAAAAGACCATTGGTCGTTTAGGTGAGCCAGTTATTCGTAAGTCTGTAAACTTTGCTATGAAAATTATGGGCAAGCAATTCGTAATGGGTCGTACCATTGACGAAGCAATTGAACGTGCAGCCGAAACAGAGCAAAAAGGTTATGTGTATTCTTACGATATGCTAGGCGAAGGCGCGCGCACAATGAAAGATGCGAAGCGTTACTTTGACAGCTACATGAATGCTATACACTCAATTGGTAAAGCGGCCAATGGTCGTGGTCCAATTAAGAGCCCTGGCATTTCAGTTAAGCTTTCTGCTATTCATCCGCGCTATGAGTTCACTCATAAAGACCGTGTGATGGAAGAAATAGTCCCTAAGTTAAAAGAACTTGCTCTTGCCGCTAAAAAATACGATATCGGCTTTACCGTTGATGCAGAAGAAGCAGACCGTTTAGATATTTCATTAGATGTAATTGAAGCGGTATTCAGTGATGAAGATCTTGGTGATTGGCAAGGGTTTGGCTTAGCGGTTCAAGCCTATCAAAAACGCGCTATTTTTGTAATTGAATGGCTAACTGACCTTGCAACCCGCGTTGGTCGCAAGATGATGGTACGTCTAGTTAAAGGCGCATACTGGGATACTGAAATCAAAACCACACAGCAAGATGGTTTAGATCACTACCCAGTATTTACCCGTAAAGCAACAACAGACGTTTCTTACAAAGCGTGTGCTATTAAAATGCTTGAAGCGCGCGATGTGCTTTATCCGCAATTTGCTACACATAACGCTTACACTGCCGCGACTATTTTAGAAGTAGCCAAAGGCGACAATACAGGTTTTGAATTCCAACGCTTGCATGGTATGGGTGAGTCATTATTCGACCAAATCGTTAACGAAGAAAAAATTCAGTGCCGCGTGTATGCCCCAGTTGGTCAACATGAAGACCTCCTTGCGTACCTTGTTCGTCGTTTGTTAGAAAATGGTGCTAACTCATCATTTGTGAACGCCATTGTAGATACAACAAAACCTGTTGAATCATTACTTCCAGACCCTGTAGAAACATTGCAAGGCTTGCGTAACAAGTACAATACGCAAATCAAAATGCCAATTGATTTATATGGTGAAGAACGTGCTAACTCTAAAGGCATGGATTTAACCGACATTAACGTTATTACCCCTTTCAAAGAGAATCTTGAAACATGGTTTAACGAGCACTTAATTGAGCAAAGCCAAGTACCTGAAGGCTCATTAGCTGTTAAAAACCCAGCAAATCACAAAGAAATCATCGGCCACGTTAAATTGCAAACTGGCGAAGAGATGAAAGTATTACTGGCTAACGCTGAAGCAGCACTTGAATCATGGTCACAAACACCAGTAAGAGAGCGAGCTAACTTACTGCGTCGCGTTGCTGACATATTAGAGCGTCATCACGACGAACTTGTTGCTATCTGTATTAAAGAAGCAGGTAAGGTAGCGCAAGATGGTATTGATGAAGTACGTGAAGCGGTTGATTTTTGTCGTTACTACGCGGCGCGCGCTGAGGAGCTATCGCAAGATGAGCGTTTTGAAGCCCGTGGCGTTATTTTATGTATCAGCCCATGGAACTTCCCGCTTGCAATATTCTTAGGCCAAGTTGCTGCTGCGATTGTTACAGGTAACACTGTAATTGCAAAGCCTGCTGAGCAAACAAGTTTAATCGCCCTTCGTGCTATTGAACTAATGCTGTCTGTTGGTTTACCTGAGCATGTTGTTCAACCGGTTATTGCTCGTGGTTCTGAAGTAGGCAAAACAATTGTTCCTGATGAACGCATTCAAGCGGTTATGTTTACAGGCTCTACTGAAACAGGCACATTAATTTCTCAAACACTTGCTGCACGTAACGATATTCAAGTACCGTTAATTGCAGAAACAGGTGGCCAAAACTGTATGATTGTTGACTCAACGGCGCTTCCTGAGCAAGTAGTTGACGATGTGATCAGTTCTGGTTTTCAAAGTGCTGGGCAACGTTGTTCTGCTCTTCGTGTTTTATTCATTCAAGATGACGTAGCAGATGGCATTATCGAAATGCTTAAAGGTGCGCTAGCTGAGTTACACATTGGCGATCCATCGTTACTATCAACTGATGTTGGTCCTGTAATTGATGAAAAAGCACTTAAAAACTTAAATGAGCACGTTGAGTACTTAAAAGGTAATTCTATACTTCATTACGAGTGTAAAATTCCGGATAACACGCAAAATGGCGCATACTTTTTTGCTCCTCGTTTATACGAAATCAAAGACTTATCAGTACTTAAGCGTGAAGTATTTGGCCCATGTGTTCATATTGTTCGCTTTAAATCGAGCGAACTTGATGATGTGATGGATCAAATTAACAACACAGGTTATGGCTTAACAATGGGTGTACATTCACGTATTGAAGAGCGCTGTGAGTACCTTGCTAAAATGTCACGTGCGGGTAATGTTTACATTAACCGAAACATGATTGGTGCTATTGTTGGTGTGCAACCATTTGGTGGCCGTGGTTTATCAGGTACTGGCCCTAAAGCCGGTGGCCCTAACTACCTTCAACGTTTAGTAAAAGAAAAGGCATCACCAGATAACGTGCAAATGACAAACCTGACGCCAGATGAGCTTGATTTACACCACTACAGCGGTGCAAATGAGCAAGTTAAAAAGCTAATGGCTAACTCAATGCGCGATGAAAAAATCTGGCGTGCAACACCACTAAACGACCGTGTTTCGGCTGTGCGTCAGTTGCTTGCTAAAATCGCGACGGTAGAAATTATCGACGATTTAGCAGACGATTTAGCATTAACATTATCAGAAGCTCGTGCACAGCTTAACCGCCTTGAAAAGCACATGCGTAAATTTACTACCCTGCCAGGGCCAACGGGTGAGTCTAATACACTTCATCTAGAAGCGCGTGGTTGTGTAGTGTGTTATGCAGATAAGAGCACATCATTTAACTTCTGGGCATTGTCTATCATTACCGCTATTGCCGCAGGTAATACGGTAATTACTGTAGCGTCTGAGCTGTTTTACGATGAAGCTGTTGCCTTTAAAGATAAATTTATCTCTACAGGTGTTGCTGAAGGTGTTTTCCAAGTAGCTAAACCTAATCAGTTACAAGCTATCTTAGCTCACCCTCATTTAGCTGGTGCGGTAGTTGCCGCTCGCTCGTCTCGTTTAGGCTACTTCAGCCAACAGCTTGCACAGCGTAAAGGCGCAATTTTACCGGTAATTAGCTCTGAGTATTACGATACATTAATCAAGCGCTTAATTACTGAAAAAACAATTAGTATTGATACAACAGCATCAGGCGGTAATACCTCGCTAATGACGCTTGTTGAAGATGATGAATAATTAAGCTAATGCTTTTTTACTAAAAAATAAAATAAGGCACTGTAAAGTGCCTTTTTTATTTGGTCGTTACGTATAAGTTTGTTAGTTTAAAAGTAGATTAACAACTGAAGCCGTAAAATTGAAAACCATTCCTATTACTAAGTTAGTCCCAGGTATGTTTGTGCAAAGCGTTACCAAACAAACTGGCAGCATTAAAATTAAAAACCAAGGCTGGGTTAAAACTCAAGCTGGTATTAATAACCTGATAAAAGCAGGTATTTTAGAAGTAGAAATCGACCCAGATAAAACCCTCATTGATTCAGTCCCTGAAAAAGATACTATCGCTACACCTACAACAAAAATAAAGCGTAATCCTTGGCAAAAAATAAACAGCGCTGAGCAAGAAATGGGAAAAGCAAAAAAGCTTTATGACGAAGCAAAAACACTG
Source organism: Pseudoalteromonas sp. SR45-1 (assembly GCF_014163655.1). Classification (NCBI taxonomy): domain Bacteria; kingdom Pseudomonadati; phylum Pseudomonadota; class Gammaproteobacteria; order Alteromonadales; family Pseudoalteromonadaceae; genus Pseudoalteromonas; species Pseudoalteromonas sp. SR45-1. The sequence continues at coordinate 319,691 of NZ_JACJDR010000002.1, read as the reverse complement.
CAAATAAAAGCATTTAAAGATATAAAAGCTGGCCGTGATATAGATATAGGGCCGTTTAGAGAACTGGCAAGTGGCTTTATGGATTCTGTTTTTAGAAATCAAGATGCCCTAGCCTGCCTTACCCAAATGCGCCAAAAAGATGCCTACCTACTTGAGCACTCAATTAATGTATCAATATTAATGGGTATTTTTGCAAAACACTTAAATATAGAGAAAGACACTATTGTTGAGCTGACTACCGGCGCACTATTACACGACATTGGTAAAATAAAAATCCCTGATGAAGTGCTAAACAAACCTGGCCGCTTTACAGACGACGAATTTAAAATAATGAAAATGCATTCGCTTTTCAGTAAAGAGATATTAGAAGACTCTGGCTTAACAGGAATCGCTGTAGATATTGCAGGTATGCACCACGAAAGACTCGATGGTAAAGGCTACCCGTTTGGTAAAAAAGGTGACGAGATAAGTCAGTATGTGCGTATGGCGTCAATTGTAGATGTTTATGATGCACTTACCGCAGAACGTGTTTATAAAGCAGGCATGGAGCCAATAAAGGCGTTTAAAATATTAAAAGACGGGTGCCCTGATAGCTTTGATCCTGTGCTGCTTAATAAATTTATTCAATGTATTGGCATCCATCCGGTAGGAACGCTTGTAAGGTTATCGAGTCAAAGAGTGGGTTTGGTCACCGAGAGTAATCCGGGGGCACCACTAAAACCTGTCGTTAAAACATTTTACAGCGCTAAGCATAGCCGCTACACCGAAGTAAAAGATATTGATTTATCTAATAAAAAAACTGTAGACACTCTTGAGTCAGCGATTAAACCTAAAGAATATAACATTGATTTAGAACGCTTTTATAAAAATTCAATATTATCCTAAGCACTATTGAGAGCTCAATATTCTACCGAGCTCTCAACATGATAACTAAGCGCTTACTGCGGCCAGTCTTGCAAAGCTTTTAAGCTAAACTCATAACCATCAAAATCTAGCACACTTTGCTCAGGTGTAATTTCTGTGACTGTTAGAGCTCCTATGCTTTCTCCTTCGTGTAATTCTCGGCCATTTAGCTTGATCCAACGTTTATCAGCACTCGATGAATATATATGCGCTTGATATTTAATACTAGGTAACATTGATTGCAAACCATCAGGTAATAACTCAACAGGCTCAACACGTGATGACGTTTTTGACGCTTGAGTAACTTCATAATCTTGGTTTTTTTCGACATCTTGTATAGCTTGCGCAAATGCATTTTTAAGAGTTTTAGGCACAGCATCAAGCTCAGGGTCACTCGTCTGTTGAGATTGGGTGCTGCCATTAATTGGCTTACCCAATACTTTATATTTACTCATATCAAGTTGAGCCGATGCGGTATTTTGATTTTGCCCAAATACCGCAGTGTTTTGTGCATTATTTGGATTGTAATTACTTTGTGGGTTAAACGCTGGCTGATTATAATTTTGAACAGGCATTACTTGTTGCATGTTTTGCTGATTATAACCTGCTGCGCTCGTGACCTGGCTCGACGGCATAGGAATATACTGACCATTTGGGGTTAATAACATTTGCTGTACACCATTGGGGGTTTGCACATGCACAAGTTGCCCTTCAATCGTTGCAGTATTTGTTGGAGCTACTTTAGCAGGCTCCAACTTAGCTACTTTAGCAGACTCCAACTTAGCTACTTGCTGTTTTTCGGCTTCAGTTTCAGCACCTTCCTCTTTAACTTCTTTGTTAGGCGATGATTTTTCGCTTTTCACCACCTTAATTACAGCGGGTTCCGCTGCGTTTAATAAAGTCGTACTTTGAAACCACTTTCCGGCGGTAAAGCCACCCGCTACCGCAATAAAAGCAGCTAAGCTTGTACCAAATACTAATGCTAATCGTCTATAACGCTTAAGTGCTTGCTGTTGCTTTAACTGCTCAGATTGTAAGTCGTACTGTTCAGCACTCATATCTGATTGCTGCGACTGCTTTAGCGCATCTAATAAATAAGACATAACTTACCTAACTATAAAATAAATGAAAGCCCAATGCCTACGGCAAATAAAGCAGCGAATGCAAGGCTATAGGGTACAAATGACGTTGCTTTGTTAGCTTCGTTAACCGGTGCTACAAAATCCATGGGTAATGACTCATGGGCTGATTTTTTTATTATATCGCTATCAACTATCAACTGCTGCTTTGCAAAAGTCCCAACTAAAGCACGCTCACATACCAAGTTCATTAATCGTGGCACACCGCCAGTTAATTGATGAACAGCTTGCATGGCATCCATCGAAAAGATTCCTTTATCACACCCTGCAATATGTAACCGATGCTTTATGTAAGCGACTGTTTGGCCTTGCGTAAGTGGTAATAAATGGTAACGAGCCGTTATCCTTTGGGCAAGTTGCCTTAATTCGTTGCGCTTCAAAAGGTCTTGCAGCTCAGGTTGACCAACCAATACTATTTGTAATAATTTTTTATGATCGGTTTCTATATTTGTCAGCAAACGTAATTGCTCAAGCACGTTAGGGGCAAGTAATTGTGCTTCGTCAATAATAAGTATAGTGTGCCCGCCCGATTTATTATTAGTCTCTAAATGCTTTTTTATAATATCGGTAAGACTTTTAAGCGTCGCATTATGAACATCGTAACTAATATTGAGCTCATCACAAATACTGGCTAATAACTCCAGCTCTGAAAGCGCTGGATTATGGATCATCGCTACTTGAGTGTTTTCAGGAAGCTGCTCTAACATACTGCGGGTAATTGTAGTTTTACCTGTACCTACTTCACCTGTTAATAATACAAAACCACCGTCTTCACCTAATCCATAGGTAAGGTGTGCTAAGGCTTCTTTATGTCGTTCACTTAAAAATAAGTAATGAGGGTTGGGCGAAATCGAAAAAGGTTTTTCGTTCAGGCCAAAATAGCTTAAATACACCGTGATGTTCCTTCGTAATTAAATCACGGCCTATAATGGCAAAAAAATGCGCTGAGTGACAACGTTGTAAGCGCTTTATTATTGAAATAACGTAAATTTATGTAAAACAAAAAAAGTGCAGCTGTTTTAAGGCTGCACTTTTGTCTGTCTAATCTTAGTATGCATTTTACTCTTCGTAGCGCACTAACCGTAAATACACATTACTGGTTTTAGCATGTAAGCTATTCAACCCGCTATCAAATTGATAAACCCACGCTGAGCTCATCGTGCTTATACCCGATGTATTTGACCAATAGTTTTGAAGCTTAGTGCCCAAAAATACGTCTTCATTAATACTCGGCTCTGTGCAACTGTGCTCTAAAATACTCGCCAATTCTTTAATGTTAGGCATTTGCCAATCATCGTAATCTGCGGTTGTATCATTTTTAGCACCGCGTAGTGCCTCTTGCCAAGTAAGAGAAGGTGTTGAGCCTTCACAAAGTTGTGTCTCTGTATTATAAGTTTGCCCATAACTACAGCGTTGCCACATAAGGCCTGTTTCACTATCAGACACTGTGCCATCTACATTTATGGTAAATCTATCTGTCGGTGTTGTGGTATCTGCACCGTCGTAGCACGTTTGCGCCGCTGCAATATTAAAGCTCAAGCTTATAGTTGCCAGTGCATAGAGTAATTTTAATTTCATTATTTTCTCCTAACGACTTCTAACTAAACGTACATAAGCAGTATTTTCTTTTGGATAAGCAAGGTCGTTACCATCACTCATATCAATGATATACGCTTGAGATAAACTGGTACCATCAGCTGCTGTTTGTGAGGTCCAGTAACGTAAATGGCTTAATGCACTTTCACTTGGCATATTAGGAAAAAATGCCTCATCAATTAATATGCTTTGCCCTTGTTTACCGTAATCAATTAAGCCCAAAAGCTCTGTATAAGTAGGTAATCGCCAGTTAGTACCACCACAAAAATCTAAATCATTAACTTCGTTTATATAACTTTGTACTCCACAACTTGTATTGTCCGGACACGTTGAATTGGCTGTACTGGTATCGGTAAAAGTCGTATTCCCTACATCCCAAAAGTAATGATTTTGACCATCACGTAGCGAAGTATTTGGTACCGTGCCAGATGCCACACTTTTCACCTCCCATACAAGCCCAGTAACATTATCGCGTATACAGGTAAAGTCACTACTATCATCACCAACTTCATCAGCAAACTGATTAAGTTTAGTGTAATCAAACGCTAAATTACCTTTGCCAACTTTATCTAAGCGGTTTGCATAGCTATCGCGTCCAAGCTCTGCATCTTGCGCTGGAAAGTCATCACTCTCACAATTAATACGTTGAGTATTGTTATAACACTCACCAACACCACTATCGTTGATGAATCCAAGTGCTTTGGGTGATACATCAACAAATAAGGAGTCTGTATCTGTGCGTCCTTTTGAGTCGGTTACCGTGACTTCAAAGCTCAATGTAGACTCAGTATCAACATCTGAGGCAAAAAATGTCGTTGTACATTGGTCGCTATTGCTTAATGTTTCGCTATTACCGGTAAGTTGTTGCCATTCACACTTATAGGTATCGGTAACTGTTTCGCTATTTGTAGCATCAAGCGTTACTTGCTCAAACTCTTCGACATTTTGATCAGCGCCTGCATTTGCATCCACTAACTCATTTGTTTTGTTGAGTGTCATTGAATATTGAGTGCTCGCCTCGCCACCTTCATCATCAGTGACAGTTAGCTGCCAAGATAAATTCACGTTACTTTCAAGTAATGGATGAGAAAAACTAAGAGTTGATTCATTAAAACTCTCAATATCTAAATCAGGACCCGATAGCAATTGCCACAAATAACTATCAATTTGGCCATTATCATCAGGATCGCTCGACTCTAGGGCACTCAAAGTCACTGTATCTTTGTATACAGAGGGAAGTGTTTCAGGAGATGTTTGTGTAACAACAGCAAGAGGTAGTTGGTTATTAGAGCTCACTGAAATAGAAATGTCGTCACTAACAGCGCTACTACCTGTACTTTGATAGCTCACTCTTAATATTATTTCACTATCAGTTTTTACGTCAGGTGCAGTAAGTGTTTGCTCAGCGCCTTCAAGGGGGAAACCTTCTATGCTTGGGCCACTAACTTGTTGCCATGAAAACGTACCATCAGCGGGGGAACCTTGTGCTGTGATGGTAAATTCAGATTTTTCGATAATTTGTAAATCGGCTCCAGCATTAACAGACGTTTCAACAACTGTATTATCGCTATCACCGCCACCGCCTCCACACGCACTCAGTAAACTACAAGAAATGAGGGGGATTAAAGCAAACGCTTTCATACGCAGCACCTTATTATGTCAAATAATTACTATAGTGTAATCACTAGCAATAAAGATGCCATTAAAGTACTACATATATGTGTCTTGATGAATACGTACAAACAACTTCGTACCGATTTTACTGTAATCTATTTTGTATTCACGCCCGTCTAGAGCTTGAATAAACAGCAACTGCTTTTCTTCGCCAAATACATCAGCGCTACTTACATAAACCATTTCTAAATAACGCTCTTTTGCATCACGGCGGTTTTTAGGTAATTCTTCTTTAAATGGCTCCAGACCATGTTGCGTTACTTTAATTCGAGGATGAATTTCAGAGTTTACAATCACTAAATCATGCTTTTTATCTTTATGTATTATGGTGTTTCGACCACTTTTTAAAAAGGCTCTCTCTTGACTCATTTTTCTTTCCTACAGTCGTAGCTTAATTACTAAGCTGCGACGCTATAAACTGACTAGGCTCGCGCTTCCACTTATTTAAGTTAGCACTAAATGCCCAAATATCTCTATCTAAAACGCTGGCAGGCAATAATAAATCGTAACCTGTTAGCTGCTGAAGGTGCTTAGTTCTATTAGCAAACATGGCTATAAGCCCAGTATAGCTTATCCCTTTATGGGATGTGTAATGTGTATCTTCTATTAACCATTCTGATGGGCAATTGCCATTTTTGCAATGTTTTTGAACGACTTGCATAAATAAATTACGCTGCTCTATTAATAATTTCCCTGCAATTCTAGGCGCTATGCTTGATAAAAAGTCGTCTATATCATTTACCTTAACGCCAACCGCATTTAATTCTAAATAGTCAAAGCCATCTTCTACTTTGGGTATTCCACTGTGATGAAAGTTACTATGAGGCATACACCAAGCTCCGTACTTGTGGCAATAAACGAGCTCAGATTCGCTTAATATAAGGCTATGGTATGGTTCTTGAGATTTTAAAAATCCAATAAAAATAGCCACAAGGCACAAGCTCACTAAAAATATTTCAAGTATGCTAATCTCACCCGGCCTCAGTAAATTAAATAACATAATAAAGACTAAGCCTATAGCACCTACAACAATCGCCTCAATTGCGTTTCGCGCGCCCTGTGCCCGAAACTTAATGACATTGTCAGATTTATCCATATTGGTAAAACACCATATAAAAAACAAACATAATAATGCCCCAAATTATGACCTTTCTTGTTGTTATACATAAGTTACAGCTAGTTTTAAATTTCATACATTACCGCTTTTTCCTCAACAAAATAGGAACAATGAATAAATCTTATTTACTTTTACGCTTAACGCACAAATTTATGAGATACATAACCGTCTTTTCACGGTCTTATTTCGTACAATACTTACAATTCATTTTCAGGTATGAAATCAATGTACTCAAGACAATCAGGTAAAGCACTTTTTCCATTTATTATTACGTTACTTCTAATATTTAGCGTTTATTTATATTTACCCGCTAGCCACGGCGAACAAGCCGATTCATCACAAATGTCTACCCAAGTAACGGCTCATACTGTTACCTCTGAGGAAAACGCAGTGATGATAGAGGCCATCGGTAGTGCACGTGCAAACCAAGCTATTTATATAAAAAGTGCGCAAAACGATTATGTCACAGATATATATTTTAAAGATGGCGACTTAGTCAGTAAAGGACAAAAATTAGTACAGTTACAAAGCCAACAAGAGCAACTTGCAGTTAAAGAACTCGGTATTAACTTACGTGAGGAAAAACGCCAGTTAGATCGCCTTACCGAACTTTCACGCTCGCAATCAACGGCAAAGTCATTACTTGAAGAACAATTATCTCGTGTTGATGCCACTGAAGCTCAACTAGAAAGCGCTAAAACAAAGTTAAATGAAATGACTATTACCGCGCCATTTTCAGGCCTGTTAGGTAAGCGTGAAATATCAGTTGGCGCCTACGTAAGCAACACAACAATAATCACCACACTTGATGATATTAGTATTATTAAAGTTGACTTCAAAGTACCTGAAAAATATTTAGCACAATTAAACATAGGTATGAAAGTACTTACCCAAAACGATGCCTACCCAGGGCAGACATTTAACGGCAAGGTAACGCATATTAGCTCGCGTATTGATTCGGTAACACGCAGTGTTGAAGTAACTGCAAGTTTTGCTAATAAATCAGGATTACTTCGCCCTGGTATGTTACTAAATACAGCACTTGAGCTAAGCAGTAACCAAGCTTTAATGGTGCCAGAAAAAGCGGTTATCCCTTTACAAGACAAACACTTTGTTTTTCAAATTCAAGACGGAGTAGCCAATAAGGTTGAAGTGCATGTTGCTGGCAGAAATAATGGCTGGGTTGCTATCGATGAAGGTTTAAATGATGGCGAGCAAATTGTTACTGAAGGGCTAATAAAAATTCGCTCTGGTAGTAAAGTAAGCGTAAAGGGGTAATACGTGAAAATTACTGATACTAGCGTTAAACGCCCCGTTTTTGCCATAGTAATTAATTTACTGCTTCTTACTTTTGGTCTGGTTGCATTTACTATGCTGCCACTTCGTGAGTACCCTGATATTGAAACACCAATAGTAAATATCAGCACTGAATACACAGGTGCTTCTGCCGAAATTATAGAAACAAAAATAACGCAAATAATAGAAAATCGAATTTCCGGTATTGAAGGCATTAAAAGTATAAACTCATCTAGTCGTAATGGGCGTTCAAACATTACCATTGAGTTTGATATTAACCGCGATATAGATGCCGCATCTAACGATGTACGCGAACGTGTAGCACGTGCACTTGATAGTTTACCCGATCAGGTACGCCCACCAGAAGTGTCTAAGTCAAATAGTGATGAAAGCCCAATCGCATGGTTTGTATTAAACAGCGAAACAATGGACTCGTTACAGCTCTCTGATTACGCACAGCGTTTTATTGTTGACCGTTTAGCCGTTGTAGATGGTGTATCTAACGTGCGTATTGGTGGTGAGCGCCAATACGCCATGAAAATTTGGCTAAACCGCCAAGCAATGGCTGCACGTGGCATTACCTCGAGCGATATTGAAAATACACTGCGTACAGAAAACGTTGAATTACCTGCCGGCGAAATAGAATCAATAGATCGCGACTTTACCGTGCGTACCGCACGTAGTTATAAAGATCAGCGCGATTTTAAAAACCTTGTTATTAAACGTGGTGAAGAAGGTTATTTAGTGCGTTTAGGTGAAGTTGCCGACGTAAAATTAGAAGCTGCCGATGACGAAAGCTTATTTCGTGGTAACGGGCGCAACATGATTGGCCTAGGAATTGTAAAACAAGCTAAAGCAAACACGCTTACCGTAGTAGATAACGCACGCAGTGAACTTGAAAAAATCAAACGTAACCTACCTGAAGGCACCACAATTCAAGACAGCTACGATTCGTCTGTATTTATTAAAGAATCAATTAGTGAAGTTTACAGCACACTTGCCATCTCTATGGGTTTAGTCGTACTCGTTATATTTTTGTTTTTAGGCAATATACGAGCAACGCTTATTCCTGCGGTTACCGTACCGGTCGCACTTGTTGGTAGCTTTATGTTTTTATTAGCAATGGGCTACTCAATCAACTTACTAACTTTACTTGCCTTAGTACTGGCTATTGGTTTAGTAGTAGATGATGCCATTGTAATGCTTGAAAACATTCACCGTCGTATTGAACTGGGTGAGCCGCCATTACTAGCTGCATATAGAGGTGCGCGTGAAGTTGGTTTTGCCATTGTCGCAACCACGCTTGTACTAATATCGGTGTTTGTGCCATTGGTGTTTATGGATGGCCGTATAGGGGCATTATTTACTGAGTTTGCAATGGCGGTAAGTGCTGCCGTATTTTTCTCAAGTGTTACAGCGCTGACTCTCGCACCAGCCTTGTGTTCTAAAGTACTTAAAGTATCAGACAAACCAAATAAATTTAGCCAATGGATGGACCGCCAGTTTACTAAAATTGAAGTAAGTTACCGTAATTCACTCTCCACCAACATAACCCGTAAATGGGGTTTAATGGTGAGCCTATTATTAGCGGGCTTTGTTAGTTACTCGTTGTTTTTACAAGTCCCCTCTGAGCTAACGCCAAAAGAAGACCGTGGCACGTTCTTTATTATGATGAGCGGCCCTGAGGGCGCAAGTTATGAAAATAATGCCGCTAATATGGCTAAAATTGAAGAACGCTTAATGCCTTACTCGCAAGCAGGTGAGCTAAGTCGCGTACTTGTTCGAGTACCTGGCTGGGGTGGCAGCGGCGGTGTTGCTATTGTTGGTATGGCCGATTGGGATAAACGCAAACGCTCAACATGGGAAGTAATGGACGAAATAAGCGGTAAAATGCAAGAAGTTACCGATGTTCGTGCATTTGCCATTATGCGCCGTGGTATTGGCGGTGGTGGTTCATCTCGCCCTATTGAGTTTGTATTGCAAGGTAATGATTATGCACAACTTGCCGATTGGCGTGACCGTATAATTAAGCGTGCCGAACAAAACCCAGGTTTAGTAAGAATCGATCATGATTATAAAGAAACCTTTCCGCAATTTTTAGTCAGCATAGATAAAAACAAGGCCGCTGATTTAGGCGTTTCAGTATCTGATGTAGGCCGTACACTTGAAACAATGCTTGGCCAGCGCCGTGTTACAACCTTTATTGACCGCGGTGAAGAATACGATGTAATTTTAAAAGGGACGAAAGAAGACTTTACTAACCCTACTGACATTTCAAATATATACCTTAAATCACGAAGCGGTGAACTAGTCCCACTTGATAGCCTTATCAGCTTAAAAGAAGAAGCAACCGCATCGCGCTTAAACCGATACAACCGTATGCGCGCAATTACATTAAGCGCCAACTTAGCCGACGGTTATACGCTTGAGCAAGCGCTTAACTTTTTAAACGAAGTAGCCGCGCAAGAAAACGATATAGATGGCGCCGTAGATTACAAAGGCGAGTCGCAGCTTTATTACGAAGGCGCATCAGCGATGACCTACGTATTTATACTTGCACTCACTGTTACCTTTTTAGTACTGGCAGCACAGTTTGAAAGCTTTATGCATCCGTTCGTCATCATGCTTACCGTACCACTTGGTTTAATGGGCGCTATGTTCGGACTTTGGGCTACAGGACTTACCTTAAATATTTACAGCCAAATAGGTATTGTCATGCTCATAGGGCTAAGTGCTAAAAACGGTATTTTGATTGTAGAATTTACTAACCAACTACGCGATAAAGGCGTTGAATTTAGTGAAGCTATTTTGCAAGCAGCAACTCAGCGTTTGCGCCCTATTATTATGACCTCGCTGACTACGGTTATGAGTTCGGTACCTTTAGTACTTGCTTCAGGTCCGGGCGCTGAAAGCCGTATGGTGATAGGTGTAGTCGTGTTTACTGGGGTTATTGTATCGACCCTACTAACTCTTTTTGTTGTACCTGCTGCATATTATGCACTTGCACGTAACACTCAATCACCTGAGTTTTTACAGCAAAAATTAGACAAACAAGCCGCTGAAAAACCTTTCGAAGAGATCTAGCCTCTTAATTGCGCCGTAACCTTGTTGTTGCGGCGCATACAATTTATGCTCGCCTTTAAACCCCATATACATTTTAGGAATACTTATGAGCTCAACAACGCAAGTAGCAACATTTGGTGGCGGCTGTTTTTGGTGTATAGATGCTGCATTTAGACGTGTAAATGGCGTACTAACCGTAAGCTCTGGCTACACCGGTGGTGAAACAAATAACCCAACATATGATTCTGTATGCTCAGGCACAACCGGTCACGCTGAGGTTGTTAAAATTGAATTTGACGCGACTGTAGTTAGCTTTGAAACACTCTTAGCAATGTTTTTCACACTGCATGATGCAACACAATTGAATCGCCAAGGTAACGATATAGGCACACAATATAGAAGTGTGGTTTACTATCACGATGAAGCTCAACTTAAGCAAACCAACGAAATGATAGCTCAACTGCAAAGCCATGTCGCTGAGCCAATTGTGACAGAAGTCAGCCCTGCCACTACGTATTATCCAGCAGAGCATTATCATCAAGATTACTATAACGAAAACCCACAGCAGGGTTACTGTAGTATTTTAATAGCACCTAAATTACATAAGTTTGAAACCGTATTTAAAGAGTTCTTAACTGACTAGCTAATTTGAGCAGTTAAATTGATTAGTTAAACTTAGCTAAACATTAAAAAGCCCGACATATGTCGGGCTTTTTAATATTAATAAATACCGTTAAAACTGGTAGCTTGCGCCTGCAAAAAAGCGACGCTCTGGCGTGTTGTAGTAATACACTTCACCCGTTGTAAAATCAGTGTTTGAATCAACAGCGTTATATTCTTTATCAAATAAGTTTTCTACACGAAGTGAAACTTCAATATGTTCATTTACTTGATAATTACCCGCTAGGTTCCAGAGTGTATAAGAGCCTAAGCGCGTCACAGCACCTTGTCGGTCGCTACGGTATTGCATGTCTAAGCTTGCATCAAAAGCACCAAACTGTTTTGCAAGTTCCCAGTTAAAAGTACGTTTAGCAACATTACGCAACTCTGCGCCCGTTTCTTCGTCTTCAGCGCTTAAATAAGCAAAGTTAAGGTTGCTATCAAAACCAAAAAACTGCTGAGATAAGCTAAATTCAACCCCTTCGTAACGTGCTTCATCGATATTAGCCAATGCAAAGTTTGCATCGTAATCAATCTTATCTTCTATATCGTTTCTAAATATTGCAATATCAACTTGCGCGATATCAAAATCTACACTCAAACCTAACTCACGGTTTACTGATTTTTCAGGTTGTAAATCAGGGTTACCATAAAGTGGATAATATAAATCGTTAAATGTAGGAGCTTTAAAGCCAGTACTTTGGCTTATACGAAATGTTGCATCTTCAGATAAATGATAACCTGCAGCGGCTGTATACGTTGTTTCGTCGCCAAATTGCTCATCATCATCTTGGCGAACAGTTAAATTAGCCAGTACTTTATCTGCATCATAGTAAGCACCTACAAACACAGCAAGTACATCGCGGCTGTCTTCAACAAATGGTTGCGAACTATGCGACACATCATCGTTGTACCAATTAATACCACCACTAATGTTAAGTTCATTAGATAACAGGTACTGGCCGTTATAATCAATTTGTGCGCGTTTAGTTATAAAGGTACTTGTTGTTGGCCCAACTGAAAAATCGACATATGTATTGTCTGAATCATCTGTTGAAAGCGCTAAATCAATACTATGCGTTTGGTTAGTGTAGTTTTTGCTCCAACCTGCAGAAAGTTGATAGTTTTTAAAGTCATCTCGTTCAATCGTACTATCTGCTGGGCTAAAGCTACTGTCGTAATCTGCATAACCTTCACTGTATTGGCCTAATAACTTAAAGTCGCCGTAATGTGCATCGGTGTAGTTTACTTTAAACCCAAGGTTTTTATTTTCATAGCCATCTTCATCAGGTGCTACGCCTTGCAGTACATCAAAGTTATCTGTTTTTTCAAAGCCTGCGTTAAATGCTGTTGTTATATCATCTGATTTTACAGAACCTGCAACTTGATAATTTTGATAAGAGTCAGAACCAAATGTAGCGCTTAGGGATAAGTTATCTGACTCACGCGTAATAATATTAATAACACCAGCGAGTGCATCAGAGCCATAAACAGCCGCGCGAGAGCCTTTAATAATTTCTATGCGTTCAATACTATTTAAAGGGACATTATTTAGTGCTTTTTGACCAAGTGTTGCTGAGCCTGTACGTACACCGTCAATTAAAATCAACGTATCGCCAGAGCCTGTACCACGAAGTGACACACCTGTATTTTGACCAAAACCACCGTTTGGATTAACTTGAAAACCCACTCGCGTGCTTAAAAGTGTAGGTAAATCGCGTACGTTACTAGCTTCTATTTCAGCACGTTCAATAACATTTACACTCGCTAAAACGTCGTTAATTGATTGCTCAAACTTATTAGCTGTAACGGTTATTTTTTCAATTGATTGCTCTGCACCAGACACAGAAAATGAAAGCGCAGCAGAAATTGCAACGCCTAGAGTTGTTTTGTTTAACATGAGATCCCCTACCTTTGCCCACCGCAAAGATTTAAGTAAGTAAGATTGCATCAAGGCCGGTCTCCGGACTCAGTAAGCACATAAAAACATGCAATACTCTACCGTTGCGGGGGCAGTGTTGGGCTTGTAGTCATCATGAAAACGCACCAACTTCCCGATTATCCTGCTAAAAAAATCATTACATGAAGTGGCTAGCAAGCACCTTGAAAATATGCCGTCATTGTGAGCATTTTGTTTACAAATGTCAATGGACGTCTATATAGCTAAAAGCTATTTCAGTTCAGTGCTGTATTATTATAGCTTGAAGGAATACCGTACTTATCAAGTAGCTTCTGAAGTTGCATTTGTGTAGTAGGTAAATTTAATATTTCATCCATTTTGCGACTAGATATTTTATTTGATTGTGAGTTAATCAAAAAATGTGTTTCATACACTGCATCTGGTACGTCACTCTTAAATAGTAAATCCATATTTAAGATATTCTGCTTTTTAAAATACTGATAAGCAATACTGTTTAAAACCCCGACTTCAGCGCGCCTTAATAGCAGCATTTTAACTACATTGAATTCATCGATTGTAAGGCTTACCTGGTGCTCTTCTCTCAAGTATTCGGCATTTGTATTAAATCCTGCAAATTGATACGAGTACCCTAAAACCCCAACTTTGGTTAATTTGTCCAGATTGTCAAAATAAGTTTGTTCTGATGCATTCTCTTTGAGTGTATAAAGCTCGTTTTTGGTGATGGTATAAAATTCAGTTTTTTCAATGTTTTTCTGCGTTGTTTTTGGCAGCCATTGCATTGCCATTAAAAATAAAACGTCGAAGTTATTTTTTTCAACAGACAAAGTAAGCCTTTTTACAGGTAAAGAAATAAGTATAAAGTTAAATTCCTCCTGTGCGTCGTTTAAAATATTAATAAACTCAGGAGCAAAGCCCTGCTTTTTTTGCGCGTTAATAATAATCGGAAAGTAGCCATCTTCGACCAATACATCAATATCAACTGGCTTTGATAAGCTTGGCTTGGTAAATATAAGCAAAACAAATAACAGAAATAATTGATGGGGTCTCATTTTAATACCTTCTAGAGTGAAATTTTTATTATATTCAATTAAATATAATAGCTTAAATATCAAAAGGTGGATTAATACATGCAGAACTACGAGAGGATAAGGTGGGAAAGTTGTAAAAAATTAAGTAGCTTTAATCTGTCTGCAAATATAGACAAATTAAAGCATTTTTATTAAAAACAGTTTATAAATTAGTCGCGAAAGTTTTTAAACTGAAAAGGCTGACCTAAATCGGCACTGCGTACTACCTGCATTGCCTCTTGAAGATCGTCACGCTTTTTACCTGTCACACGCACTTCTTCGCCTTGAATAGCGGCTTGTACTTTAACTTTTGAATCTTTAATGGCTTTAACCACTTTTTTGGCCATGTCTTTTTCGATACCTTGTTTTAACCCAACGTTACGAAATACATTTTTTCCTGCACGGCTAATATCTTGAAGTTCTAAACTAGCTACATCCATACCGCGCTTTGAAATTTTTCCCGCTAAAATATCGAACAACTGCATAACTTGAGAGTCAGCTTCTGCTTTAAGCTTAATTGTTTTATCGTTTAGCTCAATAGATGCATCAACGCCCCTAAAATCAAAGCGAGTCTCTAGTTCACGGTTTGCGTTATCAACCGCATTTTTAGCTTCGTTCATTTCTACTTCAGATACAATATCAAATGAAGGCATTAGTATACTCCTAACTATTTAATCTTAATTTTATGTGGCAATTATAACGCTAAAATTATAAATCTTTACATTTTTCTGCATCTTGTTCAGGTGCGATACTAAATTAGTTTGATATACTTGCGCCTCTTTTTTAAGCGATTTTAGGATTTGTCGTGACAAGGCGTGTTTATCAAGCAGTTTTTTTAATCAGCATAGTGGCTTTCACCTTTTTATTTGCTAAAGAAATAAAAGGTGGCGTTGTAAATTTATTCCCTCATGTTGATAAAGTCGCCCATTTTGGGATTTTTTTTATATTAGCCATAATAATGGATAAGGCTTTTAAGCTTCCTTTATATGCTCAAATACTCTTATTAGCAGGCTATGGCGCCTCGATAGAAATAATGCAAGACGCACTACCTTATAGGCAAGCATCACTTGGTGATTTTTTTGCTGATTTTGCAGGTGCTGCAAGCTACTTTTTACTTAGAGTAATTTTTACACCTCGAAAAAAGAACCCACATGGCTAATATTTTAATCGTTGGCGATGGCGCTATTGGCTTATTGCTGAGCCACTTTTTGAGCGCATCGCATAATGTCAGTGTTTTAACTCGTAAAAACCCAACAAACACCCGCTTTTACAGCAGAGGTAAGGGTGCATCAAAAAAAATTGACGCTAAATTTATTTCATTAAATCAGCTAGATAAAGCAACTGAATTTGATGTAATTTTATTTACCGTTAAAGCTTTTCAAGTGCTTGATGCGTTTTCTCAAATAAAGCCATTTTTACCAACACATTGCTCTGTTGTACTTTCGCACAATGGAATGGGCAACGCTGATGAGATAAATAACCAACTAAACACCCATCAAGCACTCTACTTTTTAACGACAAGCATAGCGGGCTTTAAATCAAACCAATATATTGTGCAACACACAGGTGAAGGACAAAGCGTTATTGGTGGCTGTAATGAGCTTGCACTTCAAAATAGTGCGCCAATAGCTGATATTTTTAAAGTAATACCCAACCTAAAGTTTACTAATAACATTCAGCAGCTTCGTTTTGAAAAGCTACTCGTCAATATTGCCATTAATCCATTAAGCGCTTTAAGTAATGTAAAAAATGGCGAATTACGTGCACCTAAGTACAATACAATAATTTTTAATGCACTCACTGAAGCATGCAATATTGCAAAGGCTCAAGGGCTTAATATCCCATTAATTAAAGCTCTCAATACCGCTTATAAAATAATGGAGTTAACCGCAAATAATTACTCATCAATGCAGCAAGATATAGCTCACAATAGAGAAACTGAAATATCAGCTATATGTGGCTATATTAGCCAACAAGGTAAACTTCACAGTATTCCAACGCCTTACAACGATGAGTTGTTAGTCAAAATTCAGGCAAAAAAAAGCGTGGTATAAACCACGCTTATATAAGCTTTTAACTTTACGGGCGATAAACTTTTACAGTTTCGAAGCCCTGTTCGTGCAGCATAAGTGCCTGTAGTTGGCTCATTACGCCTCTGTCACAATATAAATAGTAGTCAGTGTCTTTTGGTAAATCACCAAACTTAGTAGCCAAACGGAAGAACGGCAAATGCACCACTTCAACACCATCGATTGCAAGCGGTGCAGCTTCTTCTTCTTCTGGTGAGCGAATATCAATTACTACAGAGCCTGCAGGTAAATCAGCAACCGACTCAGCCTCTTTTAGCTCTTGCTTGGCTTCTACGTCAATATCGCGTACATCCATTATGCGCGCGTTATTTACTACTGTATCTAGCACATCAAAATCGAACTTTTCTTCTTCGGCTTCTATTACTTCAATTTTGGCTTTAACTGTCGGCTTTTTAGAAATAACACCACAATATTCAGGCATCGTTTCAGCCATTTCAGCTGTACCAATTTGGCGAGCAAGATTAATAATTTCTTGTTTATCATTTTGAATTAGCGGGCGTAAAATAAGCGTTTCGGTAACACGGTCAATCACGCTTAAGTTCGCTAATGTTTGACTAGATACTTGGCCAATACTTTCACCAGTAACAAGCGCCTGAATGTTTAACTTTTCAGCCACTACACTTCCTGCTCGCATCATCATACGTTTAAGTACAACACCCATTTGGCTGTTTTCAACGTTTTCTAGAATTTCAGCAACAACAGGTTCAAAATCAACTGTTATAAATTTCACTTTATGTGTTGAGCTGTATTTTTTCCATAAAAAATAGCTCGCTTGCTTAACACCAATCTCGTGCGCTGCGCCACCTAAATTAAAGAATAAAAAGTGCGTACGTGCGCCTTTACGAATCATTTGGTAACTTGCTACGCCAGAGTCAAAACCACCCGACATAAGCGAAAGCACGTCTTCTTGCGTTGGTAGTGGAAAGCCCGCCATACCAAAATGCGTTTGCGAAACAATGTAAGCTTTATCGTCTTTTACTTCTAAGCGTATTGTTACTTCTGGACGGCTAAGCTTTACGCTTGCGCCTTCAATATGTTGATTTAGCCCACCACCAACATAACGCTCTAAATCAGTCGAGGTAAAGTCGTGCTGGCCTATACGCTTAGCACGCACACAAAAGGTTTTACCCACAATTGTGTGACCCACTAACGCTATTGTTTTTTGATAGATGTCATCAAGAGTTTCAAATTGCGTTTCAGTTACTTCAATAAACTGAACGATACCAGGTATGCGTTTAAGGCTGTCGATAAAATCAAGGCGAACTTGTGCATCTTCAAGCTTTGTAACAACTGAAATATTATCCCAGTTATTTCTTACTTGTACTTTTTCGTCAAGACGTCGCAATACAATTTTAATGTTATTTTCTAACACTTTAGTAAAGCGTTTACGGACCGAACGGCTTTTGATGGCTATTTCAGGATGTAGTTTGACGATAAATTTAAGCATAGTTCACTCTTAGACTGCGGGAATTCGCGCTCCCAGGCATTTGGCGCGCGATTATAGCAAAAAATTCAGCGTCTAGGAAACAACCAAAGGGCAACGGCTAAACAACAGTTGGGGCTTGTTGCGCTAACTCAGTGTATTTTTCGCGTAATAGGTTCATTTTATCAATACTTTTATCGGTACTGTACGCTCTAAATAATGTAAGTACTTTTAAAATACCGTGATATATATCTTGCTCAGCAAGGGTACCGCTTGGCCTACGAGCCTTAATATAAGGCGTCCAAAAACTAACAGTTAACTTTAGTGTATGGGCTAAATCAATGACATCTTGCTCATCAATAGCAATCATTTCACTATCGCGAAGACCTAGAATAATTTTACGAACTTGCTCTAATAACTCTAACTGAAAATCAATGTAAGCTTGTTTTAGCTCAGTGTCTCTGGCGAGTATATCGCCAAGATTGTCGTAAAAAAAATGGTAACGCCACATCAATTCAAATAACGAATCTAAATAAGCCGTTAAATGATTAAATGCATCATCATCTTTATTAATAGGTTTAAAGTGAGTATTTAAATGATCGCGATACAGCGCAAAAATATGACGGATAATGTCTTCTTTATTTTTAAAATGATAATAAAGATTACCCGGGCTCATCCCTAAGTTTGATGCAATATGATTTGTCGTTATTGCACGCTCACCATTTTCGTTAAACAACAAAATACTGGTGTGTATTATTTTATCCTTGGTATTCATATGCTAATACTCAAATTATCTATAGGCTACATTACACTCAAAAGAGGTAAACAGTATAAACAAATATGAATCATTAAAACACTCCCACCATGGACTGACCTGTTCAAAGAAAGTAAGTGTTTATATGCTTTATTAGCTAGGCTGCTTTGTGGCATAAACACTGTTAAACTAGCGCTAAAATCATAAATAGTGAACATTATGAAAGTTATTGCAATTTACCCGGGCACCTTTGATCCACTAACCAATGGTCATACAGATCTTATTCAACGTGCAGCTAAAATGTTTGATACTGTATTAGTTGCGGTTGCGAACAACCCAAGTAAAAAACCCTGCTTTAACCTTGAAGAACGTGTTGAACTTGCAAACTCTATTTTAAGTCACTTAGATAATGTTAAGGTCATTGGTTTTTCTGGCTTATTGGCTGACCTTGCGCGCGATCACAATGCTAATGTGCTTATTCGTGGTATTAGGGCTGTATCTGATTTTGACTATGAATTTCAATTAGCTAACATGAACCGCCGCCTGAATCCTGATTTAGAAAGTGTATTTTTAACACCCGCAGAGCGAAATTCATTTATTTCATCAACGCTTGTTAAAGAAGTAGCACGTCACAATGGTGATGTAAGCGAGTTTGTAGACCCTGTAATTGTCAAAGCGCTAAAAATTAAATTGGGCTGTGGTACCAGTTAATAATAAATAAGGCCTGTTAGCACTGAAAACCATTACTAATAGGTCCTTTTATTAAACACTTTATTTAGCTTTCCTTCTAACCAAGCAAGTTTTAAAACATCTTTACCTATAAAGAAAACTAAAACCATGGTCAAATCTGTAAAATTTATACCTACTATGTACACCCACCAGAACCACCAAAATTCATAATGGTGCATAACATCATTATCTATATACATTGCAAAAAATAGTAAGGTGTTTATACCTAAACCAAATAATAAATAAATGTATACACCGCTAATTCTTATAAAAAAACCAGATAAAATAATAACAAATAGAGTAATACTATCGAATAAGAAAAAATCGAAGTAAGTTATCGAATCCATATCAATAAAAATACTAGAAGAGTAAGAAAGTGCCATGATGAAAGATAGCCAAACAATGCTTTTATCTGCGTTATTTATAGAGCTTACTAAAGAATATAGAAAAGCCATCAAAAAGCCCCACTGTACAAAAGCACCTATATAAAAAGAGATATTTGTATTTAAAAGTAGCTCAATCATCTTACCCCAACACTATATAAACCGTTATTGTACCGCTTAACATATAACGGCAACATAAAAAATGCACAAAATCACTCTTCTTTTAAGTTGAGCTTTACTGCCTCAGCGATCTAAACTTAACCTTCTAACACACCTTAAAAGCTTGTTTAAGCCTAAAACATCCTTATTGATGATTAATACCAATGCCATTGTAAAGTCGACAAAATACATTCCAAAAATATAAACTGTCCAAAACCACCAATAGTAAAGAGTACCTGCAATTTCAATATCGTAATGCATACCTAAAAATAAACATGCATTAATAAAAAGCCCTACAATTAAATAGTCAAAAGCAATTGGTACTAATTTTTTATATATAAATCGCCAAAGTATCAGGGCGCTAATAGTAGCAAGATCATAATAGAAGTAATTTAGGTGAGGATTTTCAATCAGTGGATCCATAAAAAGACTAGATATATATGAAACCATCATTATAAATGAAAGATGCGCTCTACTTTTATCATTTTTATTAATACTCGCTGATAGGTTATATAAAAATGCGATTAGGAAAAACCATGTAAATAGTATTGCTACGTTATATCCTAAATCTACCAGACCCCAAAGTATATCAGCCACTACTTCTATTCCTTTTTCATAATACTATTGTGGAACCATATTTTAATTGCAGCTAAAGCTAAAAAATCTTTGTTTATAAAAAATATAGCTACCATTATGAAATCAGCAGCGTTAACCCCTATTACGTAAGCATTCCAAAGCCACCAGTAGCTTGTATTATTTGATATATAGATGTCGTAATGCATGAGAAAATGTAAAGCTGAGTTTACAGCTAAGCCAGTAATGATATATAGATAGGTAATACCACCATGCCAGAGCCGCCTAAGGGAAATAATAACTAGGAGAGTTAAAATATCGGAAAACAAAAAATCTAGATAAGTTACCGTATCCAGATTTGTAAATATACTAAATGAATATGAAATACTCATAACCAAAGACAAATACACTCTTTCTTTATTAGGCTTATTAATCGAATGAGCAAGGGAGTACAAAAAGGCCATAAGGAATCCCCATTGTACAAATGCACCTATGTACAAAGAAACTGTTGGGCTAATTATGAGTTCACTCATTATTCTTAAGATTTTTTTTATTCAAATTAATAATTTTTAAAGGCGACATTTTTATAAGATTTTTATTAAGTATTAGCGAGAGCATCATCAATACATCTATTAAAGTACTCCCAACAGAATAAAAACTCCAATACCACCACTCATCTAAGTGGTAAAGAATATATAGATCGTAATGCATTACTGATGCGAGGAGGCTATTAATGAATAAGCCTATCAGAATAAAATTGGCACTTGGGCAACATTTAATAAAGTCAATTTTTATAAAAAAGAGTATCGCTACTATGGTAAGAAAATCATATAAAATCCAATCTAAATAAGGAGCATTCAATATAGTAAAGTATCCACTTAAAAAATATGAACACAACATAATGCTTGATGTAATGAGAAGGGATTTATTTTTAATATTGACACTAGATACTAAGCAGTACAAAAAGGCCATTAAAAAGCCCCATTGTGTAAAAGCATTTATATAATCCAGAAAAGCACCAGTTAAGTACATTTTAAACTAGGTTACTTTATGGGTATCGTTTGACTTGAAGTAGCTGAGAATTTTGTTCTTTAATTTATGAAGACCGAGGAAATCTCTATCAATAATTAATGCGACTATCATAATTAAGTCCATTAAATTAACTGCGTATGTATAAACATCCCAAAAAAACCATCGTTCCATATTTCCGAATATATACATATCTAAATACATACAAAAAAAGAAAATCGAATTTATAGACAATCCAACAATTAAATACAAAAAAGAAGGTGTTGTTTTTTCGGTTATTTTATATATGCATATTAACGCTAAAATAGTAGAAATATCATACAAAGCCCAATCCAAGTATATTGAGTTTTTAATAGAAAGCCATGTATAGAAGTAGTCAGATAAGGTATAAGATATCATCATAATAAATGAACTGAGCAGAAGAGTTGTACCTCTTTTTACATCTAATGAGTATACAAACACATTAAAAAAGAAAGTCATCAGAAATCCCCACATCGTAAAAGCAGACAGTGAGAACAACCCAAAAAGCTCAGTTAGAATCATTTAAAACCTTAAATTATTACTTTGGTCTGACAGGCATTACACTGCCCCCGCCACGTTGTAAGCTATCACTACTTGCTGCAGCAATAGCCTCTTGAGAAATGCTTACTGTATCAGATTGCAGGGTTTTAGGGCTAGCAGTTTGTTCCATTGCAGGCTTTAATTGTTGTGTTTTGTTGTATGCTTGCATTTGTAATTGGCTATTAGCTGAAACTTGCATGTGATTGATCCTTGTAAAAGTTTTAATTATATTTGGTGCAACTTTTAACCACATTATTATGTAGATAAATGCATTACCTGTTTTAAGCAGTGATAGCTATTTTGCTACCTATCTTATACATAGCAATCAATGTGCCAACTTTTTTTGACACATTAAAATTCACTCAAAAAATATAACCCAACCAAACAACTCCGACCAGTTTACTGCAAATATAAAAAAACGCACAGGGATAACCGTACGTTTTTTGTATCCAGGGAGTTTAAGCTACGTATTTACACGGGATCTCCGCACGTGTACTTAGCTTCAAAATATATTCCATTGCTACTTCGTCACAATTTTCTTTACGAAGGCAAAGTTCACAATCTTTCATTACTTTTTCAGGCAAAGAGTCTTTGCTACAAAAAGTAAAACGTTGTTGTTCAAAAAAATCGGGTACACGGGTCAATACAATAACTCGGTTAAGTGCCAATTTTTTGGCTTTAGCAAGTAGGTGCTCTACAAGCTGTCTACCCTGCCCCGTCACTTTACTTTTTGGGTCTATACCCAATGAGCGTATTTCAGCAAGGCCGGTATCGTAAATGTATAACGATGCACAGCCCGACACTTTTCCATTTATTTCAGTAACTGCAAACTCGTTAATAGAGTGCACCATATCGCTTTTTGCACGAGGTAAGTTTTCGCCTACCGTTGCCCAATGCTGTATAAGTGTGGCTATTGCCTCTACATCATCTAAATTTGCATCACGTACCGTTATTTGCTGTTTTTTTTTGGCTTCTTTAACAGCATTAGTTACTTGCTCAATAGACGTCCCACCAAGCGCTTGACGCGCTTTTATACACGCATCAATTTTAAGTACTGGGTAAACATCGTCTTCAAATACAGTGTTTACTGATTTGTACTGCTCAAGTGATAGCTCCTCAAGCGTTTTACCTTCGCTAATCGCAAGCTGTACAAGTACACCCACAATGTGATGCCCTTCTCTAAATGGCACACCTTTAGCAACTAAGTAATCAGCAAGCTCGGTGGCATTAGCGTGGCCGCCTTTTGCCGCTGCTAACGTTTTATCGCCATTTACTTTTACGCCTTTAATACATGCTTGCGCCATATGAATACATGCAAGCCATGTTGGCATAGCGTCAAACAGGCCTTCTTTGTCTTCTTGCATATCTTTATTGTATGCAAGTGGCAGTGCCTTTAATGTCATCATCATAGCGCTAAATGCACCAAATACACGTCCGGTTTTACCGCGAATAAGCTCGAGTGCATCAGGATTTTTTTTCTGAGGCATGAGCGATGAGCCTGACGTGACGTTATCAGCAAGCTCTATAAATCCGGCTTCACCCGAATTATAAAAAATCAGATCTTCAGACATACGAGATAAGTGAATCATCGAAATAGACGCACAACTTAAAAGATCTAACACGAAGTCACGATCAGATACGCCATCAAGGCTATTTTTTGTAGCCGCTGTAAAACCTAATCCGTGGGCTAATGCTTGGCGATCAATCGGATAAGCTGTACCTGCTAATGCACCACTGCCTAATGGGCAAAAATTCATGCGCGCTTTAGCATCTTGCAGGCGGCTTTCATCGCGCTCTAGCATTTCTACATACGCCATACACCAGTGGCTAAACAATACTGGTTGTGCGCGCTGTAAATGCGTGTAACCTGGCAATATTGTGCCAAGCTCTCGCTCTGCAAGCGCTACAAATTCGCCTTTTAGCTGTGCAATGGCATCTAGTAAATGATCGGCTGTATCACGGCACCATAGTCTAAAATCGGTGGCAACTTGGTCATTACGGCTTCGGCCTGTATGTAATTTTTTAGCTAAATCACCTACTTTTTCAATTAGAGCAGCTTCAACATGTGAATGAATGTCTTCTGCACCTGAAGTAGCAACTGATTGTGGATCAGCTTTAACTTCTTCAAGTAGCTCATTTAATGCAGCAACTAATTTTGTATGCTCATCACTTGAAAGTACATTTACCTGTTCAAGTGCACCAGCCCATGCCACAGAGCCAATAATATCTTGCTCTGCTAACTGGTAGTCAAAGGGAAGAGAGTCGTTAAATTGCTTAAACGCCTCATCTGGACCCGTAGAAAAACGTCCGCCCCATAATGCCATGAAATCTCTCCAAACCCTGTAGTGCCCCTTTTATAAGGGGCTATAAATAATTTACTTTTTAGCCAATGCTGAAATTCTGCTTGAAAGCGAGAATAAACGAATAAAGCCTTCAGCGTGTGACTGGTCATATACATCATCTTCGCCAAATGTAGCAAATGCTTCGCTGTATAAGCTATTTGGTGATTGCTTTTGAACCGCAGTTACTTGACCTTTATATAGCTTAAGTACCACTTCACCTGTTGCCACTTTAGAAAGTGCTTCTGCACCGGCTAAAATAGAATCTTTAAGTGGTGTAAACCAACGTCCGTCGTACACTAAATGTGAAAATTCACCACCTAGTACTTCTTTCCATTTACGGCTCGCTTTATCAAGCACTAGCTCGTCAATGGCTTGAAGCGCAGCCATAATTACTGTGCCACCTGGTGTTTCATAACAACCGCGTGACTTCATACCTACTAAACGGTTTTCTACAATATCAACACGTCCAACGCCATGAGGCGATGCAATATCGTTTAATTTAACTAAACAGTCATATGGTTTAAGTTCTTCGCCATTTACAGCAACCACTTCGCCTTCAACAACTTTTAAAGTTACTAGTTCTGCCTTATCTGGTGCTTGCTCTGGAGAGTTAGTCCAAGTCCATACTTGCTCAGTTGGTTGGCACCATGGATCTTCAAGCTCACCACCTTCGTGCGAAATATGCCAAGCGTTAGCATCACGGCTATAAATTTTTGTAGCAGATGCTGAACACGGAATGTCACGCTCTGCTAAGTAATCAAGTAATGATTCACGACTCGATAAGTCCCACTCACGCCATGGCGCAATTACTTTTAAATCTGGAGCAAGGGCTGCAAAACATGATTCAAAACGAACTTGGTCATTACCTTTACCAGTACAACCATGAGAAAGTGCATCAGCACCTACTTTACGTGCAATTTCAACTTGTGCTTTAGCAATAATAGGACGCGCCATAGACGTACCTAGTAAATAAGTACCTTCGTAAATCGAGCCCGTTTTAAGTGTTGGATAAATGTAATCACTTACCATTTCATCTTTTAAATCAACTACGTAACATTCTGAAGCACCTGAAGCGATTGCTTTAGCTTCTACGCCTTCAAGTTCTTCTGCGCCTTGACCTACATCCGCTACAAACGCAACAACTTCACAACCGTAGTTTTCTTTTAACCATGGCACGATAGCCGATGTATCAAGACCACCTGAATAGGCTAAAACGACTTTTTTAATTGAACTCATAGGTGTTCCTTAACAAAATTTGGATTTAGTAATGTAACTAACAAAGCATTTTGCGCGTGCATGCGATTCTCTGCTTGTTGAATAATTTTCGATGCTGGACCATCCATTACCTCAGAGGTAATTTCAAATTCACGGTGTGCCGGTTGGCAATGTAATACCGTAGTTGCACCGGTTTGATCTAGCAATGCCTGATTTAATTGATAAGGCATATATTTTTCTTTAACTTGCTCAAGCGGTGTTGTATCACCCATTGATACCCATGTATCTGCATATACAACGTTTGCACCAACAGCCGCTTCAACACGGTCACTTACCATCACTGATGCGCCATTCATTGCCGCTATTTGCTCTGCCTTTTTAAGGATTTGCGAATCAGGCGAGCTGCCTTTTGGCGTTACAGCAACAAAATCAGTGCCAAGCGTTGCCGCTAAAAGCATTAATGAATGAGTTACATTGTTGCCCTCACCTAAGTAAGCCACTTTAAGCTCGCTCACATCGCCGTGAACTTCTTGAAGCGTTAAAAAATCAGCAAGCGCTTGGCATGGGTGGTATAAATCACACAAACTATTTACTACCGGTACTGATGCGTATTCACCTAATGTAGTTAATGTGCTGTGCTGATTTACGCGCGCAACAATACCATCGGCCCAAGTAGAAATATTAAGTGCGAAATCTTTAATTGATTCACGTGCACCCATAGCGCCATTTTGCTGATCTAAATAAACTGCATGGCCACCAAGGCGGTTAATACCTATATCAAACGATAAGCGAGTACGTAAACTTTGTTTTTCAAACAATGTTACGATTGATTTTCCCGCTAATACATTGCTGTATTTTTCTGGTTTTGCTTTTATATCTTGCGCTAACTTTAATAAATTAAGTGCGCCTTCTTGGTCTAACTCTAAACCCGTTAAAAAATTCTCAAACATAATAAACCTATGGTGTAATCTTAGTTCCGACATGCTCGCCTTGTAGCAGAGCAGTTAAATTTTCTGGCTTTTGCCAGCTGGAAATATACACACCGCGTCGTAAATGTTGGGCAGCGTGAAGGCTGGTCTTAACTTTGACCTCCATCCCGCCCACAATTACTCCATTTGTAATTAAAGTATCAATGTGTTTTGTGTCAAGTTGATGTAACGGCTGTTTATTTTCATCAAGCACTGCTTCAACATCCGTCATAAAAATAAGCTCGGCATTTAAGTTACTAGCAATAGCCGCTGCAGCTTCATCTGCATTTACGTTGTACCAAAGCCCTTGCTCATCAAAGCCTATAGAGCTAACAATGGGTAGGCGACCGATTTTAAGTAAATCATTAACAATAGAATCGTCGTTGCTTTTACATTTACCCACCAAGCAAAGCGCTTTTAGCTTTTGAGTGGCAGTAACACCTGCCTCAAAAAGACTTAAGCCGACAGGCTTGTGCCCAGCACTAATAGCTTGAGTCATTAATTGTTTATTAGCGCAACCTGCAAGCGCACCCACTATATAAGGCATTTGCTCTGTTGGGCTAATACGTAATCCTTGGTGTTTAGCACTGGCAAAACCCGCTTGTTTTAACCATGTATCAACTAAAGCGCCACCGCCATGTACAATCACAAACTCATCATTTGTTTGCTCATTTAATACATCAAACAACGCTTTTGCTGCATTTTCTGTATTAAGTACTGCACCACCTAGTTTAATTACCCACGTTTTTTTACTCATTTAAAACGCTCCTTTTAAACCAGTGGTATGATCTAAATTCATAGAAATATTAATACACTGCAAAGCTTGTCCAGCAGCGCCTTTTAATAAGTTATCAATAGCAGACATCACAATTAACTGCGTTCCTTGTTGCTGCCAGCCAATATCAACAAATGGCTGCTTAGCTACACCTTTAATTGAAGGTACTTTATCGCCTAATAAACGAATTAATGGCTCGCTCGAAAGTACTTGATAAGCCGATGCAACGTTTTCCTTGGTAACGCCTGGCTTAAGCTGTACATAAATAGTTTCTAAAATACCGCGCGGAAAATTACCTAGATGCGGTGTAAACAACACTTTGTGGCCAAGGTGTTGTTCAATTTCAGGGCCGTGGCGATGGTTAAACAAACCATAAGGTGCAAGCGACACTTCACAAAAATGCGTTCCTACACTGGCTTTACGCCCTGCGCCTGTAACGCCCGAAACCGCATTAATAATAATACTTTCGCTGCTTAATAAGCCTGCTTGCTTAAGCGGTTTTAGCGCATTAAGCGCTGCTGTTGGGTAACAGCCTGCAACAGCAATTAGCTTTGCATTAGCGATAGCATCATGGTTCCACTCAGCTAGACCGTAAGCCGCTTCATTTAAAAGCTCTGGATGTTGATGCTCAAAACCATAGTAAGTAACGTAGTCGTCATTGCTTGCTAAACGATAGCCACCAGATAAATCAAATACCTTTTTACCCATAGCTAAAAATTGCGGCGCTAGATCAACACTTACTTTGTGATCGGTACATAAGCATACGTAATCAGCATCACTTTGAATGTCATCAAAAGCTGATACGCTAAGAGGAAGTAAAGGGCAGTCTAGTAAGCCAAGGTGCTCTGGGTATAAATCACTTAGCAATTTATTTTTATCTAAGCTACCCTCAGATACATAACAGCCTGTTAAAGTTAAGTTTGGATGCTTAGCAACTAAACTTGCTAACTCTGCGCCGCTGTATCCGCTTGCGCCAATAATCACTACATTCATTTGTTACTCGTTATCTTAAAATTAATTACTACTTATCTATAATGTTCGCTTAAACTAGCTTAGACGCTAATTAAGTCTTTTTTATTAATGAATTTTGATTATCGTCGCATTATTTTCATGGCGTTACTTTTAATATATTTATGCTTAAAAAGTGAATTGATATTCATCATAAATACTTTTATATTGTTATGCAATTAAATTGAATAATAATTTTGGATTTTTTTATGCCTTTGCCTTCGTTTATTTTCATGTACCAACAATTGATTGCAGCCCCTTCTATTAGTGCTATTGAAGACAACCTGTGTATGAGCAATAAAAACGTAATTGAACTCCTAGCCAGTTGGTGCGAAACAATCGGTTTTACGTGTGAAATTATAGAATTAGAAGGAGGTAAAGGGCGCTATAATTTATTAGCAAAACGCGGAGAAGGTGATGGCGGATTAATGCTAGCTGGTCATACCGACACAGTGCCTTTTGATGACAGTCGTTGGAATCATAATCCATTTAAACTTACCGAACTCGATAACAAATTGTATGGGCTAGGAAGTATTGATATGAAAGGCTTTTTTGCTTTTGTATTACAAGCGATTAGTGAACTTGATGAAAAGCAGCAAACTCAGCCTATTTTAATCCTTGCCACCGCCGACGAAGAAACAACGATGGCTGGTGCACAACAAATATGTAAGCACCCGAATTTAAAACCTGCGCGTTGTATAATAGGCGAACCTACTGATATGACGCCAGTATTTATGCACAAAGGCCATATGAGTACAGCAATAAGAGTGGTTGGTCGCTCTGGGCATAGCTCCGATCCCGAACGTGGTCTTAACGCCATTGAAGTAATGCATAAAGTGATTACAAAATTGATGATCTTAAAAGAACAATTAAAGCATAAGTATTCAATAAACCACTTCGAAATCCCTTATCCAACATTAAACTTAGGTAATATTCATGGCGGCGATAACGCGAATAGAATTTGTGGTTGCTGTGAAATGCATATAGATATGCGCCCATTACCAGGTTTAAGTGTACAAGAACTACAAGCATTAGTACTCGATGCAACGAAAGAGATAAATCAGCAATACCCAAATGCGGTGAGCGTTATTGATTTACATGAACCAATACCGGCATTTAGTGGGAGCACCGACAGTGCTTTAGTAAAAATGGCTGAAAAAATAGCGGGGCAAAAAGCGGTCGCAGTAAATTACTGCACTGAAGCGCCGTTTATCCAGCAACTCGGTTGTGAAACGATTGTAATGGGCCCAGGCTCAATTAACCAAGCACACCAGCCTGATGAATTTTTAGCGATGGAAAAAATAAAACCATCACAACAAATAATCACTGATCTTATAAAAGCAAATTGCTTTAGCTAATAAGATTACAATAAAGGCGCCAATTGGCGCCTTTATTAATACAGAACTAAGGCCTAATCACCTTTAACTTCTAAGTTAATAAACTTAACTAGCTCTTCAGGTTGCCCTACTAGCATCATAACTTGTTGGTTAATTTCCATCATAGTTTTACCTTCAGGTAGCTTTGCAGACACACTGAATGAATTTAAACCTTTCGCAAAGCTAGTTAAAGCCTCTGCAATATCTTCAGTTACAGGAGCTTGTTGTAACTGTTGCTCTAGCGTCATTTCCATTTGCTCAAGCGTCATACCTTGCTTTTCAAGCTCGCTTGAGAGTAAATCTTTTAATTTACCCTGGTTATTTAAGGCAAAGCTAACATTACGCGGCTCTAATTTACTCATTGCTTGCATAACAAGTGTTTGCTGCTGTAATTCTTGCTCATACGTCAGCGGTTGATCACCCGCTTCTTGCTGCGCCTTGCTAATAGCCAATGAAGCATCCATTAACGCTTTTGAATTAGCTAAACCCATATCCATATTAAAACTAACAATGTCTTTTGCATCAAGCTTAACTACTACATCACTATTGCCAGACTCTTCATCGTAATCAAGTGATGAATGTAAGTCGTAACTTGCCGACGCTAACATTTCGTTTGTATCAGCTGGTAATTTTGATACGAAGCTTTTATCAAACTGAAAGCTTTTTACATCAAATGATGTATGTGGTGATATTTTATCCGGCTCGTAGCCAGTTATTTCAATGCTTTGAATATTAGCAACATTGTCACCTTCAGGGCTTATTACTTCCATGTTTGTTATTTCTACACTCTTTGAAATAACACTTGCCGATAAACCAGCGTATTTAAATGTAGCGCCAGTTTGCTCGCTTACTAAAGCAAGTTGCTTATCTACTTCTGCACGCACTTCTTGAGTTGCTACGTAGTTTGCGTAACTAACACCACCCACGCCTGCGGCCACAAGAGCTGCAACTATAACTAATTTTTTCATGTCATTTCCTTATTTAATTCTTTCTATAAAGTGTCTCAACTTAAGAGTAACACTGAAGAACATCACCGATAAGTGTTAATTAATCAAACTAAGTAACTCATGTACGGTTTTTACAGGGGTAATTTTAGCGCCTAGCCCTTCCATCGATTTATGGTAATTGCGAAATGGAATATATATTTCTGTAAAACCATGTTGTGCAGCCTCTTTAACACGCGGTACACCACTGTCTATTGGGCGTACATCGCCGTTTAAGCTAAGTTCTCCCATAATACACGTGGTACGAGGTACAACAAATTCGTTTAAACTGCTAAGTAACGCGGTTACTAATGCTAAATCGATGCAGGTTTCTGTCTCATCAATTCTTAAACCACCCACAATATTAAAAAACGTATCGTGAAATATTTTAGTTTTAGTATGCTTACGTAATATACCGGTCAGCATTTTTATACGATTCATATTTAAACCAACACAAACACGCTGCGGAAATTCAGCTTCTGTTTCGGTAGTTAAACATTGAATCTCAAGCAATAAATTACGATTCCCTTTACGAATACAGGTAATAGTAGAGCCAGGTGAGTCGGTGGTTGAACCCGATAAAAATATTTCACTTGGATTATCAACGCTTAACATTCCACGTTCACACATTTTAAAAATGCCAACAGTATCAATATCACCAAAGCGGTTTTTATTTGCCCTAAGGGTTCGTATTTGCCCATCGTTGGTATCTATGTGTAAAAGCGCATCAACAATATGTACAAGTGTTTGAGGGCCTGCTATTTCGTTATTTTTATTTACGTGAGCAATAATGAACATGGTTACATCATTTTGCTTACAGTACTGAGTTAATGCTTGGGCGGCGCTTTTTACCTGCGAAGGCGAACCTGGGCTACCATTTGCCGTATCGGTTACAACAGCTTGAATAGAGTCAATAACAGCAAACTTAATTTTATTTTTCTCGAGCTCTTCGATGATGGTTTCAACGCTCGTTTCTGAAAGTAAATAAAGCTCGTCCGGGTTATAGTTTAACTTTAAACGATTTACCCTGTTTTTAAACTGCGATAAAGATTCTTCTGCCGTACAGTAAAGTGACGGCATCCGTTGTGACATTCTCGCCACTAGGTCAGATAGCAAAGTTGTCTTACCCGCCCCCGGATCGCCGGAAATTATATTAACAGAGCCAGTAGTCACCCCGCCGCTTAGTACGCGATCAAGCTCGCCGATTTCAGTTAGCTGCTTTTCAGCCTCTGATGTAGCAATATCATTGATTTTTTTAGAGCCACCACCAACACCACCAGCATAACCACCAACGTTTGCTCGTATTGATGCTTTTTTACTGTGCCCTGCTGAAGGCTTAAATTCCGCTAATGTGTTCCACGCACCGCAGCGACATTGACCCTGCCAACGTTGATAGTTCATGCCACATTCGGTACAAACAAATTCTACTTTTGCCGCTTTAGCCATTGATCACTTTACCTACTATTCTTTAATTAAAAAAATTCTTACTATTAAGCGCTTATTTTGCCATTTCAGGCATTTACTTAGCAACAAACTCTTGCCTGCTTAAAAATCTAGCGTCACAATCAATAAATACACATGGTGTTTCTTTTTAGCTATAATTTAGGGCATACTTTTTGCTTTGTAATAGTTTAAAGTAACTTGCCAATAAAATGGCAAATAACACATACATAACAAGAGCTAAACAGTAGTAACTCAAATAATTGTACCTATATTAATAACATAGCGCGATTTAACGTTTATTGAACTTCTAATAAATGGACTTAACAGTATACCTACTTTTTCAATTAGACGGTGATGGTTTTATAAATGGCTGATGACATAATGCTCAAACACGAAGACCTCGTGAATGAGTTAAAAACATATTTAGGCAACGCTAAATTTGATCTAATTTTCAAATCAAAAACCGCAGGGTTAACTAAACCTGAGCAATTTTTAATGAAAATGGAAATGTCGCGTTTATCTCAGCCAGTGGCACGTTTTGTTGATCTTCGCGGATTAGTGACAGGCCAAGTAAAACCATATGAGCATAACGGCAAGCAACACTTTATGGATGACACAGCCATTGAAGTGTTTGAAAAAGCGCTTAAACAACATGGTGAATACACCTTAGCTGTTTACGAAGCCGTAATGAATACAGAAAATAACCACCGCGTATTACAAAAACAAGCAGCCGAAAAATCAGAGTTACAAGAGTTAGAAAATAACTTAAACACTGAAGTAATTAAGTTTGCCTCTTATGAGAGCCGCCGTGAAGAACGGATGAATTACTCAATAAAAGTAACGATTGATTACAAAGATAAAAAGAACATTGCTGCTAGCACCTCAGATATATCTTTAAGCGGTTGTAAAGTTAAGCTTGCAACGCGCTACTCTATAAAAAAAGGCGAACTCATCGCAATGCGCTTAGTAGGCCTTGAGCAAGACTTTGAACTTGGCCTAAAAAACGGTATTCAATACGAAGTTGTTGCAGTAGAAAATATCTCTCGTGAATTTAATCACATCCGCTTAAAGCGCACTTATATAGAAAACAACGATGCCTTTAATGACTTTTTAGAAAGTTTTATTCATGGTAATAAGCGTCGTTATAAAGTAAATCTAGATAATACGCTCGATGCTGTAGTATCAAAGGGGTATGAGCAGTACTACATTCCTCGCGTAACGTCTTTATATGTGTTTTTAAGTAAAAAAGATGAGCAATATTACCCAAGCCTTAGCCTTACCACTGAAAATAATATTTTTATTCAGCGCTACTTTACCGATGAAAGAAAAATACCGTGTTTGTACAATATACTTAATCATCAGCGTATTACACAATTACTAACTCAAATTACCGCAGTAAAAGAAGATTACCTCTATACATTTACACATATATCATCAGGTAAAATTTATTACTACTCAGCGACGCGTACAGAGTTAAATAACAACCCTAAATTACGTGATCTATTTTTAGGTTTTGGTAGCCAAAAAGAGAGCTGGCAGTGCTTTAAAATACAAGTAATGCCAAGTCATCCAGATGATTCTTTTATACCGCTTTCACTACCTAATAGTGCCGGTGAAAATATAGAAAAATTAAATAAGCCGCCTTCACCTCGTGTAAAAGGCCTTATAAAAGATGTTAAGTATATTGTTGTACTTACAAATATTGGCAATAAAGCTGAACAAGCAAATTATAAACAACTTACTTTTGATAAAGCATTAGTAAATCAGCTTAAGCACTTTGGCCACGCAAAACACAAAACACCACCCTACTTAGATATTGTGCCACTTGAATACGTAAATTTACGCTCGCATAAGCGCTATCTTTATAAAACACCAGTTAGTGTCACTATTAATGATGAGGTATTTAACGGCTATACACGTGACTTTTCGGTAATGGGTTTGCAGTTAGAGTGCGAACAACCTGCCACATTTAAAAAAGGCGATATAGTACTTTTAGCATTCCCTGAACTTCAAAAAATAACTAAAAAGCATAAGCTTAGTGAACTAAAGTACGAAGTAATGGCCATCAGTAAGTCATTTACTACTATTAACCTAAAAGCAAATCGTATTGCTGATTTACCCCATGCTGGCGTGACCTTTTTCACTCAGCTAATAGAAGGTAATAAAGACAAACTTAAAGTATCTGAAGAAGCACCTAAAGTAGAAGGCTTATCTACCGCACTTAGAAATATGGTTACAAAAAGCGTTTGCCAATTTCCGCTATATTTACACAAAGAAGCTGCACACTTTAAAACCGGCGCAATTGGATATGGGTTATACGCCAGCCCTATGCACGTGATTTTGCAAAACTTTGGTTTATTAAGTAACAAAACTGACTTTTCGAGCATTCTGACCGAAGAGCAAATTATTAATGTAATAACACCAAATATTAAAGATCGCAGCCGCCAAGATGCACCGCTTGCTTTTACACTTGCTATTAACTTCGATCCTCGAAAAGGCAGTATTGAAGAGGCTATTGTTAGCCAATGCGCTTTAGGTGAAGACTACTCAAGCTTTTATAAACAAATTAGTAAAGGTATTACATCGCAACTTATATTCGTAATGCGTTTGTATATATCGCGCACAGGTCGCCCCGATACTGATTATCTTTCTAATGAGCTAAAATACGTAAGTCAGTACGCAATGCACAAAGCTAAAGATTTAGAAGAAGCCTTATGGGCCGTAGCTGGTGTAGGTGATGTAGTAGATATAACTGAAGAAGCGCTAAGCCATTTAGAACTAAAAAAAGAGCAAGTAGCACAAATGAGCCGCCGTAAGCTAATTTGGTTAAACCGCTTACGTTAAGCGGTTTAACTTAATTTATTTTAAAGTGTTGGTTGTTTTTCTAACGGAATAGCCAACATATACAACAATTGCAATAATGACCCATCACAAATAGCCGCCTGTGCTTGCTCAACCACTTTTGGCTTACCATGTACGGCCACACCTAGGCCTGCTTTTGCCATCATGACTAGATCATTTGCGCCATCTCCAATAGCTACAGTTTGTGCTTTTTTAAGCCCTAGCTTTTGCTGAAGCACCTCTAAAACGACCGCTTTTTGCTGCGCATCGACAATCGTACCCAGCACTTTACCTGTTAGCTTGTCGTTTTTAAATTCGAGCACATTAGCGTGCACTTCATCTAAATTAATCAGCTCTTGTACACGCTCTGCAAAAGGCACAAAACCACCTGAGGCAATCGCCAAATACCAGTTATGTTGCTTTAAAATTTGGCACAGCATTTTAATGCCAGGCATTAATGGTAATGTACTTTTCAGTTCTTCAATTAAGCTTTTTTCAATACCTTCAAGCTTAGCTACACGCTGATATAAACTCTCACTAAAATCAAGTTTACCCGCCATTGCAAGTGCAGTTACAGAGGCAACTTCATCGTATACGTTCGCAAGGCGTGCTATTTCGTCTATGCACTCAATAGTTATTGCAGTTGAGTCCATATCCATAACCAATAAACCTGGCTCATATAAATTAGGCGGCGTATCAACTTGCACTAATTGACAATCAAGCGTGTTTGAAAATTCTTGTAGTACTAACGGGTTTATAGTTTTATCTGCATTTTGCGCGTAAAAACACAGTGCTGGTGCAAGCCCTAAATCAGGTTGGTATTGGCATATAGCGGTGACTTTTTGGTTATGTGTCGCTAAAAAGTCAACAATACTGGCAATGTGTTTTTCCGCAAAATCACCCGCAAATGCGATGCTAAATAACCCTAATGCTTTGTTTGGAATATAATCGAGAGGTGTAGATACACCACCACTATAGCTAAACCATTTATTTAGAGTTAAGTGTTGTAATGGTTGCTCAGCAGCTTGCTGTGCCATGTTGATTTGCGACATGGGATCTCCGTGTTTATTTTTATTTTCCTGATAGTTGGCATCTCAAAACTGCTATTCTCAACACTAAATTCGCCATCAGGTGGGGTTTAAGGTTATAGTTAGTGTAGTTGTAACATCAAATCAAAATGCTGTCAGTAGCATAAACGGTGACTATGAAAAATAACCATATTAAAAACCCTATAAGCGCATCCCAAAGAAAGCGGCTCGTTCGCTTAATTCTTGCGGCTGGCTGTTTTGTATTACTAAGCTGGGTGGGTGTTAATAGTAGTTTTCAGAGTCACCAGTTACTTTACGATAGCGCCGACAGCACTGCAAAAAGCCTCACTCAATTTATGGCTTTAAATGTTAAAACGCCGCTTATAGAAAAGAATAAACCACAACTCAACGCCATTTGTAACGATATAAGTAAAGATGAGTTTGTGCTTTCTGCCACTATTTATGATCAACAGGGCATTTTAATTGCCAGTAGTGACAATTGGCAATCACACCATATTTATGGTCAGCTTCCGGACTCAACACCGGGTATTAGTAAACTAAAAACACCTTTTATGGAACCCGTGATAAGCGATGATGACCGCCCTATAGGCTTTGTGTCTGTTACTTATTTAACTCGCGCTGCAATATCCGACAGCCACAATCATTTTCATGACTTAGGTCGGCAGGTACTATTAATGCTAGTGATTGCTTGTATTTTTACGTGGCAGTTAGGCCGTGGATTAAAGCGCTGGCAGGTAAATCGTTATATGCAAAAAACATCTGAACAAGAATCATAAAGTTGCTTTGCAAGCGTCTCTTTTTCGCTGTGTGGCTTTAAATCACATAGTGCTTCAAACACATCAGGTATATGTAATGGCGTGTTAACCTTCCCTTGGTAGCCACTTAACGGCATTGAAGGTGAATCCGTTTCAAGCACTAAGTGCTCGGGCTCAATAGCGGCAATAACAGCACGGGTTTTAGCTGCACGTTGATAGGTAATAACACCGCCTACGCCAAGCTTAAAGCCCTGTTTGATATAATACTTCGCTTGTTGGATTGAACCTGAAAATGCATGAATCACTCCCCCATTTTTTGGCTTACAACGTTTAAACGCTTGCGCAATTAAATCATGGCTTTGCCTGTGATGTACAATGAGCGGTAAGCTTAGCTCATTAGAAAGCCCTATTTGCTGTTCAAATAAATAAGTTTGTTTAGAGAGGTTTTCAATGCTTCTATCAAGCCCACACTCACCAATGGCCACTAACTGATGCTTATTTGTAGTTGCAAACTCGAATAACGCTTCTATGTGCAATTCTTTATGCTGTTTTAAAAAATAAGGGTGCAGCCCTGCCGCTATTTTTATACTTGGATAGGTTGCTTTGAGCTCTATAAGAGTATGCGATTGAGCAAGCGTAATACCCGGTACAACAAACTGATTAACTCCCTTTGCGACGCACTCGCCTATGAGCGACTCACGACTTGAATCAAACTCACTAAAATCGAGGTGGCAATGAGAGTCAATAAATTGCACGGTTACTTACTCATCTATTTATTAAGGGTTTAAGCGTGTAATTTGCCAGCTGTTATCTGCTTGGCGCTGATACATAAAACGATCATGTAAACGATGCGCCCCACCTTGCCAAAACTCAATTTTAGTGGGCACTACACAATAACCGCCCCAAAAATCAGGTAATGGAATTTCACCTTTAGCAAACTTATTTTTCATATTAGCAAAGGTTTCCATTAGTACTTTACGTGATGACACCGGACGGCTTTGCGCTGATGCCCACGCTGCTAATTGGCTTTCTTTAGGACGAGATAAAAAGTACTTTGCCACAGCAGAAGTTGGTAATGGTTTAGCCTCGCCATAAACAATAACTTGGCGTTCCATGTGATGCCAAGGAAAGTGCAAGGAAATTTTGTTATTGCCTTTAAGCTCCTGCGCTTTACGCGAACCTGTATTGGTAAAAAATACAAAGCCGTTATCATCCAGGTGCTTTAAAAGCACTATACGCTGTGAAGGCTGACCGGTTTCATCAACAGTTGCTACAACCATCGCTGTTGGATCGGGTAATTGGCTTGCTACAGCATGCTCAAGCCATGTTTCAAACTGCTTGAATGGGTCATCTTGCAAGTTATCTTCGCTTAACGCGTCTTGCAGGTATTCACGGCGGATATCTTCGAGTTTCATAACAAATCCTTTAAATAAAGACTTAGAAAAGAGCTTAGGGTAGCGAGCTTAAAACAATAGATATTGAGTAATAACAAGTATCGAGTCTCAGGTATATACGATAGAAATAGCACCGAGTCTCGGGTGTATCGTTGGGTTTCGTTTCACTCAACCCAACCTACAATGTAAAACATTGCATCTGCAAGTGTAGAAGTGCTGACAAGACGGAGTGCTTTTTTATGCCAAGGAGCATACATTTAGTATGTGACTTAGGCTAAAAAAGCACGACAACGCAGTCAAAGCGAACTACACGCAGCAGATTACATTTGCTCCATAACTTCAATACCAAGTAAGTCTAATCCCGTTTCTAATGTTCTTGAAACCAAATTACACAACACTAAACGGCTATCGCGCACGCTTGGCTCTACGCCTTCTTTAAGTACTGGGCAGGCTTCGTAAAATGTCATGTATAAGCTTGCAAGCTCGTATAAGTAACCACATAGTACGTGCGGTGTTGCTTCGCTGATCATTAAATCAAGTACTTCTTCGAGCTGTAGTAGCTTAAGTGCAAGTGCTTTTTCTTGAGGCTCAACAATTGCAACGTCTGAATTTAATGTAGCAGCATCAACGCCTGACTTACGGAAAATACTGCGTACGCGTGTATAAGCATATTGTAAGTAAGGAGCGGTTGCGCCTTCAAAACTTAGCATGCTGTCCCAGTTAAAAATGTAATCACTGGTACGGTGCTTAGAAAGGTCGGCATATTTAACTGCGCCAATACCTACTTTACGGGCAATTTCGCTGCGATCGCTATCACTTAAATCAGACTCACGTTCAGCTAATTTTGCTGCTGCGCGGTTAATTGACTCTTCTAATAAATCAGCAAGTTTTACTGTGCCACCAGTACGTGTTTTAAATGGTTTATTATCGGCGCCCATCATGGTGCCGAACGGGCAAAACTCGTAGCTTGTTTCGTCTCTTAATAAACCAGCTTTACGCGCTGTTAGCTCTACTTGGTTAAAGTGTAGATTTTGACGTGCATCTACAAAAATTAAGATGCGATCAGCACCTAATTTATTTGAACGGTAGTCACATGCCGCTAAGTCTGTTGTTGCATATAAAAAACCACCGCCAGATTTTTGTACGATAAAGGCTGATGGCTCGCCATCTTTATTAGCTAGCTCATCTAAAAACACCACTTGCGCGCCTTGCGACTCTACGGCAATGTTTTTATCTTTAAGTAGGCTAATAATATCGTTAAGCTCTGCATTGTATGCGCTTTCAGCCATAATATCGGCTTGGGTAAGCGTTACATTTAAACGCTTGTATACTTCTTCAGAGTGTTTAACTGAGGTGGCTATAAATAGTTTCCAAAGTTTTTCACAATGCGCATCGCCGCCTTGTAATTTAACAACGTAGTCACGTGCTTTATCTGCAAAGCCTTCTTCGTCGTCAAAGCGTTTTTTAGCATCGCGGTAAAA
This sequence comes from Pseudoalteromonas sp. SR45-1, assembly GCF_014163655.1. Classification (NCBI taxonomy): domain Bacteria; kingdom Pseudomonadati; phylum Pseudomonadota; class Gammaproteobacteria; order Alteromonadales; family Pseudoalteromonadaceae; genus Pseudoalteromonas; species Pseudoalteromonas sp. SR45-1. The sequence continues at coordinate 279,924 of NZ_JACJDR010000002.1, read as the reverse complement.
AGTTTCTAAATCAGCAAGCGCAACAGTATCTAAGTCAACGCCTTGACTAATTTGATCTTCTAAATGCGCGATTAACATACCAAATTGCGTGCCCCAATCACCCATATGATTTTGACGCACAACCGTATCGCCTCTAAATTCAAGCGCACGTACAATTGAGTCACCAATAATAGTTGAACGTAAATGACCTACGTGCATTTCTTTAGCTAGGTTTGGTGATGAATAATCAACAACTACTTTTTGTGGCTTAGCGTGCTCGTTTACAGCTAGTTTTGCATCATTGTTAGCCGCTTTCACGCTTTGCGCTAAAAACTCAGGCTTTAAATGAATATTAATAAAACCTGGACCCGCAATTTCAGTCTTTTGTGCAATATCGCTTACATCAAGGTTATCAATAATTTTTTGTGCAAGCTCACGCGGGTTGCTTTTCATTTTTTTAGCTGCGCCCATGGCTGCATTAATTTGGTAATCACCAAATTGTGGACGCGTGCTTTGCGTTACTGCCGGGTTTGTATCTTCAGGTAAGCCTGCACCGACCATAGCTGCAATGGCTTTTTCAATTAAAATAGTACGAATATTCATATTTTTTTACCTTTATAAACCCGCCAAAGCAGGTTTTCTTTTAATTCTTGTAAATGAGCTCTAGTTTTCGCGTGTATGGCTAAACGTTACTTCTGGGTAACGCTCGACCGATAAGTTAAGGTTTACACGGCTCGGCGCAATGTAAGTTAAGTTATCACCGCCATCGAGTGCTAAATTGCTTTCGCATTTACGTTTAAATTCTTCAAACTTTTTAACGTCATCACTGCTTACCCAGCGTGCCGTATTCACGTTTACGCCTTCATAAATAGCATCAACGTTATATTCTGCTTTTAAACGTGCTACAACCACATCAAACTGAAGTACGCCTACCGCGCCTACTATTAAGTCGTTATTAATAAGTGGTCTAAATACCTGTACAGCCCCTTCTTCAGAAAGCTGTACTAAGCCTTTTAATAATTGCTTTTGCTTAAGCGGATCGCGAAGGCGAATACGACGAAATAGTTCAGGGGCGAAGTTAGGAATACCACTAAATTTAAGTTTTTCGCCTTGCGTGAACGTATCACCAATTTGAATTGTACCGTGGTTATGCAAGCCAATAATGTCGCCAGCGAAAGCATCTGCGGCACGTTCACGATCGCCCGCCATAAAGGTTACCGCATCAGAAATGCTCACTTGCTTGCCAATTCGCACGTGATTCATTTTCATGCCTTGGCTGTACTTACCCGATACAATACGCATAAATGCAATACGGTCACGGTGTTTAGGGTCCATGTTGGCCTGAATTTTAAATACAAACCCGGTAAAGTTTTCTTCAGTTGCAACAATTAGTCTGTCTTCGGTTTCACGTGGTAATGGCGTTGGCGCCCACTTAGTTAAACCATCTAACACGTGATCAACACCAAAGTTCCCAAGTGCGGTACCGTAATAAACTGGCGAAAGCTCACCGGCTAAAAACAAATCTAAATCAAATTCGTTTGATGCACCAATAACAAGCTCAAGCTCATCGCGTAACTGCGCAGCTAAGTCTTCACCAATGGCAATATCTAACTCTGGATTATCAAGGCCTTTAATTGTGCGAACATCTTGAATTTTATGACCTTGGCCCGTTTTATATAAAACAGCTTCATCATTATGAATGTGATAAACACCTTTGAACTCTTTACCACAACCAATTGGCCAAGTAATGGGTGCACAGGCAATATTTAGCTCTGTTTCAACTTCGTCCAGCACTTCCATTGGGTCGCGAATATCACGGTCACATTTGTTCATAAACGTAACAATAGGTGTGGTACGCAGGCGTGTAACTTCCATTAGCTTACGGGTACGGTCTTCTACACCTTTAGCCGCATCAATAACCATTAAGCACGAATCTACTGCTGTTAATGTACGGTACGTATCTTCAGAGAAATCTTCGTGTCCTGGCGTATCAAGTAAATTAACAAGTGCGTCGTTATATGGAAATTGCATTACAGAAGTAGTAACTGATATACCACGCTCTTTTTCCATTTCCATCCAGTCAGATTTAGCATGCTGGTTAGAGCCGCGACCTTTTACAGTACCAGCTCTTTGAATAGCTTGTCCGAATAACAATACTTTTTCGGTAATCGTTGTTTTACCAGCATCCGGGTGAGAGATGATAGCAAAGGTCCTTCGCTTGCTGATTTCATTGATAATAGTCTGGTCTGCCATTGATAAATTCTTTTAGTTTATATGCGGGGTTGAATGCATTTTAATAAGCGTCTGCGAGTAAACCCGTTATGTTGATCGTAATTAACTACTATTCTCGCTGATTTTCACGTTGCAAACAGCTGATAATAAAGCGTCAATAGTTGATTTTTTAATAATGGCAATTGTAACAGGAGTCGGTATAAAAGTGTGCTATCTACTTAAAAATATCTTAGCTTTAAAATAAATGTGTACAGCAAGCGATATTTAAACGACCTACAATTTGCTCGTAGATCGTTTAAATAAAAATGAGTAGTTACTTAACAACATCAATAGTAGGTACAACCGACATTCCAACACGTAGTTGACTAAGTAAAGGCTGCTTAGCATCTAAACTAATCTTTACCGGTAGGCGCTGCGCTATTTTAGTAAAGTTGCCTGTCGCATTATGCGCACCAATAGTGGAGTAACTTACACCACTTGCTGGACTTAGACTGTCAACGTGTCCTTTTAATGTCACGCTTGGCAATGCATCAACTTTAATTAGAAACTTTAAAAGATGTAAAACTATGTAAGTTTTTTAAACAGCGAATTAATATTATATCCATGTAACTTGTTAAATTTAAATAACTTAAACATAAAAAAAAGAGCTAAAGATTATGCAACTAATGATTGTAATTTAGCCACCAAGACCGCTATAAGCTTGTGTAATCAGGTCGTAACGCATATTATTGGCAGATTGCATGGAGGATAAGTCGTTTGGTCATGAAAACCAGTAAGTTAAGTATAAGATTATTATGGTATATAACACCTCTTGTTATTCTGCCACTGCTATTTTTAGGTGGCTTTACGCTCACCAATGTCACTAATTCAACACAAAAACAAGCTGATTTAATAATGAGCCGTTTTGTTGAGCAACAACAGCAAAAAATATTCAACTATATCGACTCTTTTCACTCTACTGCAAAACTACTCTCAAATTCGCCGGTACTTAGTGACTTTTTAGCAAACGATATTAGCGCCAACGGTAATTACACCCGAAAACTTGGCGCGCTTATGGATGTATTTGCCAGTTACAGCGAAGCTTATCCAGATATAATTAGCATTAATTTAGTTTCAGCAAGTGGGAAAAGTGATGCCTACTACTCTAATAACCTAACAACAGCGCCTAAAAGCTATCCATTTTTTAATCGAGTATTGCAAAGTAATTTAAGTACACAGCAATTTATGATTCAAAAGGACGATGGCACCACGAGCTTATATTTCATTCAACGAATTGACAGCGTTGATTACTACTTGAAACGTCCACAGCAGCTTGGTTTTATTGTAATACATATAGAGCCTTCAATACTCAACTCCAGTATTTTAGAAGCGCCATATAACAACACACTTAATTTAATGTTGACCAAAGACGGGAAAATTTTATTTAGCTCCGACTACAACATGCGCGGCCAATACATAAGCGAATATGAACTTAACCAAGTACATGATCTTGCCGATATAGGCATGCTTTCTACCATTGAACTCTCAAGCATAGATAAAATAGAGCGAATGATTTTTGCCGTACAAATGCCCGGTGGATATTATTACGTTTCAACCATTCCCAAAGGTGTGCTTTATCAATCTGGTAAAGCCATAAGCCTAATAACAGGCTTAATTGTTATTATTTCGATAATCACCCTGCCAATATTAATTTTTATAGTGGTACGTAATTTACTGCTTAATCCAATTGAATTACTAGGTGCTGCAAGCCACCGTGTTGGTGATGGCGATTTGTCGGTGCACTTACCAGCTCATACAAATGACGAAGTGGGTGTTTTGTTTAACGACTTTAACCACATGGTTAATCAAATTAGACACTACCAGCAGCAGCTTGAAGAATATAAACACCACCTTGAAGATAAAGTAGAAAGTCGTACTAAAGCACTTGAAGCCATGAACAGCCAACTAGAGCTTGCAATTGGCCAAGCCGAGCAAGCTAATCAGCTTAAAAGTCGTTTTTTAGCTAATATGAGTCACGAAATACGAACGCCACTTACGGCTATTATGGGCTTTACAGAGCAATTACTCCACAACGACAAAGTAGCCAACGACAAACAACATCTAAGCACTATTTTACGTAATTCAAAACACTTACTAGAGTTAATAAATAACATACTCGACTTATCTAAAATTGAAGCCGAAAAGCTAGCTGTCGATTTGTCTGCGTTAAACGTAGTGCAGCTTGTGCATGACATTGAATCAATTATTCAACCACTGGCACAAGAAAAACAATTAACCCTTAATATTGATTACCAACTGCCGCTACCTCGCACCATTTATAGTGATGTGACCCGCTTAAAACAAATACTTATAAATATTGCAAATAACGCTGTTAAATTTACCGAAAATGGCAGTGTGTCTATTTGCGTGCATTATTTACAAGCAAGTCAAAAGCTAGAATTTGTAATTAAAGATACCGGCATTGGGATGTCTGAGCATCAAATAGAGCGTGTGTTTAAACCGTTTGAGCAAGCCGATGCCACAACCACACGTCGTTTTGGTGGTACAGGCCTTGGGTTGTGTATTTCTAAAAATTTAGCACTGTTACTTGGTGGCGATGTAACGCTTGAAAGTGAAGTTGGCGTTGGTAGCCGCTTTACAATTAGGGTGTCGTGTCAGTTATCTGATGATCAACCAATGCTTGAGTTTTTAACGCAAGAAAGCCAGTTAATACCAGAGAAAGACCCTCTCTTATCGTTTGCGACCAATAACTTTGAGGCTAATATTTTAGTCGCTGAGGATAACCCTGATAACCAGCTATTAATTAAATTATTACTGCAAACTTGGGGCCTTGAACCCGATATTGCTAGTAATGGCGCACAAGCTGTAGAAATGGCACTCGTTAATGACTATCAGCTTATTATAATGGATATGCAAATGCCTGTAATGGGCGGATTAGAAGCGACTAAAATGCTTCGTCATGCAGCATACGATGGCCCCATTATTGCCCTTACTGCTAATGTAATGAACCACGATATAGGTACTTACCTAGAAGCTGGCTGCAACAAAGCACTCGCTAAACCCATTGATAAAGATGCTCTGGAAAATGTACTCGTAAGCTACCTACATCTTGAAAAGGATAATCAAAATAAGTGGGACAGCTTATTAAAAAGCGAAAAGTTTCAGCAAATTACTGATAACTATTTAGCCAACTTACCTACTTATTTAGAAGAAGTTAAAACTCTGCAACATTGTAATGACTGGGAAGCATTAAGAAGTATAGCGCACAGTATTAAAGGTAGTTCTGGATGCTTTAATTTTGATGAGATTTATCACAGCGCTGCGGCACTTGAAGAAAATTTAAAAAGTAACAATAAAGTGCCAAGAGACGAGCTAGTAAATAAATTAATAGCAGCCATTGAGCAAGCAATTAGTGGCAAAGTAACCTAAAAGAAAACTTACAAAATAGTACAAGTTCGGTGCGTTAGTGCTCTATGCTTAAAACGCTAACCACCGACTTTAATTATGAAAAGTTTAAACCTAATGCCATGCCCATTAAAATAGCGTCTTCAAAGCCATTTTTGGCCGGATTATCACTTGGATAGTAGTTTTTACGCACTGACATCTCTGTAAAGCCAGCGTTCTCGTATAGCGCAATAGCCCGCGTATTAGATTCGCGTACTTCTAAAAAGAGGTTTTCAGCATTTTGCTGTTCACCATATTCAATAAACTGGGCTAACAACTGCCTTGCAATACCCTTACCCTGGTGGCTTGGTGTTACACAAATATCCATAAGCGTAAAATCAGGCCCTGCTTTTTCACCAATATAAAAACCGATCATGCTCACCTCATCAAATGCGGCAACATTAAAATAGCGCCCGCCTATACACGAACTCATTGTATTTAAAGTCCACGGATGGCTATGACATGCTGTTTCGATGGCCATTAATTGAGGTATTGCAGTTTCATCTACTGATTTAAAGTTTATCAAGGTGTTCACTCATTAAAGCCCATAAAGCACGCTTCTCAGAGGCGTTGAGCTGTGGGGTTGGCAATGTAAGCTGATTGTCGTTTAATTGCATCTCACTACCCTGTACAACGCTATTTATAATAATAGCCCCTGCACTGAGCTTAATGTCTGCAAATAGTTGCTCATTTATCGTTAAAGAACTAGCTGTCGTGCTTTGCGATAAAGTATCTGCTTGGTCATTTGCTTGAGAACAATAATGCTGATTGAGTTCAAGATTTTCTATATCAAAAATAGCTGCGTAACGTGGATGCATAACAACTCAGTAGATTAGACATTTGAACAATATAAGAAGTAATAAAAAAGATGTAAAGAAGAAATGGCAGGGGCGGAGAGATTCGAACTCCCAACCATCGGTTTTGGAGACCGCTGTTCTACCAATTGGAACTACGCCCCTGCAATGACGACGAATTATAGAGAAGTTTCGCCAAAGGTAAAGAGAAAAATCACTCTTTTAGTTTAACTGCTTTTTAAATAAACAAAACGGCGAATTAGCATGCTAATTCGCCGTTTTTTAATCACTTAAAATTAGTTAATTAAAACTAAAATTAATTATTCCCATTCGATAGTTGCAGGTGGTTTACCTGAAATATCGTAAACAACACGAGAAATACCATCAATTTCGTTAATGATACGGTTTGAAACCACACCTAAAAACTCATATGGTAAATGTGACCAGCGTGCTGTCATAAAGTCGATTGTTTCTACACAACGAAGTGATACAACCCAATCGTACTTACGTGCATCGCCCATAACCCCTACCGATTTAACTGGTAAGAATACAGTAAACGCTTGGCTTACTTTATGGTAAAGCTCAGCTTTGTGTAGCTCTTCGATGAAAATCGCATCTGCGCGGCGAAGTAAATCACAGTACTCTTTTTTGATTTCGCCAAGTACACGTACACCTAAGCCTGGTCCAGGGAAAGGATGACGGTAAAGCATGTCGTACGGTAAACCAAGTTCTAGACCAATTTTACGCACTTCATCTTTGAATAATTCACGCAATGGCTCAACAAGGCCCATTTTCATGTCATCTGGTAATCCGCCCACATTGTGGTGAGATTTAATAACATGCGCTTTACCTGTGGCAGATGCCGCAGATTCAATAACGTCAGGATAAATTGTACCTTGCGCTAACCATTTCGCATTTTTAAGCTTTTTGGCTTGCTCATCAAATACATTAATAAACGTGTGACCAATGGCTTTACGTTTATCTTCTGGGTCTGACTTACCAGCTAAATCATTTAAAAACTGCTCTTCAGCTTCAACTTTAACAATGTTTAAGCCAAATTTATTACCAAACATGTCCATCACTTGCTGACCTTCGTTTAAACGAAGTAAACCATTATCAACAAATACACATGTTAGCTTTGCGCCAATTGCACGGTGAATAAGCATAGCCACAACTGATGAATCAACACCACCAGATAGACCTAAAATGACTTCGTCATCACCTACCGTTTCTTTAATACGCTCAATAGCATCATCAATGATTTTTGCAGGAGTCCATAATTTTTCACAGCCACAAATATCAATAGCGAAACGCTCAAGCAAACGTAACCCTTGATGAGTATGCGTTACTTCTGGGTGAAATTGTACGCCGTAAAAACGCTTTTCTTCGTTAGACATTGCAGCATGTGGACAAGTAGATGTTTTAGCTGTTGTTGTAAAATCAGCTGGAATGTCCATTACTTTATCGCCATGACTCATCCATACGTCAAGTATGCCGTTGCCGCCATCAGTAATATGGTCTTCAATTGCATCAAATAATGCACAGCTGCCTACTTTTTCAACTTGTGCGTAGCCAAACTCTTTTTTATCAGAGCTGTGTACACTTCCACCAAGTTGAGCTGCCATTGTTTGCATACCGTAGCAAATACCTAGCACAGGCACGCCTGCATTAAATACATACTCAGGAGCGCGCGGGCTGTTTTCAAGTGTTGTTGATTCTGGACCACCAGAAAGAATAATACCTTGTGGGTTGAACTCGCGGATTTGCTCTTCAGTCACATCCCATGCCCAAAGTTCACAGTAAACACCAATTTCACGCACACGACGGGCGATTAATTGAGTGTATTGTGAACCAAAGTCTAAAATGAGAATTCGTGAATCGTGAATATCTTTGCTCATGGAGTATCTCGTAAAGTCTGATGCTAAATGCCGTTTGTTAATGTAAACGACTAAAAAGAGGGCTTGCAAAGCAAGCCCAGTATATTAAATTAATTACGCTGCTTAACCTAAGCGGTAATTTGGTGCTTCTTTAGTGATTTGCACATCATGAACGTGCGACTCACCCATACCTGCTGAAGTAACACGTACAAATTGTGGTTTTGTATTAAGCTCTTCAATTGTTGCACAACCCGTTAAGCCCATAGCACTTCGTAGGCCGCCCACTTGCTGATGAATAATCGTTGCAATAGGACCTTTGTAAGCTACGCGACCTTCAATACCTTCAGGTACTAACTTGTCTGCTTCGTTTGATTTTTGGAAGTAACGATCTGATGAACCTTCTTTTTGATCCATCGCGCCCAATGAGCCCATACCACGGTAAGATTTGTAATAACGGCCTTGGTATAACTCAACTTCACCTGGTGCTTCTTCAGTACCAGCAAGAAGAGAACCCACCATTACACACGATGCACCAGCAACAAGTGCTTTAACAATATCACCAGAAAAACGAATGCCACCATCAGCAATAACAGGAATGTCGCGACCTTTTAAGCCTTCAACAGCATCTGAAATAGCGGTAATTTGTGGAACGCCACAACCGGTAACAATACGTGTAGTACAGATAGAACCAGGGCCGATACCTACTTTAACTGCATCCGCTCCGGCATCAGCTAGTGCAATCGCACCTTCAGCTGTTGCAATGTTACCTGCAATAATTTGTAAGTCTGGGTACTCTTTGCGAGTTTTAGTAACACGGTCAATAACGCCTTGAGAGTGACCATGCGATGTATCGATAAGTAAAACATCAATACCCGCTTCTACTAATGCAGCAATACGCTCATCAGTACCTGCGCCAACACTTACAGCAGCACCTACACGTAAACGACCTTGGTCATCTTTACATGCGTCAGGTTTGTCTTGGGCTTTTTGGTAATCTTTTACTGTGATCATGCCTTTGAGTTTAAATTCATCATCAACAACAAGGATTTTTTCAATGCGGTGTTCGTGCATTAAGCCTAAAATTTCTTCGCGTGCTGCGCCCTCTTTAACGGTAACAAGCTTTTCTTTTTTAGTCATAACGGTAGAAACAGGCTGTTCAAGCTTAGTTTCAAAACGCATATCACGACTTGTAACAATTCCTACAAGCACATTGTTGCTGTCGGTAACCGGAAAGCCTGAAAAACCTTTTTCGTGCGAAAGCTCAATTGCATCTGCAATTGTTAAATCGGCAGTAACCGTTACAGGGTATGAAACAATACCTGCTTCGTAGGTTTTAACTTTACGTACGTTTTTCGCTTGTTCTTCAATAGTCATGTTTTTATGAATAAAACCAAGACCACCTTCTTGCGCAAGGGCAATAGCTAAACGAGCTTCTGTAACAGTATCCATAGATGCTGAAATAAGCGGCAAGTTAAGTTTGATACCACGCGTTAAGCGAGTTGAAATATTTGCCGTGTGTGGCAAAACAGTAGAATGACCAGGTACTAAAAGTACGTCATCAAAGGTAAGAGCTTCTTTAGCGATTCTAAGCATTTTGGCAACTTCTCACATGTGGATCTAAGATAAGGAATTGCGGCCAAATTTTAACAGCGTTGTTGGCATGAGTAAATAATATTTCGCAAATATTTATGATAAAGTAGTGCAATAAATAGTTTTAGGTTGTTTTTTATGTTTTCGAAGCCTTCGCAGGCGGTTTACACCGTTTCACGCCTTAATAGAGAAATTCGCACAATTCTTGAGCAAGGTTTTGCATCTTTAGTGCTCACGGGCGAAATTTCTAACTTTATTACCCCTGCATCTGGACATTGGTACTTTTCGTTAAAAGACGATAAAGCACAAATTAAAGCCGCTATGTGGCGTGGGAATAATCGCAACCAAAGCTATCGCCCTGCAAATGGCGCGCAAGTTACAGTAAAAGCGCGTGTATCACTTTATGAACCTCGCGGTGACTACCAGCTTATTGTTGAGCATATGGAACCGGCCGGCGAAGGTCAGCTAAAACAAGAATTCGATGCACTTAAAATGCGTTTGGCCGCCGAAGGATTATTTAGCTCTGCGTATAAAAAACCACTTCCGCAAAACATTAATCGTATTGGTGTTATTACCTCAGCAACCGGCGCTGCTATAAAAGATATTTTAACGGTACTTAAACGCCGTGCGCCGCAGTTAGAAGTAATCATTTACCCTGCTATGGTACAAGGCAAAGAAGCACACCTACATTTAATTAATCAAATTGAATTAGCTAATGCTCGTGATGAAGTAGACGTACTTATTTTAGGACGAGGCGGCGGATCACTTGAAGATTTATGGTGTTTTAATCACGAACAGCTCGCACGGGCTATTTTTGAAAGTGAATTACCGATAGTAAGTGCAGTAGGCCATGAAATAGATACAACCATTAGCGATTACGTTGCTGATGTTCGTGCAGCAACTCCATCAGCCGCAGCTGAGCTTGTAAGCCCAAATACGCAAGAGTTACACAACAAAGTAACGCAATTGGTTAATCGTTTATCTAACGCGTTTAAGCACGACATTGCCGATAAACGCGCTCTAGCAACGCAGTTACAACACCGCCTTAATTTGTGTCATCCGCGTAGTCAGCTTAGTCAAAAATCACAACGTTTGGATGAGCTAAGCATTGCGCTGCAACAAGCTATGCGTAATCGTTTATATCAGCAAGAACGCACACTCAATAACTTAACGCCTCGTTTGATGCGCCAATCACCTGATAAAAAACTCGCTTCAGCAAGCCATCAACTCTCGCAATTACAAGCTAGGCTAAACCAAGCTATACAGCATCAGTTACAACAAGCGAATAATAGCTTAGCACTGCAAGCAAGCAGGTTAGACTCGGTAAGTCCGCTTAATGTTTTAGCGCGCGGTTATAGCATCACTAAAACACAGCAAGGAAAAGTAGTTAAATCTGTGGGGCAAATTAAAACAGGCGATGTTTTAGTTACAGAGTTAGTCGATGGCTCTATAGAATCACAAATTATTTAAAGCTCTGTACTTAGCAACATTTTAAGTTCGCTATCGCTCGATGTGGAGGTAGTGCTTTTAAATTGTTGCCAAAACTCTTGTTCCATCAACTTATCGTTTAGCTCTCGCCATTGAGCATTACCAAATGTGTCGTTATCAATGGGGGCGGCAAGTTCAAATTCACATACTGTTTTTTTACATTTTGCACTAACAACGTCAGGAATAATTGATAAATCAGCTGTTAATAAAAAATCTTGTAATGCCATTTCAGTACGATAAGCCCATTCTTCGTCGCGCGTTTGATTTTCAAATTTATCACGTAAAATCTGCTCAAAATCTGAAGGGCCCCTCATTTTCTTTAAAACACTTTTGAGCGCCGCTTTCTGTTCGGCGAGTTGCTGCTTAAGCTGAGTTACTTGCTCTTCTAAAGGTAGTTCATCAAGCATTTGGGTTTCTGAATTGGTTGTAGGCGTGTCTTCAGCGGGCTCTATACTAGCGACTTGCTCAGGTACTGCAGAGTCTGCATTACTCAATACCTCATTACTTTGTTGTTCAGTATGAAGCTTTTTCTGTTTTTCATAACTTGGCTGCGACTTAACAGATCCCGGATAACTTGAAGCTGCATTAAAGTAGCTCCAAGTTAAACCTACACCCGCAATAAACCCAATCCCTAGAGCCAATAAACTATTCTTGTTCATGTTAATTCCTTTTAAGTTTTATTATTTTTAGTTACTTATAACATTGCACTCGTGTGCGATTCGTTTTCAGGCTCAGGATTTGCTAAAAAGTTTTGGTTCATACTTTGCGCCGGACACTCACAATCCGGTCGACCAATAATTTTAGCGGGTACGCCAACAGCGGTTGTGTGTGGTGGAACATTGCTAAGTACAACTGAGCCCGCACCAATTCGTGCGCCCTCACCTACTTCAATATTACCCAGTACTTTAGCACCCGCGCCAATTAATACGCCTGCTCTAATTTTAGGATGACGATCGCCCTGCTCATTGCCTGTACCGCCAAGCGTTACAGATTGCAAAATTGATACGTTATCTTCAATTACCGCTGTTTCACCAATAACAATACCGGTTGCGTGGTCAAACATAATGCCTTTACCCACTTTACATGCTGGGTGAATATCGACCCCAAACACTTCAGAATTACGGCTTTGAATAAAGCGCGCTAGCTCTTTGCGATTTTGTTGCCACAAACAATTAGCCAAACGGTGCGCCTGAATAGCATGAAAACCTTTTAGATTTAATATAACCGTAAGATAGGTTTCTGATGCAGGGTCGCGGTCTTTTACCGCTTTAATATCCTCAGCAACAAAAGATAGCATACGGTCACATTTTACAAATGCTTGGTCAAACAGCTCTCGGATAGTGAATGCAGATACCACCGCATCAGCCAACTTATTAGCAACAATAAAGCTCAATGCCGAACCTAAACAATCATGATTTAAAACACATGAATAAACATGACTTGCTAATAATGGTTCACGTTTTACTACATCGTTAGCTTCGTCGCGAAGCTGTTGCCAAATTGCATGACGCATAATACTGCACTGCCTTAAGTTGATATAAAATAGCCTTTTCCCAAGTCTAACGGATTTAACCACTAAGGTGTTAATCCCTTAGTTATTTGTTCTGGTTATTAGGTATAACTGTTTATTAAGTTTCATTATTAAATAATAAAAATGCCTCGATGCTTATAGCACCGAGGCATTATTTTAACGCTTAAAAAACACTTAAATTATTGAAATACTTTATCGACTTTCATCACTTCAATATTTTTTGCAGGAATTGCTAATTTATAATCAGCAATCACTTTATCTTCAGCCACTAATTCAGCAGGTTTATTAGTGTTATAAATCATTGGTGATGTTTGCTGCGATGCTAAACGTTTTTGCATATCAGCGCCGTCACCAGTAATAAATACATAGTGAACATTGTCTGTTTGTAAGTTTTCTTTAATAACGCGATTTACATCAGCAAGCGTTAGCGTTTTAAGTTTGTTAGTTACGTAACTTACAAAGCTATCTGTGTTATAAAATTCGCTATCAAGTGCATAACCTAATTGGCGATTTTGACTTGCGACCATTTGCGGCACAAAGTTAATTAAAAAGTTACGCGTTGCTTCAAAGTCATCTTCGCTCATACCATTTTTAATTAGCTTATCTAGCTCAAACAAGGCGGTACGTGTTGCAAAGTGCGCATCGTTATTAGAGCGAAGTGGGCGTAACCACACTTGAAATATTTGCTCTGAGCGCCCTAGGTTTGCATCTGGCTTGGTTTGAAACATACCACGTGGAAAGTATTCAATGTATGCGTAATCGCCATAGTTCATGCCGCGAGTTTCACGAATGCGCTCATATAAAAAGCTGTTAGAACTACGGTGCTCACCAAAGTACGAACGCACAAGCCAAAGGGCTGTCCAGTCTTCGCTACTTCTTATTGTATCAATAGGGAAACCAAACGATACCGCCGTCGATTGCGCTGACTTTTCTACAATAGTTGCATGATGACCTTTAAGCACTGGCGCATCAGGAATACTTAAACGGCTTTGCTCACCTTTTGGTAGCGTTGCAAAATCGCTCATCATTTTAGCTTTAAGGTTTGCAGGCACAGCCCCAATTAAGCCAACCGTGAGTTTAGATTGCGTAAGCTCGCTGTTATAAAACGCTTTAACATCATCTAGCGTCAACACTTCTAAATCCGAAATATCACCGTAGTTGTAACTTTCGTAAGGGTGATTTTTGTAAAGTTCACTGTATAGCACTTCTTTGCCTAGCTCTTCATCGTTAGATGCTTTTAAGCCTGATTTAATACCATCGATCATTTCTTTTTTAAGGCGTTTAAAGTCATCGTCTCTAAAGCCTGGGTTTAATAATTGATCGCTCACAAGTGAATACCACTGCGCTGCATTGTCTTTATGAATACGCCCTTGGAACGACAGCATTTCTTTATCTATTTGATAACCAAAGCTACCTGCAAGCGGATAAAGTGCTTTTTGAATATCTTTATAGCTTGTCGCCTCTGAGCCACCTTGTGCAAGCATTGCCGCAGTGAGCGCTGCGACACCTTTTTTGCCTTGAGGGTCGGCAGCCGCGCCGGTATTGAATAAAAAGTTAACATCGATTAACGGCGAGCTATTGGTTTTATCAAGCACTTTAAATGCAGGTGCCGCAGGTGCTTGTTCAAGCTTTGCAGTAAGCGCATTTAAATTAACTTCTTGCTCAAAACCTGGGGCTTTATCAAGTGCCGACATTGTTAATGTGGTACGTGCGTTATCAGTAAAGTATTTATTAGCAACGGCTTTAATATCTGCGCTGGTAATATTATCTGATGATTTATAAAGCTGGTTTATAACTTCAGGATCGCGCTCAAAATGCATGTAGCTGGCAAGCGTTGATGCAATCGCTTGCGACGAATCTAAGCCGTTAATAAAGCTGTATTTAAGGTTCGATTTTAAATCACTGAGCTTTTGCTCATCAACAAGCTCAGTGCGTGCTTTTGCATAAGTGCGGTTAATGGCATCGCGTGCAGTGGCTAAATCATCTGCATTTTCTACTTTAACAAATACGTGTAATAAACCCGGATCTTTAGTCTCTGGGTTATAAGTAAACATTTGGCTGGCAATTTGTTTGTCGACCACTAGCTCTTGATATAAATCAGAGTTATTTGAAAAATAAAGCTGTGAGATTAAATCAAGTGCCGCTCTGTCTTTTTTAGCAGGCTCCCACGCAGCGCCTTTGTACGATACGAGTAACCAATGCCCTGGTAGCGCTTCATCTTGCTGGTGCAAATATTTTGGTGCTTGTTGAACAGGCTCGGCTTTAATGTCGGCAACATAGTTACCCTTTTTCCAGCTACCCCAATGCTTTTTAACCATTGCCATTGTTGCTTGTGGATCTACATCGCCCACAATAACAAGTGACACATACTCAGGCTTATAAAATTTAGCAAAAAACTCTTTTCCGTACGCCATTTGATCAGGCATGGCTTCTATGTCTTTAAAAAAGCCCATAGTGGTGTGTTTATAAGTATGCTTATCAAACGCTTCTTCGCGCACAGCGCTTAATAATTTACGAATTGGGCTCGCGTTGTTTTTTAAGTACTCACCTTTTACCGTTTGCGCTTCGGTTCTAAATTGCTCTTCGGTGTAGGTTAAATTTTGAAAAATATCAGCTTCAAGCTCAAGCACTTTATCAAGATGCTGTTTTGAAAAGTTTAAATGGTAGTTTGTGTAATCGTTTGTTGTATAAGCGCGGTTATCAACACCTGAATTTTTTAATATGTCTGAATATACGTCTTCAGGGTATTTTTGTGAGCCTTTAAACATCATGTGTTCAAAAAAGTGAGCAAAACCTGTTTTGCCCTCTTCAACTTCGTTACGCGACCCTACCGATACCGGAATTTGCAGCGACACGACATCAGGGTAATCGGTTTTAACAACCATGACACGTAAGCCGTTTTCTAGCTCTTCAATTAAATAATCTTGCGAAAAAACACGATCATCAGCTTTATTTACTTGTTCTTGTTGTGCTGTTGTTTGCGTGCTTTGGTTTTGTTGCATGGCGCAACCCGTTAACGCCAGCGATACCGCTAAGCTGGTTGCTAATAATTTAAATTTCATTGTTGTCCCTTTTTAAATTGAGCAAATTTGTTGTTAGATTTAATACTAACTCACCCTCGATTATGCCCCAAAGCCAATAAATATAAGAGTCCCAAGGGAATTTATTATGTAAACAACTGTGTCAATTATAAATTATGGGAACAAGCACTATGAATAAACATCATGTTAATTGAAAAATTTTCACTAAATAAATCTATCTAGACGTCTAAATGGCTGCTATATTAAATCCATCAAAACGCACTTGGCTGGAATGAGGATTATGGCTTTATCATTAAAAGAGAAAATAGAGGACACCAACCAAGGTGTTTATCTTATTGGTACTACCCCGCCTAAAATAGGCACCGATAAAGCGCAATTAAAAACTATTGCAGAAAAGCTATTAGGTCGCTTACACGAAATTGAATACGACGGCGTAATAATTTACGACATTCAAGACGAAAGCAGTCGAACCAATCAAGCGCGCCCGTTTGCGTTTAAACAAACCGTTGATCCGCGTGAATACAGCCATTTACTGCGTAATTTATCTGCACAAGATGTAATTACTTATAAAAGTGTGGCGCAGCGTGGCGTAGGCGAATTTAAAGATTGGCTAAGTGAAACTAAAAACGACTACGATTTACAAAATGTAGTTTTAGTAGGTAGCCCGTCATCGGTAGGCGATATAAAGCTAAGCCTGCCAGATGCGTATAAAGCATTGGCTGAGCAATCAGATGATTTCTTTTTAGGTGGCGTTACAATTGCCGAGCGCCATTCAAGTAAACGAAATGAGCACGAACGATTAATAGAAAAAACAGCACAGGGTTGTAAGTTTTTTATATCGCAAGCTGTTTACGACGCACAAGCTACTATAGAGTTAATTACTAGCTACGCACGTACATGTAAAGCACAGGGTATTACACCTCAACGTATTATATTAACGTTTACCCCGTGCGGCGGCGAAAAAACCTTAGAGTTTATGCAATGGTTGGGTATCTCAGTGCCAGAGGCTACAAAATGGCGCATGCTTGATGCAGACAATACATTAAGCGAATCAGTTCGTATTTGCCGCGAGAACCTCGACTTAATACTTAAAAGCTGTGCACATTTAGACGTGCCGTTGGGCTTAAATATTGAAAGCTTAACAAACCGTAAAGAAGAAATTGATGCATCAATAAACTTATACCGTTTATTAAAAGCCATTATGGAATTGAACCTTGCGGAAAAGCTAATAGCTTAGAGCTTGAGCCTAAACCAATTCACACCCTTCTTGGCAAGCCTAGTGGCTTGCTTTTTTTATTAATCTTAAATTAAAAATGGTTATGAGCTTTTAATTAAGCCTATAATTTCACCTCTCTTAACTTGCTGATTGACCGAGTAATTCATATAGCAGTACTATCACTTAATTGTTAACGATAGAGCGTTAACAATTTTCTGTAAATGATAACTGTGGATAGGGAGATCAGATAAATGGAATCAATTAACTTAACACTCAAAGTTATAGGTGAACTATACGCAGGTAGCTGTTTAGAGTTGACAGCGAACAACGCTCTCTCCAACATTTCTAATATTATAACTTATATAGCAACAGTGTTAGTTACACTAACGGCTATCGCGCTTCCGCTAACACAACAGTCATTGCAATGGATGGAAGACAAGTACGATTCTGAAAGTGTAGTTAAATACTTAAATGACAAAGCCCCCATTCAAGCTAATTCAATAGTACCAAAAGTACTAATATACTTACTGTTTTCGCTAATCTTTTTTTTGGCACATGAGCTTTTAACAATACCTTTAAAAGCGTTCCTCTTTATCACTATCATTACCTATTTTGCATATGTCGTAGTAATGTATTCTAGGTATTTTGCATACGTATTTAAGAACCTGAGTAGTACAACGTATATATATGACAAAATATTAGAAAAAACTGAGAGTTTAGATGAAATCACAGTCACTGAAATTGCAGTTTTAATGGATATTGAAAAAGTTAGATTAATCAAAAAACAAGAAATTAATGAGTTAAGTAGTCAAGCTAGGGATCTTGGGCATTTATTAAAAAGTTCAGATATCCATGAATCTATTGAAAGTATGAATACCTATCTTAATAGCCTACATAAAATTTTATATAGCTTACCTAAAACAGCGCCCGAGGAAAAATATACAAAAACAGCTAACTTCTTATCTTATCTAACATTTCAGCTACTTGGTGATTCAAAACATGATATATCTTTAAGTAGATTAAATGAAATTATAGTGTGGGTTGAGAGCAAAAGGGACGATACATATAAACCGCTTACATCCGGTAGGTTTTTAATTGAATTCGAACATTTTAAGAACAGAGTTAATATTTGCATTCCTGACTTAATAAAGCATTTGAGAACTCTGATATGGCACTCTAAGAAAGAAAATATACATATCATAACAGAGCTTTATAAAAATATTTGTAAATCATTATGGCAGAGAGAGAAAAATGGCTCTTATTTTTACTTTTTCTTTCACTTCAAAATTGGTGAGCACTTATACAAAACTAACCTACATAAAGAACTAGAAGAATTATTTAAAAATAATGAATCAAAAGTCACTAAATCTCAGATCACGTTAGTCCTAAAAAATGCAGGCGTCCAGGATGACAAAAAGGTCGATGAATTTATGCTAGAGGTTTGGGACAACGCATATGTTAAGGCTGCAGAACAGTTAACATATACTTTCCTTCTGTATTTCCATAATAAAGAGAGTCACCTCCTAACAATAAGGAATATAAACAACCCAATAAAAACAAATTTTAACAACCTTACATCAGAGCTATTACCGAGTTCGATAGATGAAATATTTTCGCACATTACAAATTCAGAAAAGTTAGATTATTTTGTCTTTGGAGATTCACCAAGAGAGAACATAATTCATTCATCAGGGATGCTTCTAATCTATGAGGTTATTAAATGCATTTACAATAATAAAAAACCTTTATTTTCCTGTAAGCAGTTCCAATATCAAGACTTAAGTATTCTTATCTATTCGGCTAAAAGGTTAGAGATTATTGTAAAAAACATCGTCTTAATTAACGAAGTATCCCATTTCATATCGAGTCATTACTTAACTATTGATGAAGTTTTAAATGCAGCAAATACTCTTCTAGCTACGATGATAAAAGAGTTAGACGAATATAAATTAGAGCTTGAAAAAAATGGAGATTTAGACCCAAATGCTTTTAAAAAAATTAAGAAAGTATTTGAAGACGAAATAGAAAATAGCCCTATAACTTTAATAGGGTTGAAGCAAATAAAATTAGTAAATGAAAGCATATCTTCATTTAGTGTAAAGCTACCTAGAACAACTTTTTTAAGAAACAACAATATAGACACAGACTTTTGGAATATAGGCTCTATTTTAACAAAACATATAATGAATGAGCTTAATTTGATATTACGAAAGCGTGGATGCTCGCAGGCTAAGAACTTTCCCAGCGTAAGCTCTGGTATTAAAGCTGTAGTTATTACAAGGGGAATACAGCAATACCTAGTTGATAATGGCTTCAGTTTCACAGATAGAGAAATAATTTGGCCCGATAATACTACAGCTTACTGTTTAAAATTAAACTACGGAGCTATTGATAGTTTTTATTGTATATCAGATAAAGACACTTTATTTAAATGTCAAATAGGCGAATCTAATCCTTTTAAATTAGGCATAGTTGATATGGGAGAGGATATTGAAGTAAATATTCATTTTTTCTTTAAAGCTAATTTATGAAATATTTATCCTTTCTATTTCAATGATCAACCTTAATTGAGGCTAATTAAAACATCAGCGTTAATTTAACGCTGATGTTTTTTTGAAAATAACGTTTATTTTTTTCCTACTTATTGTTCAACTTTTTAGCGAGCTTATACGCTTGTTTATTTTTATACATTGCGTGGTCTGCATCATTTAATAGCGTTTCAAAAGGCTGCTTTTGTTTATTAGTAAAGCTATAACCTATGCTGAGCGATAAATCGCAAACGTCTTCTTTGAGTAAAGCTTTTGAATACTCTGAGGATATTTTATCCATGATGTAGTTAATTTTGCTTTTATCACTTAATTGCATTACTGCAACAAACTCATCACCACCTAAACGCCCTACTATGTCGGCATCCCTTAAATGGTTTTTTAGCGTATCTGCCAATATAATTAAGGCTTTGTCACCCACTTCATGTCCAAAGGTGTCGTTTAATTTTTTAAAGTCGTTTATATCAATAAACAAGCAACATACGTCGAAGCCCAAACGCAGTGCTAAATTAAGCTTTTGCTGAGCTAGTAAGTTAAGTGCTCGGCGATTATAAATATCTGTTAATGAGTCTAACATGGCTATTTCGCGCATTTGTTCATAGCTGTAAACAAGCGCTAGGTCGTCTTCAATTAAATCGCGTAGTTGCTCTATGAGCTCAAAGTATTCATCGGTGTAGCTAGTTATTTTAGTGTCTTTTAAGCATAGCGTGCCAAATACTTCACCTTCTGGCCAATGAATAGGTAAGCCTAAGTAGGATTCAACACCGTCCTCAACTACTTCTGGGAGGGTGTTCCATGCATCGTTATTGCTTGCATCATTAACATATAAAATATTATTAGTTTCAGCGACGTGCCGACAAAAAAGAGGAGTTTGAGGGGGAAGTATCGGGTTGGTTTCAAAGCTTGAGCCACCTTCGTTATTTCTAATAACAACGCGATAGCCTTTGCTTGTTGCCTGAACTATATAACCAGACGGGGCTGAAAAAAGCCCCGTGATAAGGTCCATTGTTTTTTGCCATTTATGCAAAGATATTTGGCCATCAACACCAGAGAATGCCCATTTATCAGTTTCAAACATTAACTTTACCTCGGCTATTTAATAGCTCCAGTATAGGCAAAAAAGTAAACTAAAAGCTATTATTTACGACGTCTACTTGGCTCTCTTTTACCTGTAATGCGTTTTTTATCGCGATCTTTTCGAGATTTATTCGTATTTTTACGATTATCTTTGGGCTTTTTATTTAAGTCAGGCTCGTAACCTTCTAACCACTGCGGCGTTAAACGCGTATCGAGTAATACTTCAATTTCTTCTAGCAGCCATTGCTCATCAAGACTTACCAATGACATAGCAAGCCCTTGTTCACCAGCGCGACCTGTACGGCCAATACGGTGCACATAATCCTCGGCAATGTACGGCAGTTCAAAATTAATTACGTATCTAAGTGTAGAAATATCTAAACCACGCGCAGCTACATCGGTTGCAACAAGTACGCGTGTAATACCTTCTTTAAAGTTTTGCAATGCACGGTCGCGTGCGCCTTGCGATTTGTCGCCATGGATTGATTCGGTTTTTAAACCATCTTTACACATTTCTTTAGCAAGCTGATCAGCCATTTGTTTTGTGCGAGTAAAAATAAGCACTTGGCGCCAGTTTTTCATGCCAATCATGTGCGATACAAGCTCGCGTTTGCGGTCCTCATCAACCGAATAAATAATTTGTTCTACTTCAACGGCTGCTGAGTTACGTTTATCTACTTCAATTAGCTCTGGATTTTTTAGTAACTTTTTACTGAGCTCAAACACGCTGTCATCAAACGTAGCTGAAAATAATAAGGTTTGGCGATCGCCTGGAATATGGCGCAATATACGTCTTATTTCATCAATAAAACCCATATCAAGCATGCGGTCGGCTTCGTCAAACACTAAAGAGTCTACGCTTGAAAGTACCACACTGCCTTTAACTATATGATCAAGCAAACGCCCTGGTGTGGCCACTATAACTTGTGCTGTTTTAAGTGCTTTTATTTGAGGGCCAATACTTGCACCACCATAGGCTAAAGCACCATTGATGTTAGTGCCTTGTGCGTACTTTTCAAAGCTGGCAAATACTTGCTGAGCAAGCTCTCGTGTTGGCGTTAAAATTACAACGCGGGCAAGGCCTTGCTCATCTTTTTTAGGGGTATTTAAAAGCTTATGTAACAGAGGTAAAACAAAGGCGGCGGTTTTACCCGTACCTGTTTGCGCGCTGCCCATTACATCACTTCCGGCTAAAATAGGCGGAATAGTTTTAATCTGAATTGCGGTAGGCTGAGTGTAATTATTTTGCTCAATCGCTGTTAATAATAACGGGTCGAGATTAAGTGATGAGAACGTAGTGGCAGACATAGGCTTAGCTTTAAAATAACAAAGAGCGCTATTGTACGCATATTACTGTACTGCGTAAATTAACCAGTCCAGAAAAGTATTTAATCGTGATTGCTCTCTTTCGCTTTAGCGCTAAAATAATAAAAAAGGCGCTAAATAACCGTTGTATTTAGCGCCTTTTATAATTTGCTGTAGCTTTAAGCTGGCTTTAGTGTCGCTTTACGTTCGTTGTAAAACGCTATTAAATCGTCAACTGTTGCTTGGCAGTATTCGCGAATACCCGAAACCACCATGTGCTTTTCACCACAACCCACTTTAACGCCGTTTTCTAACAGGTTAAAACGTAGTGTAATTTTTCCGCGCTTACCAGTGTACTCAAAGCTTGGCTCTGCAAATTCAAGTATTGGCGCTGTTATATCAAGGTTATCAAGATTAATAAGCATTGATTCGTAAATTATCATCGGACGAGCAGGGTTTATCATTACCTCTTGCTTGCCCATTAATGGGATAATTACATGCGGAAAGGTAGTACCAGAAAACTCAACATAATTTTTTATTAGACTATTAGTTAGTGCTGGGCATTGGCTGGTTTTACCGCTGCGCTTTACCTTTAAAATGACTTTTTCGCCATTGGTTACATCAAACTCATCGGCTCCCTCAGGGAAATGAAGTTTGGTGTTTTCATCAACCATACCGGCAAAAGTAAATTCCATTTGTTCACTAATACCGTAGCGGTCTAGTACCAATGAAAAAAGTAAGTCTCCTGGCGCGCAAAACTTTTTGGCATCTTTGTCATGAAGTGGATTGTAATCGTCAGCAACGCATTTAGCGAAGCGACAACCCTGCTCACGAGAGATAGAAACATAATCAGCATGCTGCTGAAAAAAAGGACTTAACATAGTTTGTTCACTGCTTAAACTGCTTATAACCTATCTATATTACCAGAAAAAAAATATTGAGAGGTCGAATCTGTTAGATTAATGGCTAAATAAAACAGAGTAATAAAAAACAATGGCCTTTTATTTATTAGCACTATCAATTATATGTGTTTTTCCGTACTGCAAAATATCAATAATGCGGCAACCCCTTTGGCACTACTTAATGGCTTTAAGTGTAGTAAGTGGGTATTTTCAAGGTTATATAAATTTGTATGCTCTGCTCAGCATTGGGCTTTACGTTGTTTTATACTACTGTGTGCTAAATGCAAAGCGGGCAATAATACGCGCTATTTTAGGTACTGTTTTTATAATTTCCTCACTGGCATTAGCACTTCATTGGGTGCCTGGTTTTAATAACCTCCCTATTGTTATAGATGAGCGTATTACAAGCGATGCGATTGCTTTTACCCTTTATGCTAATTTTGATAAAGCTATGGCTGGGTTATTCCTTTGTGCTTACTTTTATTCGAATAAAAAAGCTTTAAAAGCAGACTCTAATAAAGCAGGCCCATTAAACGTTAAACAACCCATTTTAATAGTTATTACTACTGTTTTAGCTTCGCTCACTGCGGCTTTAACACTTGGACTTGTAAGCTTTAACCCAAAAGTGCCCAACTTTTGGTTAGCCTTTATTGCTATTAATCTTTTATTTACCTGTGTAGCTGAGGAAGCTTTATTTCGAGGTTTATTACAAACCAAACTTAGCCAAATAATCACATCTACTCGCCTAGCGCTACTTGCCCCAATAATGACAGCTGCAGTGTTTGCTTTGGCGCATTTTGCTGGAGGATTTAACTATGTATTGGTCTCATTTATTGCAGGCTTAGGATATAGCTATATTTTTTATAAAACGCAGCGCTTAGAGTGGGCTATTATATGTCATTGGTTAGTTAATGTTTGCCACTTCTTTTTGTTTACTTACCCTATGCTCAGTAAAATCTAAATACATTTACAAATGCTAACAATTTACCCGTTAGCAAACATTGCCAGCGTTTGATTTTGTTAGTAATTTACTACTTTAAATAATAAATTAAAGGACTAATAAATATGCTACGTTTTATAGCGGCAATAACAGTGCTGGCCACAATAACCGGTTGTTCAGGAATGACCTATCATACAGACATAGACAACGGTGTTTTATCTCAAGAAATTGGCACCTACGTTAATAAAAGAGATTTACAGCAATTTTATAGCGACCAAGAAGCACACGAAAGTGGCGCAACACTTTTAGGCCGAATAGAAGGTGAAAGCTGTGATGGCGACGGTATGGGCAACAATAATGTAAGCTACAATCGCTCTAAATCAAACGCGATTGATTTACTTAAAGCTGATGCTATGCGCAGGGGCGGGAATGCTTTTACTATTAATTCCTGTAGTGAAACCTCTGTATCGTACTGCGACCTATCTGTTTTATGCACCGGACAGGCCTACGACTATTAATAAGTAAAAGTGCAAATTATATATTAAGCGCAAAGCTCAGTAGTACACGCTTTCCAGACTCGATTTTAGATACGCTGTGTTCGTACTTATCGGGTCTGAACAAATACACGCGATTAAATAAATTTATAATGCATTTTGAGCATTTAAATACCCCACCCGCTTTAGGTTTCTCTAATACAAAATTAAGCTTGTAATAGCGCCCTTGCTGCACAGGGTCAATATGGTTCATTACGCTATGATTGGTTGGGTAAGTAACAAGGTTTATCGAAAATGTGTTACTGCTAAAAATGGCTTTGTTTTTTACAGGTGCAATCATACTGCCTCCTATGAGTTTATATGCCGCATTGTAGCATTTAGTAAATTATGAATGCTTAGGCTAAACAATATCAAAATACGATGTCATATAGCTAAACAGCCTGAAACAAAAAAGCCGAACTTATTTTACTAAGCTCGGCTTTTAAAAGTACATTGTTTAGCAATTATGCACTTGGGTATTCGCGGTACGCACGCTCTATATTTTTAGCCTGCTTTTTAGAAATACCTAAATGAGCAAGCGCAACACGTAAACGAGCACGTGATAAGTCAGAGCCTAATATTTCCATTGCATCAAGCACTGACGTACTTGATGTTTTGCCTGTAATTGCGACAAAAATTGGCTCTAAAAAGTCTTTAATTTTAAGCTCGTGGAATGTAGCCACTTCTTTTGCAATTGCAAAAATAGCGGGCTTATCAAAGCTACGTAAGCCTTCTAGCTGCCATACAAAAAATTGTAGTGCTTGGCGTATTACGTTTTCGTCTGCTTTACCAGCTGTTAATAGCGCAGGGTCGTAAGTTGGAATACCACCTACAAAGTGCCCTGCCAGCTCAACCATATCCGAAAGGGTATTAATACGCGTTTTAGCCTCAGGTAATACTTTAGCTAACATTTCACCGTTAAACTTCCAATCAACAAAGCGCTGAATTAACTGCTCGTCGGTTAGATTTTCGCGGATCCACATGCCGTTTAACCAGCTTAATTTATCCACGTCGAATACTGGGCCACCAAGCGATACGCGCTTCATGTCAAAGTTTTCAATCATTTCATTAAGTGTGAACTTTTCACGCTCATCTGGCATTGACCAACCCATACGACCTAAGTAGTTAAGCACGGCTTCTGGCAGGTAACCCATTTCTTTATAGTAGTTAATAGACGTTGGGTTTTTACGCTTAGATAGCTTTGATTTATCTGGGTTACGTAGTAATGGTAAATGACCAAGTACTGGCGCTTCCCAACCAAAATCTTCGTAAAGTTTTAATAACTTAGGTGCTGAGTTAATCCACTCTTCGCCACGGAAAATATGACTAATTTGCATATGGTGGTCATCAACTACGTTCGCTAAAAAGTACGTTGGGAAACCATCCGCTTTTAAAAGCACTTGCATGTCTACGTTTTCCCACGGGATCTCAATTTCATCTCGTAGGTAGTCGTTAAACTTAAATGTGCCTTCGCTTGGGATTTTCATACGTATAACGTAAGGTTTGCCTGCCGCTAAGTTTGCTTTAATTTCTTCATCTGTATGGTTTAAACCACGACCGTCGTATTTAGGGCGCAAGCCTTCTGCCATTTGCTCTTCACGCATTTGATCAAGCTCTTCGCTTGTTGCAAAGCAGTAAAACGCTTTACCATCGTCAACTAACTGATGCGCGTATTTTTTATATAAATCGCTACGCTCAGATTGACGGTAAGGACCAAATTCGCCACCCACATCAGGACCATGATCCCACTCAAGCCCTAACCAGCGTAAGCTATCCATAATCGCAAGTTCAGACTCTGGCGTGCTACGTACTTGGTCTGTATCTTCTATACGAAGTACAAATTCACCGCCTTGTTGTTTAGCAAAACAGTAGTTAAATAAGGCGATATAAGCGGTGCCAAGATGCGGGTCACCAGTTGGCGACGGGGCAACACGGGTGCGAATTGTCATGGTAAATTCTCTTTAAATAAGTGAGATAATAAAAGTGGTTTATGCAGCTACTTTGTTTAAGTAAGCAATAATATCGTTTGATTCATACAGCCATTGTACTTGGCCATTTTTCTCTATACGCAGACAAGGCACTTTAACTTTGCCGCCTTGCTCAAGAAGCTCTTGACGATATTGCTCATTATTTTTTGCATCACGCGTTTCTATGTTTAAGCCTTCGCGCTTAATAGCGCGGCGTACTTTTACACAAAACGGGCATGCTTTAAATTGGTACAGTTTAAATTGTGAGGTTTGCTGATCAAGCTGTGCTTGCTCGTCGCTTGCACGCTTTTTACTGCGAGGAGTAAATACAAAATTAAAGAATAAGATTATACAACCTAAAAACCAACGAACTAATTTCATGTTCTGTGCTCTGCTTACAACAATTTAAGGAGCCAGATTTTAGCACAAATTTACAATCAAAAAAGCTCAATACTGTTATCTATCTTTGGTTCGTTATTAACTTCTAATTCACTGTAGGAGGTAACTCTATTACGGCCAGTATTTTTAGAGTAGTAAAGCGCTAAATCAGCCTGATTTACAATACTCGATACAGTATCAATACTCACTAACTCTAAAAAACCAATGCTAATGGTTAATTGGCCAATTTGTGGAAAAGGGTATTGGGCAACATTAAGGCGTAACCGGTTAAGTGCAACATGTGCATCAGCCTCTGTTTTTGCTTGAAATAACATTGCAAATTCTTCACCACCATACCTAAATACATAGTCTTCAATTCTAAAATTATTTTTTAGTAGCCGTGCAACAAGTAAAATAACCTCATCGCCAATTACATGCCCGTAGTTATCATTAATATTTTTAAAGTTGTCGATATCGGCAATAGCTAAATACCAACGTCGCTTTTTATTGTTATCATTTCTTGGTAACAAAAAACCGTTACCCGATACAATCTCAATTACTTTTTTATCAAATGTTTGCCTATTTAAAAGCTCTGTAAGTGGATCTAACCGCGACTTATATAATAGCCCAAGCTGATTAGCATAAATATTTAAAATATGTACAGCTAACATAGTTATTCGTTCTGGTAATTCTTGCTCGGTTTCTATTAATAAAGTGCCGACTACTTTTCCAAAATGATAAATAGGCACGTAACTTGATGTGCTACTAAAGGCATAGCTCACCCTAATTTTATTTTGAGTGACCTTTTGTAATAACAATGATGCTTCATCTGGGCTTAATTGCTCTAAATTACTGTTTGAATTAATAAGAGTAGGGGGTATGGGGGCTGAAAAATTTTTATTGACGTAAATGGCAAAATTATCAACTTCGAGCAAGTCGCTAATTATTTGTATTAATGCGCTATCTAAATCACTTTCTTCCTCTTGCTGGGTAAGCTTAATAATCCATTCGTGCCCACACTTATTTGCCTTCATTACACTGCCTAAACTAATTAAACTTTTATTAGTCTAGACAATACTCATGAATTTACTAAGTTATGAGGTAATACTTATTAACTAATCCTTTAGAATAGGTATTAAAGTAATACTAAGTCGTCGCGATGCAATACTTCTGCACCACTATCGTATTCAAGTAACTCACCTATTTGATTTGAGTGTGCGCCTTTGATTTTATTTACCTCGGTACTGCTAAAACGCGTTAAGCCACGTGCAATTACTTGATTTTTAGTATCTATTAAATCAATTAAATCGCCTCTTTCAAAACGTCCAAATGCATTAGTAACGCCTTTAGCAAGTAAGCTTGCACCTTTATTTTGAAGGGCACTAATAGCACCTGCATCTATAACAATTTGGCCGGTACTTTTAGGCCCAGCTAGTAGCCATTTTTTACGGCCATCTTTTGGGGCGGTGAGTTTTAAAAAGCGTGTACCAGGTAACTCGTCACTCATACATTTTAAAATAACGTTTTTACCAGCGCCTTTAGCAATAATGACTTCAACGCCTGCACGCCTTGCGATGTCGGCTGCTTGTAATTTGGTTGCCATGCCGCCAGTACCTAAGTTTGTACCACTGCCACCAGCAAGTTGGCGCAGCTCATCGTTTATATGTGTTACTTCGCCAATGAGGGTGGCATCGGCATTTGTGCGAGGATCGCTGGTAAATAACCCTTCTTGATCGGTAAGTAGCAATAATTTATTAGCATTAGCCAAAATAGCAACAAGTGCCGATAAATTATCGTTGTCGCCTACTTTTATTTCACTGGTAGCGACTGCGTCATTTTCGTTAATGATGGGCACAACGTCGTAATTTAATAACGCATTGAGTGTATCGCGGGCATTAAGGTAGCGCTCTCTGTCGTCTACATCAGCGCGAGTAAGCAGCATTTGCCCTACATTTACCCCATATAAAGCAAACAAGCTCTGCCAAATATGAATAAGTTGACCTTGTCCAATTGCAGCAAGCATTTGTTTATCAATTAAGCTTCTGCCACAGGGTTTTAATAGTTGTTCGCGCCCAGCAGCAACCGCGCCGCTCGATACTAAAATAACCTGATGCCCCTGCTTTTTAAGCTCGCAGCATTGGCGTACTAATTCAACCATATGTGCTTTGTCTAGCTTATCGGTGCCGCCAGTTAGTACGCTTGTACCAAGCTTTACAACTATTACCTGTTCCCTTTGCATGTGCTTTTTACTATTGATTAATTAAAGATGAATTAATTTATACCAGCTCGGTATTTTTGAACAAGTTAAAAATTTTCATGCTAGGATCTGATTTTATTAAATTAAGTAAATTACTCTCTATGCCTGCCAGTTTATGTTTAATTATTGCCACCTTTTTATGGGGCAGCTCTTTTATTGCGCTGAAATACGCCATTGCTATTTACGACCCTGCATTGGTGATATTTTTACGCATGCTCACCACGTTAGTTTTGTCGCTTTGTTTATGGCGCTACGTTATTCGGTTTGAGTACTTAAAAGGTGACTGGAAGTATTTAGTGGGTATGTCGCTTGCTGAGCCTTGCTTATACTTTTTATTTGAAGGCCATGCAATGGAATACACATCAGCCTCGCAGGCCGGTGTCATTGTCTCTTGCTTGCCTATTATTATTGCGTTGCTTGCCTTTGTATTACTTAAAGAGCATATAAGCAAAGCCATTGTTGTCGGTTTTACGCTGTGTATAGGCGGCAGTATTTTACTTACGCTTCTTTCACCAAGTACCGACCAAGCACCTAATCCGTTACTAGGTAACTTTTTAGAGCTTATGGCTATGGTGTGCGCTGCATTTTATACCGTAAGTATTAAACATTTAGCTAATCGCTACTCGCCCCTGACTTTAATTGCGTTGCAAGGTATTAGCGGCAGCTTGTTTTTTGCGCCGTTTTTATTTTTTATCGACCTACCAAGCGAAAATCAACACGACTTAACTGCGCTCATGAGCATTTTGTATTTAGGCTCGTGTGTAACCCTTGGCGGCTACGGCATGTACAACTATGCAATTAGCAAGGTATCGGTATTAACCGCTGCTGCGTACTCTAATTTAATTCCTATTTTTACACTTATTTTGTCAGCTATTATTTTGGGCGAAGTGCTCAACGTTTGGCAATGGCTGAGCATATTTGTGGTATTTATTGGCGTAATGGTAAGCCAGCGCCATCAAGAACTCGTGGTTGATATACCGCTTAGTGAATCAGGCGAAGACATTTGCGCAGATACAAGCAATCTTAAATCAGTACCCGAGGCAAGCGAATCAAAAGGGTAACAGGTAAGCAAATACAGCCCAGGTGTTTGTAAAAATGAGTTTTGGGATTGATGAATAACCTCAATCCCCGTTACCTTATAATTTTGAATCACCCCACTTTGCAGCTGCAAAGTAAACGCCTCTCCCACTTTGGCGTTTTGTAAAAATGCAAAGTGGGTGTCGTTATGCCCAGCTATTAGCGCGCCCTTTTCGTTTCCAAATTCTTTTCCGCCCAGCTCCCCTGCAGGTAAAAATTGGCTAGGCGCAAACGCTAAATTACGACCACTCGCTCCAGCCAATACACTTAATGTTTTATTATGGCTTGGCCAATCAAGCTTTGCAGTCACGTAGCTGTCGGCGTAATACCACGGCTTTACTTTAGTGCCGGGTGATTTAAGCGCCTCTTGCCATGCTTGCTCAATTAATACTTGAGCAAGCCATGCTTTTGCCTGCATATAAGCACCGTGACCAAATAATCCAAGCCCAGCTATTAGTAAACCCGCGCTTAGCCACTTTTTCATTTACGTGCCCTGCTTAATTTAAATGATCGGTTTATTTTAAGGGCGCTAAATCCCAATAATAAAATACAGCCTAGTAATATATGTAACCTGCTTTGCCCATCGGTTTGCGGTAAACGCATTGCCATACCTTGTGGTACTGCATTAGTAGCTTGCGCCGTTTGCTCTGCCACTTCTTTTATTTGAGTTTGTTCAATCGCTATAAAAGCAGTAAACGGGCTAAGTAATTGATGAGTAAGCGCAAGCTCCTGTACTTCATCTTTAACTACACTTTGCTCGTTGTATAAAAGTAATGACTTGATTTTTTGGCGCGCCCACAGTTTTGCTATACCTTGAGCGCTTGAGCTATTTTGTGTACTTAATTTAATACTTAAAGGACCTTGTGCTGTTTGCCCAGCAAGTACCACATTTTTAGCATTATTAAGTTTTATGGCGACCATGATAGGCTCACCAAAATATAAATCAGGTAGTGGTGACGGCCAAAAATCTAAGCTGTTACCGCTTTCATCGCTTAGCCCCAAATTAGTAATAGCCGGATGTGCAAGCTTATCAAACAACTGCTGCATTTTAGGTTGCACCTCGCTTGTGCTGCCTATAAACGTAAATGAGCCTTTACCTATATCTGCCGCTCGGCGCATAAAAAAGCTATTCGGTGCGCTGCCAATACCCACTGTAAATAAGCGGCTATCGCCTAATTTACTTTGAATATTTTTAAATAATGCATCTTCATTACTTACGCTGCCATCAGTTAAAAATACAACTTGGCGCACAAAACCATCAAACTCGCTACCATCAAGTACGGCATTAAGCGCACCTTGTATTTCAGTGCCACCGTCGGCCTCTAGGCTATAAATAAATCGCTCTGCACGGCGTAAATTAAAGTCACTGGCTATAAGTGGTTTATCGCTCATTGGAGTTACTATGTTGTCAAAACCAATAATGTTAAAGCTGTCGTCGCTATCAAGTAATGAAAGTGCATAAAACAACGCTTTTTTAGCTTGCTCCATAGATTGCCCATGCATAGAGCCTGACGTATCAACTACAAATACCATTTCACGAGGTAAGCGCTGTGTTTGTGTGAAATGATCCCCTGGTGGCATTAGCATAGCAAGCCCGTATCGGTCACCATTTTCAAACTGCTGAGTAAAAAATGCGGCTTGAGCTTGCTCTTTTTGCAGCGGTTTAAACTCAAGTACAAAGTCGCGATTAACTGCATTTGTCTCATTTAACGCTATTTTATATTGTCCAAACGCGGTGTTTTGCACATCAACATTGTGAAATTTAGAATTGATATCCACCAGCTCTAAGCCTACGTCTATATCTATGTTTAAGCTAAATTGGCTGCTTGGTACGTTATCATTTTGATTACTGCTTTTAATACTGTAAACAGGGCTTAACCATCCCGTTGGGAGTGAGTTAAAGTGCGTTTGGTTCTGAGTACTCACCTCAACTTCACCACTAATCGCGTGATAACGCGGTGTAATGGTAGTAGGAAATCTAATAGCAAATGTGCCGCTGCTGTAATCAATTATTTCTTGATACTCAAGCTCAATAATTACTTGCTCACCAGGACCAATGTTTGCCACATTCGTAATAAACATATTGGCGCGTTGCTGGCGTACAAGGGCCGCTTGCTTACCTGCTTTTTTAGCTTCTTCGTATTTTTTTTCGGCTTCCACTTTTTTATCAATTTGGCCTTTAATGACTCGCTCACCTATACGCATAGTCATGGCATGTACGGCGCTTTCATCAGGCAATGGAAAAACGTAGCGCGCATTAACCGCAAACGGGTTTTCGTTTTGATAGGTTTGCGTGACTACAACATGATTAATCAGGCCAGTTAAGGTCATATTGGCGTCGCTTTTTAATATTATTGCTGGGCCTGCTGGCGCACCATTGCTATCAAAAAGTTCTAACTTGGGTGATTGCGCATGGCTTTTGAAGCTCGCTAACAGCACAATCGCTATGAATATAAAAATGCTTACTTTAGTAAGCATTTTGGTCGGTTTACTCAACATAAAATCACTCCATCGAACGCTTTGTTTTACTTAGATTCAGTTAGATTTAGTTACTCGCCGTTTGGCCATTTACTGGATTCATTGAGCGAGTGGTAAGCGTTACGCGTCTATCAAAAAAGTTATCTTCCACCGTGTTGCTGTTAGCCAATGTTTGCTGCTCGCCAAATGCCTGCGTGCTTAAACGTTTGTGGCTCACACCGTGCTTTATTAAATAGCTTTGCACGGCATTTACACGCGCTTTAGAAAGTAAAAGGTTGGCTTGCTCATCGCCGCGCTGATCGGCAAAGCCACTTAAATCAAGTGCGAGTTGTGGTTGGTTGTTTAACAAGGTAACGAGTTGGTCTAACTGCAGTGCAAAATGCGGGGCAATAACACTTGAACCTGTTTTAAATTGCACCGTCATCGCCAATAAGTTATTAATTTGAACTTGAGTAAACTGCTCATTTTGATTGGCAAGCACTTCTAGCTGTTGCTCTAACATATTGTTGTGGTTAAGCACGTGTTGGTAATCGCTGGTTTTTTCTTTCATAACCGTAATTGCACGCTCTTGCTCTGCAATTTTGTTATCAGCTACTTTTGAATCACCTATTAAACCACCGGCAAATGCCCCAATAAACGCGCCTATTGGCCCGCCTACTACGCCGCCAATAATAGCGCCTGCACCTAAACCAATAGCCGTTTCTTTATGGGCTTCTTTTGATGGCGTGTTAGATGTTGAGGCAATTGCTGGAGTACAAAAACTAGCAACGAGTGTTAATGCAATTAATGTCTTCTTCATGATTTGACCCTTAAACTTACTTTTTAATTTGTGATGTTTTGTTTTGATGGACCTATTAAAACAAGTTCAAGTGGCAACAAAGGGGATCAAAAATGGCAAACTGCTGAGCAATTGTGGCAAAAAAATGGCAATTGCCTTTTTAAGCGTACTTAGCTTAAAAACTTCGATATAGTGCACAGCAGAGCCGATAGGATAATGATTAAGATGAAAAAAATAGCCATCGTTGAAGATGAACCCGCAATCCGCGAAAACTACATAGAAATGCTGAGCGCACAGGGCTACCAAGTCAGTGGCTTTGCCGATCGCGCCAGCGCTGAAGCTGCATTTAAAAATGCCCTGCCCGATTTAGCCATTGTTGATATTGGCCTAGGCCATGAAATAGATGGTGGTTTTTTACTGTGCCAAACATTGCGATCGCTTTCTAAAACACTGCCTATTATTTTTTTAACCGCCCGCGATAGCGAAATAGATACCGTATGCGGCCTACGCATGGGCGCCGACGACTACCTAACAAAAGACATAAGCTTGGCTCACTTGGCTGCACGTATTGGTGCGCTATTTCGCCGAATGGAAGCACTTGAACAACCCGCTGATGCAAATGCACTCATAACACGCGGGCAGTTAACGCTCGACACGCAACGTATGCAGGTATTTTGGCAGCAACAATTAGTTGATTTAACCGTAACCGAGTTTTGGATGCTGCATTCACTCGCCCAGCGACCAGGCCATGTTAAAAGCCGTAACGATTTAATGAGCGATGCAAAAATTTATGTAGACGACAGCACTATTACTTCACACGTAAAGCGTATTCGTAAAAAATTTATAGCACTCGACAGCTCCTTTGATTGCATAGATACCGTGTATGGCATGGGCTACAGGTGGGAAGAATACTAATGCTACGATTTGGTCTACGCAGTAAATTTATATTACTTTCATGTTTTTTGTTTTTGCTACCGTGGCTTGGCTACGAGTACGTATGGGAAATGGAAAAGTTTTTACGCCAAGGCCAAGAAAAAACCCTCGTAGGCACCACTCGCGCACTTGCTACCGCATTACATGAGCGCCCTGCATTATTTGACGAGCAAACCAACTTTTTAGACCAAGTTGTAAAAGGTCGTGATTTATACGCTTATAATCTTAAAAACCCTATTCAGCTCGACGGTAAACTTAACGATTGGGACAGCTATCAACCGTTATTTTGGCACTACGACAAACGCTATTTACAAAAAACAGATAACAAACATCAAGCCAGTGACTTATCGTTTGATCATATGGTTGGCAAGTTTGATAACTACTTATACGCCGCATTTAAAGTCACCGACAATACCCTTATTTATCGCGCTAAAAATAGTTTAAGCATTACCAATAACGATTATTTACAAATTGGCTTAAAAACACCTGACGGCCAATTTAATACCTATATAATTGCGCCACGCCAAGATGGCTGGGTTAATGCGTTTGATGCAAATACCAAAGCCCCTTTTACAAAAATTCAGGGCTATTTTGAAAGTACCGAATCAGGTTATAACGTAGAGCTGCGCTTTCCTATTAGCATGCTGGGCAACAAACTTGGCTTTGCTATTGTTGACATTGATAGTAAAGAGGCATTGCTAGAGCCTAAAATAATGTCGACCTCAAACTTAAATAACCCAAACGATTTAGGCTCAGTATTAGTCCCTTCTCCAGAAATTAGCCGTATTTTAAAAGGTATGGGCCACAGTGGTAGCCGCATTTGGGTGGTTGATAACCATCATCGTGTACTTGCGCAATCGGGTACTATTCAAAATGCAGATGGCGTATGGGCTGATGGACTTGCTAACAAAGCACCTGAAACTTGGTGGCAGCGCTTTGAGCAAAATTACTTACACCCAATTTACTATAAAATATTAACGCGCCCCGAAAATGAGTTTTTAGATACCCTGCACGATGTAGCTTCTATGCAGGGCACACATTTAGCGAAAGCATTAAAAGGACAACCTGCATCGTCTTGGCGCTTAACTCCCGACAGCAAAGCCGTTATTTTATCGGCCGCTTACCCTATTTGGATTCAAGACCAAGTAATTGGCGCGGTAATAGCAGAGGAAACCACAAACGGCGTACGTACGCTGCGTAACAAGTCACTTGAAAAACTCTTTAACGTTATTTTAGCTGTGATGCTAATTGGTACTGTCACATTGTTCTTTTTTGCCTCACGTATATCGAACCGAATTAGGCGGCTGCGCGATACCGCTGAGCAAGCAATTGATGCACAAGGGCGTGTTACCGGCAGTATTAATTACAGCGATGCTAACGATGAAATTGGGGATCTGTCTCGTAGTTTTTCAAACATTGTGAGCCGACTTGGTGGCTATACCGATTACTTAGAAAATATGTCGTCGCGGTTATCGCATGAGCTGCGCACGCCAGTTGCCGTAGTGCGCTCATCACTCGAGAACTTACAAAGCTTGCCACAGAACGAGCAGAGCCAAAAATACCTCGACCGCGCCAGTGAAGGCGTTGAACGCTTAGGTAAAATAATAACCACCATGAGCGAAGCCACTCGCCTTGAGCAAAGCATTCAAAGCAACGAACCTGAACCTTTTGATTTACAAAAAGTAATAAATGGCTGCATGCAAGGCTATCAGCTTACTTACCCAAACCAGTTATTTACGCTTGATGTATGCCAAAACAAATTACCTATGCAAGGTGCTCCGGAGTTTATAGCTCAGCTGCTTGATAAACTTATTAATAACGCGCTGGAGTTTAGTGAAGCCAATACGGCTATTAATGTAGGCCTTAAGCAGAGCGAAAATAAAGCAACATTAACTGTGAGTAATACTGGTCCCGCTTTACCTGAAGGGTTAACTGAGCATATTTTTGATTCAATGGTGTCGGTACGTAGCCAGCAAATGCAGCAACAGCCACATTTGGGATTAGGGCTTTATATTGTAAGGCTGGTGTGCGACTACCATAAAGGCAGTGTAACCGCGCAAAACAACGAACAAGGTGATGGTGTAGTATTTACCGTAACACTGCCGTTAGTTAATGGTTAAGGCTGTATTTATACCGTTATATTTGTACCGTTATATTTGTACCGTTATATTTATAGCCACTGCATTATATGCAAATAGTAAGTACGCAATAAATTAAATTCAGCTGTATATTTTTAGTTAAAAAGAGTTATCAAAATTCACCTTAACTCCATATAAATTAACAAATAAACCCCTCTCATCCCTTAAAACCCGCCGGTTACAATTTAGTACAACTTCAAATGTAACTATTCACTTTTTATTCAGTCGAATGACCATACCCTACATCATATTAAAGTATTAAATTGAAGGAATACTCATGAAACCATCACTAGAGCGTGAAGAACTAGACTTTATTTTTGACTTATACAGGCCCTCTAAAAAACCTGAGCCTGAAGAGATAAAACCAAAAAGCACCAATTACAAAGAGCTAAGAAAGCACGACGCGACTAAAAACCAAGGCGTATCGCACTACTTAGTCTGATTTTATTACGCTTGGGACTTCTCATGTTCTAAAAATGCTTTAATGCAGTTTATTTCTGCAAGTTTTACTTCTTCGCCTATTTCAGGGCCTTTTTTGCCATTTTTAAGTGCATCTTGCACTACTTGTTTCTTATCCATTTTTTGCAGTTCAGTATGAATTGCTCGCAGTTTAGCTGCTTGCGGGTATGGCTTATCTACCAGTGTTTCACCACGCCCTTGTGCATCGCATTGGCATGCTTGGGTAAACGCTATAAAACGTTCTGGGTATACCAACGCATTTAAGTTAGTCACTATTAGCTTGTGAATGGTTTGCGGCCTTAACTGATCAACTGTATGGCAAAGGGTGTGATTATCACTGGTGAGTACACCAATATCGCGAAAACGGTTAGGCACTTTTAAGCGCTCACAAAACGCCTCAATAACTGCAACGCCTTCGCGTTCATGCCCCCGTAGGTTTCCATATTTTTTAAAACTAAGCGCTTTTCCAAAATCATGGGTAAGTGCAGCAAAACGTGCTTCCAAGTTAAAATTTAAATCGGCTGCACGCCTAAGTACCAACATAGTATGCACAAATACATCCCCTTCAGGATGATGGTTTGCCGGTTGCGGTACATTAACCATGCGCTCAAGTTCTGGAAAAATACCCAAGCCTTGCAATGCTTCAAAATAAAGCTCAGGGTGCTTTTCACCCAGTGCTTTTTCAGTTTCAAGCCACACGCGCTCAGGTACTAAATGATTGAGCTCACCTTTATTTTTAAGCTCGCGCATTAATGCATAGGTACTTGGGTGAATACGCCAATCGCTGCCATAGCGCGCTAAAAAACGGGCAATACGCAGTACTCGAACAGGGTCTTCTACAAATGCCTCAGTGGTGTGGCGCAGTGTTTTATTTTGTAAGTCAGTTTGGCCATTAAACGGGTCAATAATATTACCGTATTCATCAAGCGCCATTGAATTTATGGTCAAATCACGCCTTGCTAAATCTTCTTCTAGCGTAACGGTTGGGCTGGCATCAACCACAAAGCCTGTATAGCCTTTGCCACTTTTACGCTCTGTGCGCCCTAGTGCATATTCTTCTTTTGTTTTTGGGTGTAAGTAAACCGGAAAGTCACTACCTATTGGCACAAAACCAAGCGATTCCATCGTTTTTGGTGTTTCCCCAATCACTACATAGTCGTTATCTTTTGATTTTATATTTAGCAGTTTGTCGCGCACTGCACCGCCAACGAGGTAAACTTGTTTTAAGTTACTTTTCACTTTATTCCCAATAACACTTGCCCAATTGTTTGACGCTAATCATATCATTAATTAAAAAATTCTGCGGTATTTGCCAAGCTTAAGTAAGCTCATTACAATGGCGCATTATTTTTAGCTATAGCCTCACAATTAATGAAAAACCATTCATCAAAAAAAGAACTCATGTTACTACCCATTTTATTAGTGGTTATTTTGATGTGTGTGGCGGGTCACTTTTTACTACAAGCAAATTTTCAAGACAGTAATGTGGTTGAATACATGTTGGCAGCACTGCCGTTTGCTATGTTTGGGTTGGTTATTGTGGCGTTTAAAATGGCGGCTAAAAGCGAAAAGGATGAACAAAACGAGCAGGACTCTTAATCCTACTCTGTTTTAGCTACTTATTATAATTTAAAGTATGTGATAGCCAAACCAGTCTGGCTTTATCGGCTGCGATATACCGCTGGGCGTGAGCTTAATGTTTAGCTGGCTGTCGAGTAAATCAATGGCAAAGCAATCGTCCACATCATGTAAATCATCTTTATGAATATGACTAAGCCCTGCGAGCAAATCGTTTTTAGCGCGCTCTTTAGCTTCATGGCTACTGCTTGCAACATACAGTGCAAAGTCATGTTGCTCAGCCATGGAATCACTTCTGTAAGCGCCTAAATTTACAAAATAGAGTTGTTTATTTTGCTCCACATAGCTATCAACAACTTCTACTTTAAAGCCATCAATATGATTAATTGCCATGTAGCTATCCATGTGAACACTACTTCTGTCGCCTACCCATTGGCTTTTTAACTTTGAGTAGGTTTGCTCTATATTCTCCCCTACTACAAAACGAATATCATGCATTTCAATGTGGCAACCTTGAATCCGGCCACCTAAATACACCATAAATAACTGCATGCTTTTCCTTAACCTAAATTATCAACATCAATATTATGCTTTTTAATCAACTTATAAAAATCTGAGCGGTTGCGCTTGGCAAGCTTAGCGCCTTCAGCTACGTTACCACCTGCCATTTTTAAAGTGTTAATTACATAGTCGCGCTCAAACTCTTTTTTAGCGTCGTTTAGTGATAATGGTTCTACGTTTGTTTCGTTACTATTTAGCGCAGCTAACACTAAATGCTCTGAAATAACATCGCTTGGCGTTAATGCTACAACCTGCTCTACTACGTTTTGTAATTGGCGGATATTACCTGGCCAGTCGTAACGTACAAGCGCATGCATAGCATCGCTTGCAAAGTGTTTTTCAGTTTGGTTCATGCGCTTAGCAATGCTTGCACTAAAGTGCTGTGCTAATAAGCTTATATCTTCGCGGCGCTCACACAGTGGCGGTAATTTTAAATTAACTACGTTTAAGCGATAGTATAAATCTTCTCTAAATTGCTGGTTTAAAATAGCTTCAGGAAGATTTTTATGTGTTGCCGACACTATGCGTACATCAATTGCTATCTCTTCTTGAAAACCTACTGGGCGAATTGTTTTTTCTTGTAATACGCGCAGTAACTTAACCTGTAAGTTAAGCGGCATATCGCCAATTTCGTCTAAAAATAACGTGCCACCCTGTGCTTGTTGAAACAAACCTTGGTGATCTTTAATTGCACCCGTAAACGAGCCTTTTTTATGACCAAATA
The DNA here is from genome assembly GCF_014163655.1 of Pseudoalteromonas sp. SR45-1. Lineage (NCBI taxonomy): Bacteria > Pseudomonadati > Pseudomonadota > Gammaproteobacteria > Alteromonadales > Pseudoalteromonadaceae > Pseudoalteromonas > Pseudoalteromonas sp. SR45-1. The sequence continues at coordinate 240,101 of NZ_JACJDR010000002.1, read as the reverse complement.
ATTCGGACTCTAAAAGCTCCCCTGGTACAGCGCCGCAGTTAATTGCAACAAAAGGGCCACCGCTTACATGGCTATGCTGGTGAATCGCCTGTGCGAGTAATTCTTTACCAGTACCACTAGCCCCCGAAATAAGTACATTAACTTGCGTTGGCCCAAGTAGTTTTACTTGCTCTAACAAGTGCAGCATTGCACCACTGCGCGTAACTATATTACTTTTAGGTGCAGCTTCATCGGCGTTAACACCATGAATTTCTATCGCTTTTGCAAGGCTGTCAAATAGCTCATCTTTATCCACTGGTTTAGTTATGAATGCAAAAATGCCCTGCTTAGTTGCCTCTACTGCATCAGGAATTGAGCCGTGCGCTGTCATCATAATGACAGGTAATGCAGGGTAGCGGCTTTGCAGCTGACGATGCAGTGCCATACCATCCATTTCATCCATGCGTAAGTCGGTTATTACGGCGTCAAACACTTGGCTTTTAAGTATTTGTAGTGCGGTTAAGCCGCTTTCGCAGGTTGTTACTTCGTATCCTTTTGATTCAATACGAATAGCGAGCAGTTTTAATAAGCTAGCGTCGTCGTCTACGAGTAATACTTTTGCACCTTGTACTTTAGTTGCGGCCATAGTTACTGCTCCTTCGTTTCTTCTCGTAGTAAAAGTTGCTGCTCAATCGTTGCTAACGATGAGAGGGTTTCTTGCATTTTATTATTAAGTGCTTGCTGCTCTTTTTTAGCATTTATTTGCATAGTTACTTGCTGCTTTTGAAGCCATAAATATTGCTTTATGTCATCAGGCCAAAAGTAAGCAAGATCGAGCTTTAGCAACTGAGTCATTACCGTATTTGGATCATTATTTATGTTTAAGCACATAAATTTAAAAAAGCGTTTAAGCTCGTTTTCGCCTGTAAAAACATTTTTGCTAGGTACCAATTTAAACCCGCCACACTGATTAGCGTGCCATGCAATAACTTGCTCTGCAGGAGGATAGCTTGGTTCAATTTTTGGTCTAGGTTTTGGACTAGGGTTACTGTTTTTGTCGGTCGTTTTTTTTGTATCGACCACAGGTGCAGGTGTAATTGACACACGCTCTTCTTGCCCATTATTAATTTCACAACCTGATATAACCATGCTGCTACTGAGCACACATAAAATAGCGATTAAACGCAAGCGCATGTTAATTAACTCCTAGATTTTTTGTTATGGGAATTTTAATTGAAAACCGGCAACCATGTGGCTCGTTATGCTCAACACTAAGTGTACCTCTTAGCTGTTCAACAGACTCTTTTACAATAGTTAAACCCAGCCCACTGCCTTGCAGCGTAACATTTTTACTGTGTTTACCTTGATAAAATGCGCTGAAAATTTGAGTTTTTTCTTGCTCTTTAATACCGCACCCTTTATCAAGTACAACGATACAAAGCTGGTTTTGCTCAAGCGCTAAATTAATAGTAACGCTTTGCTTATCTTCTGAAAATTTTAAGCCATTTGAAATAAGCTGAATTAAAATCATCTCAATAAGCTCACTAGGTAAAGCAAGCGGTTTGTTAGGTAAAGTATTTTGCCACTGCAGAGCTTGCTGACGCGCAGTTAAGCGATGCTCAAAATGGCTATTAATTTTATTAATAAGAAGACTAAATTCAACTTCGCTTAGACTATCTTTACTGGTGCGAATAGCATTATAACTCAGCAAGCTGTCAATCATTGTACGAAGGCGCACCATAGATTGGCTAATAAGCTCAAGCACTGCTTTTTGCTCAGCGGTAATTGGACCTACTATTTCATCAGTTAATAAGTCAGTGCCTTCGACCATTGAAGCAAGCGGCGTTTTTAGCTCATGAGTTACATGGCGTAAAAAAGTATCTTTTTGCTGCTCAAGCATATGAAGCTGTTCTTGTACCCATTGGAGCTTTTCTCCTAGCTCAACAAGCTCAGCTGAACCTTTCACAGATATTTTTTGCTGCCAATGCCCCTGCCCAAGCTTATCAATAACCGTAGTTAACCCTTTTAGCCGCCCACTTATGCGCCATAAAAAACCTCCCCCAACAATTAAAGTCAGTGGAATAAGTGCCACCAGCCAATTTATAAATGACGCTTGCAGGCTTGTAAGCTCTTTTTGGTTATTGGTAATTTGCGCTTCGTTTTTATCACGTAACCATAAAGTAAGCTCAGCAACTAAATCGCTCACTGGCACAAATAGCTCAGCTTGCTGTTGTTTTTTCTCAACAAGCTCTACATGCGCGGTTTGTAAGGTGGTATATAAGCGTTGCCATTGGTTGATATACTCTTTATTCGTGTTTACAAATTTGAGTTCATCAATGCTTTGTAGGGATGATTGCCATTTATCGACAATGAGCTTATCAAGCGATTCACTTTTTAATACCCAGTTTTGCCTAGTGGCCCGCTCAAGACTGTTGAGTTCTTGTTTTAGAGTATTAAACGATTTAGTAACTTGGTAATTGTTACTCACAATACTTTGAGTAACCGCTAATTGCTTGTTAAGCGCATTTAAAAATACAATCACCACTATAGAAAGCGGGAGCAACGAAAGCAGCATACTCATTGCAAATTGCCCGATTAAATTAGGCCGCCAGTTAAGCATTGCTTGGTATTTTTTAGCTATGGTTGCTGGCATTTCGTTTAGCCCTTTTAAATTAAGCGTTCTATTATTAAGTGCTTACCTTATACACTAGCTGAACCAGTAATTATATTTAATACGATTAACAGCCAGCACTATAAAACAATGTGTCGCCAAATAGAGACAACATAACTCCTTGATTTTAATAAACTCCCTTTCAACCCCGCTAAATAGTGTTGCAAAAGGCGCACAAAAATTACAATAAACCCAGTAAAAACTTCTCACTGGCTTAAAGAAAAAATAATAACCAATTGAAAAATATCAACAATTATTATTGGCACCATTTTTGTAATAGGTGTAATAACTTTAATCAATAAGGAAATAATAATGAACAAACGCATTTTAGTAATTTCATCATTACTGGCTTTAGGCTTTTTAGGCGCTAATGCACACGCAATGGACGTTCACGCGACTTTTAACGAACTTGATAAAGATAGTAACGGCACATTAAGTGAAGCCGAAGCAGGTGAAGATGCTGTGTTACACGAGAATTTTTCTCAAATTGATACTAATCAAGATGGGCAATTGTCGCTAGATGAATTCAAAAAATTTATTCAATAAACTCATTTAATAAGGAACGTGATTATGAAACAACTTATAGCCGCTTTTTCATTAATGTTTTTAGCAATTAGTGCCACTGTAATTGCATCGCCAACAAATGTGCGTTTTGCCCACTTAGATAAAGACATGGACGGACAAATATCAATTGCAGAAGCAAAGGAAGATAAGGAAGTAATGAGACAATTTGCCGACTTAGATGAAGACGGTGATGAAAAAGTCTCAAAAAAAGAATTTGAAAGCTTTAAACCTTAATGAGTAATTACTGATTAAGCTTTACTTAAGCTTGTTATAGGTAAACTGGAATTAAAAGCATTTGCCATAATCCCTGAGGGAGTGTGTAAAAGGATTTAATGTTGGGAGTTAAATTACGGCAAGTGCTTTTTCCTTTTCACTTTATTTTAGCCACAAACTTTAAATACATCTTTTGGAAGGAACACCATGAAGATACTTCCCCTTATTATAAGCATCTTAATGCTATTAAGCTTTGATGCCGCTGCACTTGATGTAAAGCAACGCTTTGATCACCTCGATAGCGACAAAAGTGGCTATTTAACGCATGACGAACTTGATCCCCAACCACAACTATTAAACACATTTGTAAAATGGGACAAAAACCAAGATAACCAAATTTCGTTAATCGAATTTAAAAATTACCTTACCAATAACCTCTACTGAGTATTTTTCATGAAAAAAACAAGCTATATAGCGCTTTTTGCGTTTAGTATTTTTAGCACATTAGGCTTTGCTGCAAGCAACAATGTTGCAGAGCAATTTGAAAAACTTGATAGAAACCAGGATGGTTTTTTAACACGTTCAGAAACCGCTGTAGACCCCGCTTTGTGGTCTCGGTTTTCAAGCTATGATCAAGACAAAGACGGCAAGCTAACGCTAAGTGAATACAGTTTATACGCTAGTAAATAAACCCTTTCAAAAGCTAGATATTTTATGTTCTAGCTTTACTGCTTTTTTCTTCATCATAATTTGTCTCACATATTGGTATTATAAAGTTGGGTTTGCTAGTGTTAACGCACTAACAATAAAAAATAATGCCTTATGTCGCTCAAAAAAATAATAAAACCACTCATACTAGCCAGCCTTTGCGCTAGTTCTAGTTACACTATTGCACAAACAAAAGTAATTTATAATGCCAACGGTTATACCCCTTTATATCAAGGTGAAGTACAGCAGTTTACTACCCTCGTTATTAAAAATGGCAAGGTAGTAAAACTAGGTAGCGATACACTTAAAGATAGTTACCCAGATGCCAAGCTAATTGACGCGCACGGTAATACCTTATTACCAGGCTTAATTGATGCTCATGGGCACGTTATTGGCCTTGGCGATAATTTATCGCAACTTGATGTACGCGGTGCAACATCGGTTGATGAAGTAACGAATAAACTAAAAGTATTTGCCGATAACAAACAAGGTTGGATTATAGGGCGAGGTTGGAACCAAGAGCTATGGCCTGATACACGCTTTCCTACGGCTAAAGATTTAGACAAAGTAGTTAACGATCGACCTGTGGTGCTTTCTCGAGTTGATAGCCATGCCATTTGGGTTAATTCAAAAGCGCTCGAACTTGCAGGTATTACCGCCCAAACAAAAGCACCTGAAGGCGGTGAGATAATTAAAGACGAATTTGGCAATCCTACGGGTATTTTTGTAGACAAAGCAGAATCGCTAATTACCCAGCATATGCCAGCCCCTTCAAAACAAGATATAAGTGACTCACTTGATGCAGCAGGTAAACATTTATTAAGTTTAGGCATTACCTCTACTCACGATGCTGGTATTGATAAAACCACATGGGAGGTTTATAAAGAGCGCGGCGACCTTGGTAATTTACCACTGCGTATTGTGGCAATGTTAAGTGGTGCAAGCCCTGATTTAGACACAATGTTAAAGGCAGGCCGGTACCACGACAAAAATGACTTTATGGAAATTCGCAGTGTTAAAGTTTACGCCGATGGCGCACTGGGCTCTCGTGGTGCAGCACTTATTGAAGAATATGCAGACAGACCTGGTCACCATGGTTTAATGCTTGAAACACAAGAGAAACTCGAAGCACTCTTTACACAAAGCTTTAAAAGCGGCTTTAGCGCAAATACTCACGCCATTGGCGACAAAGCAAATAAAGTAGTACTTGATGCCTATCAAAATGTGTTTAAAAAAACGGGCGGTATATTACTGCGAAACCGAATAGAGCACGCCCAAATTGTAACCCCTGATGATATCCCTCGCTTTAAAGCGTTAAAAATAGTCCCTTCAATGCAGCCAGTGCATGCCACTTCAGATATGCATATGGCAGAGCAGCGTTTAACTGAAAAACAACTAAGCGGCGCCTACGCGTGGCAAACATTTTTACAGCAAGGTTCGGTGGTTGCTGCGGGCTCTGATTACCCTGTAGAGCTTGCAAATCCATTTGATGGTTTGTATTCAGCCATTACACGCATGGATCATAACAAACTACCGGAAAACGGCTGGCGAGCAAGTGAAGTACTAAGCCGCGAAGATGCATTACGTGCATTTACTCTCGGTGGCGCCTATGCAGCTCATCAAGAATTTAAGGTGGGTAGTTTAGAAAAAGGTAAATGGGCCGACTTTATTTTAATTGATAAAGACTACTTTAAAGTGCCTGTTGACGAGATCTACAAAACAAACGTACTGCAAACATGGGTAGCAGGAATAAAGCGATACGAAAAAACTAAGACAGAAAATACCACCGAAAAATAAAACTAAAAAAGGGTTAACGCAAGTTAACCCTTTTTGGTTGTGTAGGAAGGCACTTTTAGCTAAACATGTTTTTCACATCTTTTAGCATGTCGTTGTACTCATCACTTGTGAATAGCTGCATAGACGGTATAACGCCTTTGTCTATATACGTTTGCAGCGCTGCAGACTTATCAGAAACCTGTAACGTGCCCTCTAAAATAGCCCCTACTCGAATAAAATCCACGTAACTTACTTTTTCAGGTTTGTAACTTGGGTCAGCCCAGCTCTGAGCTACATCAACAAACTCTTTAGGGAATTCCCACGCTTGCATAATAGATGAGCCAACCTTTCCGCTAAGCTTTTGAATTGCATGAGCCAAAAAGCTTGGATTAGCAAATACCTCTGGGTGGCGCTCAGCTTCAGTTAAAATTGGTAATACACCAATATTATAAACAAGTGCGGCGAGTGTAATAGAATCGCGGTTAAGTGACGTGTGCTTACTATTTTTTAAATAAAACTCCATAAGTGATATTGAATGGCTAGCAACGGTTAATGTTTTTTGCCATGCCTTACCCATGTAGCCTTTAATTAGCTCATTATTTGATACAAATAATTGTTCCATAGCCATAGCTGTAGCAATGTTTTTAATTTGACGTAATCCAATACGAGTCACTGCTTGTTGTAAATTAGATACTTTTACAGAACGTCCCATAATCGCACTATTAGCTACTTTTATCATACGAGCTGAAAGCGCTGGATCTTGTGAGATTACATCTGACATTTGGATTAAATTCACATCTGGGTTATCTGCAGCTTGGCGAACCTTAATCGCTACTTCAGGTAGCGTTGGTAAAACCAACGTATCGTTATTTATTCTATCGACTAGAATCGTTAATAAAGCGTTTTCTGTAGACATAAAGCTGCCATCCTTTTGTGTTCAGCCTGTAAAGTAACTGCAAACTCAGGCAGTTAATTTTCGTATTAGTAATATAATTAGTATTGTCTAACTTACCGATAAAGTTAAGAAAATTATAGAAGTTTATTTTTATTTATAATGCTTTACCGCTCATGCTTGCCTTACAACGCCAAATACTTGCTATTTACCATTTAGTTTTGCTTTAATGCACTCACAATAAGGAAGCGTTTGTACATACTTAATATTTTAACTAAAGCAGTACAAATTATTAAACTTACTTTTTAACAGGCAATATAATGATCTTAAATAAAATTAGCCAAGCAATTATGCTCTCTGGTGTTGTTTTTCTTAGCGCATGTTCTGAACAAGCGCCGTCTTCTACCGACAACACAGCCGTAGAGCTTGCTCAAAAAAGCAGTGCACAGTCAGGCCCTAAGCTTATTAATGCAGATAAACAACGTTTAGATATTTACACCGACTTTAGCTTACAAAGTGATTTATCGCACTTAAGCGATAATCAACGAGCAATGGTTGCAAAGCTTATTGACGCTTCAAAAATAATGGATGAGTTATTTTGGAAGCAAGCATTTGGTGAAAATAAAGATGCTTTTTTAGCAAAACTAAACGATGAAAAAGTACGTAAATTTGCTGATATTAACTATGGTCCATGGGATCGTTTAAATGGTGATGAAGCATTTTTATCCAGCTATAAAGAAAAACCTCTTGGCGCACAGTTTTACCCTGCTGATATAACCAAAGAAGAGTTAAACAATGCAGACGTTGAAGATAAAACAGGGCTTTATTCTGTAATTAAGCGTGATGAGCAAGGTAAGCTTTACAGCGTGCCTTATTCAAAAGAATACGCTGATGAGCTTGCAAAAGCCGCTGATATTTTACGTGAAGCAAGCAAACTTGCTGACGATAAAGAATTTGCTAACTATCTAAACTTGCGTGCCGATGCTCTACAAAAAGATGACTTCCAAGTATCTGACTTTGCTTGGATGGATATGAAAAATAACCCAGTAGATGTGGTTATTGGTCCAATTGAAACTTATGAAGATCAATTATTTGGTTACCGCGCAGCTTATGAATCTTACGTACTTATTAAAGATTTAAAATGGAGCGAACGCTTAGCTAAATTTGCAGCATTTTTACCTGAGCTTCAAAAAGGCTTACCTGTAGATGCTAAGTACAAACAAGAAGTACCAGGCTCTGACGCCGACCTAAATGCATATGATGTTGTTTACTACGCTGGGCATTCAAACGCGGGTAGTAAAACAATAGCAATTAACTTACCAAACGATGAGCAAGTACAGCTAGAAAAAGGAACTCGTCGTCTGCAACTTAAAAACGCAATGCGTGCTAAATTTGATAAAATTTTAGTGCCAATTTCAGAGCAGTTAATTGTACCAGAGCAGCGTAAACACATTACTTTTGACGCATTTTTTGCCAATACGATGTTCCATGAAGTGGCTCACGGTTTAGGTATTAAAAATACAATCACAGGTAAAGGTACTGTTCGTCAATCACTACAAGAACACGCAAGTGCCCTTGAAGAAGGTAAAGCCGATATTTTAGGTCTATACATGATTGAACAGTTACTTAAAAAAGGCGAAATTACTGAAGGCACTATTGAAGATTATTACACGACCTTCATGGCAGGTATATTCCGCTCAGTTCGTTTTGGCGCATCAAGCGCGCATGGTAAAGCAAATATGATCCGCTTTAACTTTTTTGCTCAAGAAGGTGCTTTTTCTAAAAATGAAGAAGGCTTATACCGCGTTAATATGGAAAAAATGAGCATTGCAATGGCTAAGCTTTCTCGCTTAATTTTAACCTTACAAGGTGATGGCGATTACGAAAAAGTAGATCAACTAATTGCAACGCATGGCGACATTAAAGAAGAGCTTGCTAAAGACTTAGAAAAACTAAGTAAAGCTAATATCCCTGTAGATGTAACATTTAAGCAAGGTAAGGAAATACTAGGGCTTAAATAAGTTTAGTTAAACTTAGTTAAACCCTAAAAAAGTGTTGCAGCTTATAACTGCAGCGCTTTTTTTAGCTCTGTGATTTGTAGATCTGTATAAGGCACTGCTGGGTGTTTACCCCATATTGGCGCAGGCCATGCAGCATCACTCGTAAAACGCGCAATATGATGAATATGCAACTGCGGCACCATATTACCTAAAGCCGCTATGTTTAATTTATCAGGTTTAAATACATCCATTAATAATTTACTTAGCTTGGCTGACTCTTTTAAATAAACAATTTGATCATCCTCAGATAAATCAATTATCTCTTTTAAGTTAGCCTGCCTAGGCACTAATACAAACCACGGATACAAGCTGTCGTTCAATAAAAGTACTTTACACAATGGCCAATCGGCAAGTTCTATACAGTCGCGTTTAAGTTCTGGCGCTAGTTTAAATTCAGGGTGAGTCATTGCTATGTCCTACTTTGTCTTTGATAATCACCACTTTATAGCATTTAGTTGCAGTTGCACACGCTTGGCTTTACCATCAAAGCAATATTTATAATAAGCTAAGGCAACCTTGTGCTAAAAAAAATAAAACACCTCTCACTAGCTATACCGTTAATGGTTGGCGCTATTAGTGTTCAAGCAAAACCTTTATCGCTGGAGCGAATTTTTGACGATCCGAGCCTTTCTGGTAAATCACCTGTACAACTTAAATTTTCGCCTGACGGCAGCCGTGTAACTTACCTACAAGGCAAAAGCGATGACTACAACCGCTACGATTTATGGGAATACAATCTAAAAGATAACACCAACCGTGTGCTAGTTGATTCAGCAAAGTTATTTTCAGGCCCAGAAAACCTATCAGATGAAGAAAAAGCACGCCGCGAACGCCAACGTATTTTTGGTAAAGGCATACTTGAATACAAATGGTCTAAAGATGGCAAAGCACTTTTATTCCCACTCAATGGCGACCTTTATTATTACGATTTAGCCTCTGCTAAAAGTAAAAAACTAACCGACAGTGAAACATTTGAAACCGATGCACGCTTTTCACCTAAAGGTAACTACGTATCGTTTATTCGAGAGCAAAACCTATTCGCTTTAGAGCTTGAATCTGGTAAAGAGATTCAGCTTAGTAAAGATGGCGGCGGCGTAATTAAAAACGGCATGGCCGAATTTGTTGCTCAAGAAGAAATGAGCCGTATGACAGGTTACTGGTGGTCAGGTGATGAAACTAAAATTGCCTATACCCGCGTTGACGAAACCCCTGTAAAAGAAGCTATCCGTAACGAAATTTACGCTGACGAAGTTAAATTATTTAACCAGCGCTACCCGTTTACAGGTACCGATAATGTTAAAATTCAACTTGGTGTGGTTAAGCTAAACGACCAAAAAGTAGATTGGATTGATTTAGGTAAAGATGAAGACATTTACATTGCACGCGCTAAATGGCTAAAAGACGGCAATACACTGTCGTACCAATGGCAAAATCGCTCGCAACATAAATTAGAACTGCGTTTTTATAACAGCGAAACTAAAGCCCAAAAAGTAGCGCTGACCGAAAACAGCGAAACGTGGATAAACCTACATTTTGATCTTGAGTTTTTAAAAGACAAAAAACACTTTGTATGGGCATCTGAGCGCGACGGCTTTAAACATTTATATCTGTATCGTACAAACGGTCAACTTGTTCGCCAAATTACCTCAGGTGACTGGGCTGTTGATAGCTTAAAAGGTATTGATGAGAAAAAAGGCATTGTTTACTTTGCCGGTCGAAAAGATACACCGCTTGAAAGCCATTTATACAGCGCGCCTTTATTTAAAAAAGGCGATGCCAAACGTATTACCGAAAAAGGTCAGTACCACAATGTTGTGCTAGCAAAGGACAGCAAAACCTTTATCGATAATAGCTCTTCTGATAATAAACCAAACTCAGCAGCGCTTCGTAAAGTAAACGGTGAATTTATTACCTGGCTTGAAGAAAATAAGCTTGATAGTAACCATCCGCTTACCCCTTATTTAAGCGACTTAACAAAACCAGAATACGGCACAATTAAAGCCGAAGATGGCCAAGTTATGCATTACCGTTTATTTAAGCCTAGCAACATTACTGATGGGAAAAAGCACCCTGTTATTGTTAACGTATACGGCGGCCCGCATGCTCAACGAGTGACGAATAGCTGGCGCAGTAAAAACTTGTACTTTCAGTACATGGCGCAACAAGGTTACGTAATTTTTCAACTGGATAACCGTGGTTCGTACAACCGTGGTAAAAAGTTTGAAGATGCTATTTATAAACATTTAGGTGTGGTTGAAGTTGCCGATCAAATTAAAGGCGTAGAGTTTTTACGTACACTTGATTACGTTGATCCACAACGCATCGGTGTTTATGGCCACAGCTACGGCGGCTACATGGCACTTATGACTATGTTTAAAGCAGGCGATTACTTTCAAGCCGGCGTATCAGGTGCTCCAGTAACCGATTGGGCTCTATACGATACACATTACACAGAGCGTTATTTAGGTCACCCTGATACAAATGCTAAAGGCTATGAGGACAGCGCAGTATTTCCATATGCTGATGGCTTAAAAGGCCCATTAATGATTTACCATGGAATGGCTGATGACAACGTATTGTTTACGCATTCAACTAAGTTATTTAAACAACTGCAAGATAACGAAAAACAGTTTGAAATGATGACCTACCCAGGATCTAAGCACAGCCTACGTGGTAAACAAGTGCAAACACACTTACATCAAACAATTACAAACTTCTTTAATCGCCATTTTGACGTTAAATAAGCAAGTAAAGTAATAACAGACTAAAGGCTGATTGATAAATCAGCCTTTTTTTTGCATTAATAGGCGTTAAGCCTAGATTAAACTCTTTTTTTAGCTACGCTTATTCTATGCGCTAAAGCGCACACTTTTTGAGGATAAATGTATGCCTAATCTACGAAGTTTTAGTATATCCCAGCGTTTTTCACTGTTAATAGCCATCGTTGTATTTGGACTAATAATACTTAGTATATCGAGCCTAACTCATCAATATAGTTCGCTAAAAGACGAGCAATACATAAAAACACAAAATGTAGTAGAAACGGCGTACAGTATAATCGAGCACTATTATGCGCTTGAACAAGATAACACTCTCACTCAACAACAAGCTCAATCACAAGCACTTAATGCAATAAAAGCACTGCGCTACGACAAAACCAATTACTTTTGGATTAACAATTACCAGCCAACAATGGTTATGCACCCTATAAAACCTGCGCTTGATGGAAAAGATTTAACTAATAACAAGGACCCTGACGGCAAAGCACTGTTTGTTGATATGGTAAATATAGTTAAACGCTCTGGCGAGGGATTTATCCCTTATAAATGGCCAAAACCAGGTAAAGATAAACCGGTTGAAAAAATCGCATTTGTTAAAGGTTTTAATCAATGGCAGTGGATTATTGGCTCGGGTGTTTACCTTGATTCAATTGAAGAAGCATTTAGCGAGCAACGTAACCTTATAGTCATCAGTGCAATAATTATGATTATTGCTGTTATTTTACTTAGTTACTTTATAGGTAAGAGTATTTTAATACCGACTCGCTTAGCAGCCGATATGATGAAAGACATTTCTCAAGGCGAAGGCGATTTAACCCGTAAATTAAATGAATCCGGTAATGATGAAATATCTGAACTATCACGTTCATTTAATTTATTTGCTCTAAAAATGCGAGAGTCACTTGTTCATGTAGCACAAAGTGCAAACGATGTAAGCGAACATGCGCATACAGTTGACGACTCAAGTAGAACAAGCCACTCATTTATTGAGCTTCAAAACGATAGTTCAACCCAAGTTGCAGCTGCCATGGAGCAAATGACTCACCAAATACACGATGTGAGCCGTAACGCTGAAGCCGCAGAGCAAGCAGCTAAGGATGCAGCACAAAATGCATCAACGGGTAAAAATGTGGTTGCGCAAACAATTACAGCAATAGAAACACTCTCAAGCAACATTGAAACAGTCAGCCGTGTAACAGAAGATTTAGCCAACGAGAGCCATAATATAGGCTCTGTGCTTGATGTAATAAGAAGCATATCGGAGCAGACAAACTTACTGGCATTAAACGCTGCCATTGAGGCTGCTCGCGCAGGAGAGCATGGTCGAGGATTTGCTGTTGTTGCAGATGAAGTAAGAACACTGGCCAGTCGTACAGGGCAAAGTACTGACGAAATTCAAACCATGATCACTAAACTACAAGAAGGTGCAAAAGCAGCAGTAGAAGCAGTTAAATCAAGCCAAGCACTTTCAGTTTCTACCGTAGAGCAGGCGTCATCAGCCAATACTTCACTTAATGAAATAGAACGACTTGTTTCAATTATTACCGAAATGAACAGCCAAATAGCACGTGCCACAGAGCAACAAACGCAAGCTGCCGACGAGGTTAATTTGCGTATTAATGAGCTATCTCAATCAACTGAGCAATCATTAAATAATACTAAGCAGCTTACCGATGCCAGTGATAACCTCAAACAAAGTAGCGAAGGTCTTTCGAGCGTAGTTAATCGTTTTAAATTAGATTAATCGATAGCGTTCTCATAAAATGCAAAAGCCCTGAATTAACAGGGCTTTTTTATTACATGTAAGTTTTTAGCTTACAAACAATAACGTGCAAACAAGCTCGTTACTGATGCAGCTGTTGGCTTACCATGCTGCCAATCACCGCCTTCAACACCGCTACCTGCTATATCCATATGAACATAAGGTAGAGGCTGTGCAGAGTCGTTACCGTGCTTATCAAGCCCACCAACAATAGCCATAAACGCCATAGGGAACTGATGTCCACGAGCAGTAACGGCAGATGCTGCGTTATTGCTAGATAAAACATCGTCAGCTAGCGTACGTGGTTTAATAAAGTCGTAGTCTTCACGGCGTGAACGCGATACTTCAGCGCCATCGGCCCACAAATCTCCAAGGTCAGCTATTTGACGTGAAACACCAGCACTACGAGCTGGACCATTTTCAACATACGCACCGTAAGGACCCATTGCGCGAGCTGCATGACCCGTTAATGTAGCAACAGTAAACAGCGTTGGATTAACCTCACCTTTAGCTAAATCTTTCATTTCGCTAAGCAGGTCGCCCATTGCTAAACGCCCTTCTGCATCGGTATTACCAATACGGACACGAACACCTTCACGGCTAGTAATAATTTCATCTGGCACAAAACAATCTGAGCCAATAGAGTTACGAACAACAGCTAAGTACGAGACCACTTTAACGCCTTTAGGCTGATAATCAGCAACGGCTTTCATAAAGCCCGCAACAGAAGCTGCGCCGCCTTTATCACGGCTCATGCCTGCCATATGGCCGCCTACTTTTAAATCTGCACCGCCTGTATCGTATACAAGGCCCTTACCTACAAACATAAGTGTGCGAGTAATTTCGCCCTCTGGTACATATTCAAGCTTGACAACACGTGGGTGATGGCGCTCAACTGCATACGATGCGCGAGCAACTGTACTTAGCATTGGGTAGTTTTTATCAATAGCTGCAATATCATCAATTACGTCAACTGCAATGTTTGAGCCTTTAAACAATTCAACGCAGTAATCAGCAAAACGTGGGGGAGCCATACGCTCAGGTTCAGTACCACACAGGTCACGCGCTGCATATTGGCCAGCTGCAATTGCATTAACAGCTTTAATAGTTTGCTCGCTTGCGCCAACTAAACCAATCTGTGTAATTGGTTCAATGCTTTCACCGTGATATTCACGCGCTTCTAATGGCTGCCATAAGGCTTGGCAAGCGCCTAAATAAGCAACCTCTAAAGCATGCTGATAACGGCTATCGCCATTTAAATTTGGTAAAAATAATGCAGGGTTAATACTGCCCGACGCTTTTGCTTCGTTAATTGCTAATTTAGCAGCATCAAAATAACGACGCACGTCGTCGTAATCTCTATTTAACGGACCGGTTGGCGCAAGTACAACGCGCTTGTTTTCAATTACTAATAAAGTAACTTGCTTACCGATGCGAGAATCTACGTTTGCTTGAGCTAAAATAGTATCACGTAATGAGTTATTTGGTAACTGAGAAAAGTCATTACTAATAATAATAAGCGCATCATGAGATGTGCATTCAAGGCTTGCACTAACCGCTTGAGGGTATGCCATAAATAAGGTCCTGTTAGAAAACATAAGCCCCTATTATCGTCGATTTAAATATTGAAGACCAGCAAGGAGCGATGAGCTAATCACATAACCTATCAATAAATGGCAACTTGGAGTTACAGGCTTTACAGCTTAATCGAGAATACTAAGTTGGAAGTTTTGCTCTGGCTCGTTTTTAATGCCAACGCCTATGCCAAGTAATCTTACAGGCTGTTGTAGCCCACGCTGGTAGGCCTTAGTAAATAGTTGGATAAATATTTCTGTGTTGAGCTCGTGATATACCTGATCGGCTGAGGTCACTACAAAATTTGCAAACTTCACCTTTACACTCAATTTATTAATACGGTTTCGTAACTGCTGTTTATTAAGCCTTAAAACTAATTCGTCTAACAATCTTGGCAGCTCATCTAAGCACTCTTGCAAACTTGTTTTGTTGTACTCGTAGGTATGTTCAACACTCAGCGATTTTCTTATACGATCCGTGGATACTTTACCAACATACTCACCTGCACATTTTTGATAAAGCGACACACCAAAATTACCCACATGTTGCTGCATCCAGTTAACGCCTTTATCACGTACATCCTTGCCGGTATACAAGCCTTTTAAATTTAGCTTTTCGAGCGTTACTTTGCCCACTCCTGGAATTTTCCCCAGCGGTAATTGCGCTAAGAAGTCATCAACCTCATCAGGCAAAACGACAAATTGACCATTCGGTTTGTTTTCGTCACTGGCTATTTTGGCAATAAATTTAATCGGTGCAATACCTGCTGATGCAGTGAGCCCTGTAGCATTGTAAATATCGGCTCTTATTTGCTGTGCAATAAGTGTGGCACTGCCTTTACATGCGGTGCTGTCTGTTACATCTAGATAGGCTTCGTCTAAAGAAAGGGGTTCAATTAAGTCTGTATAGCGGCTAAATACTTCACGTATTTGGTTTGAAGCTTCTTTGTATACAGCCATGCGCCCTGGGACAATAACTAAATCGGGGCATAATTGTTTAGCATGATAGTTCGACATAGCCGAGCGCACACCATACTCTCTAGCTATATAGTTAGCGGTTGAGAGCACGCCTCGTCGGCTATTGCCTCCAATAGCAAGCGGTACACATGCAAGTTTTGGATTATCTCGCATCTCTACTGCTGCATAAAAGCAATCCATGTCTATGTGAATAAACTTCTTCATCACCACAATAATAACTGGTTATTTATACAGTCATTATTATAGAATAAAATGTGATATGCAAGCCTAGGGCCTGTTTATCTTTCGAGGTTAAATTTGCAGCAGTATGTTTGGTATTTAGTCAAGGCAGAGCCTATGTAGTGTGGTTATTCCCCATAAATAGGCGATAACGTAGCACAAATGCCAAACATATGCTGCCCGAAGGGTTCTGCCTAGGGGCAATTTACTCTTTGTTGCTCGGTTTTTACTTAGCCCACTAGGTCACAAACCTCGCGCCGCGATTAAATAGCCCCTAGATTGAACAAATTTTAATCCTGAAAGGTCAACAGGCCCTAGTTAACGATTAAAAAAAGTGTTTATTGTCCTCCGATCTCTTATAACCTCGTAGCCAATACATAACCTCAAATAAAAATCCTGCCAACATTAAAATGATAGCGCCAGATTCATTCCCCATCGCGTAACAGGTAAAAGAGGCTATAAAAACCAAACAAGCTAAGGACCAATTAATTATATTCTGCATATTATTACCTTTGTGTGTGTTTTTGTGTGTCTGTGTAATTTAACTGTAGACCTAAAATTAAACAGGTACAATCATCTTATAAAAAAACATGCCATTAATTACCTTGAGCTCGTAACACCATGTTGATAATCTAAGTACTTTAAAATCAAGGGCCAATAAATAATGCAAACGTTTAAAGATCAGCACCCTATTCATACCGATATCACCGTAGCATGGGCTGATATGGATGCGCTACAACACGTAAATAATGTAGTGTATTTACGTTACTTTGAAATAGCCCGAATCGACTTTTTAAATAAAATAAATCTGTTCGACACAATAAGCCCAAACGGTGTGGGCCCAGTAATAAGCGAAAATAACGTTCGCTATAAACGCCCAGTAACTTTTCCCGACACACTCACTGTAGGCGTTACAATTACAGATCTTAAAACAGATCGCTTTACCATGAACTACACCGTTTATAGCCATGCACAAAAAGCAATAACGACTACGGGTGCATCTAAAGTTGTAATGTTTGATTTTACTACAGGGCAAAAAGCCCCAATCTCCGAGCCTCTTTTATCGGCTTTAATCAGCCATGCTCAAAACTAATTTAGTTAAGGAATTTTTATGCAATACAACCCACTAGGTAGCAGTGGCGTAAACGTATCTCGAGTGTGCCTAGGGAGTATGACTTGGGGTAAACAAAATACTCAAAGCGACGCTGATGAACAAATAGCCTACGCGCTAGAGCAAGGCGTAAACTTTATTGATACAGCCGAAATGTATGCTGTGCCTCCTTCGCCAGAGACCTATGGCAAAACCGAGGAGATTATTGGCAACTGGCTATCGCGTAATAAACAAAAACGCAGCGATGTGGTACTAGCTACAAAAATTGCAGGCAATGGATTGTCGTGGGTACGTGATGGCGGCAATATTACTCGCCAAACAGTAATAGAAGCCGTGGATGATTCACTTAAGCGACTTCAAACAGACTACATTGATTTATATCAACTACATTGGCCAAACCGCTCTACCCCTCACTTTGGCAGACAATGGCCCGGCACTCTTAAATTTACCGACGTAAATACACAAGAGCAACAAGCTAGTATGCTTGATATTCTAGAAGGCCTTAATGAATGTGTTAAAGCAGGTAAAATTAAACACTGCGGTTTATCTGACGATACGCCATGGGGTATAAGCCAGTTTTTAAGTTTGGCCAAAGAGCATAACTTACCGCGTATGGTATCTATTCAAAATGAGTTTAGCTTAGCGCACGCTAAAGACTGGCCGTATTTAATAGAACAATGTGTACACGAAGATATTGCCTACTTACCGTGGTCGCCTTTAGCAGCCGGTTTATTAACGGGTAAATACCTAAACGGTGCTCGCCCAGAAGGTTCTCGTTGGACCTTCATGCAGCGTAACGGTATTTTTAGAGATACACCCAATGCAGAGCAAGCAACTAAGCAGTATGTTGAGCTCGCTCATGCAAACAATATTACTCCAGCACAACTAGCCTTAGCATGGTGTAACCAAGTAGATGGCGTAACTTCTTCAATTATTGGGGCAACATCTATAGCTCAACTAAAGGAAGATATAGACGCATTTAGCATAACGCTAAACGACGAAATTCTTAGTGAGATTAACACCATATTTAGAAACCATCCGATGCCTTATTAAGCATGTATGAGTTAAAAGCAGCCTTGAATGAGGTTGCTTTTTAACTAAAATATTTGACCCTACTACAACCAACACTATACTTTTATTAAGTTTTCTTAATTCAACGAACACTTATCAATGCTGAAAAACGGATACTATGCATTTTGCTTATTAATTGTATTCAACGCGCACGCCGTTGAGCAAAAAGTACAACCTCTAGAAGAGATTATTTGGCTGCAAAGTTACACGCCCCCTTTTCATATAGCTAAAAGTGAAAGCGCACCACAAGGCGGTATTTGCGACAACCTAACCGAGCAACTCATTAGAACCATAACTGATGTAAAACATACTCGCTTAATTGTTCCTCAGCAGCGTATAAATAAATATTTAAATGAAGGGAAAAATGTATGTTTTCCGTGTGTTATTTATAAAAAAAATAATAACCAACAACTTAACTACTCAAATCCAACAACGGTATATCCCCCATTTTCAATTATCACGACTAAAGATCTAAAGCCGCAATTAGAAGAAAAGCACGGCTCGCCTATTCACCTTATTAATTTATTAACCGACCCGCAATATGTATACGGGCAAGCGGCTGCACGTAAATTTACAACTAAAATTAATACAATTATTGAAAATACAAAACGAGATAAAGAGTCTTCGTTAAGTTGGAGTAGCGAAAATGAAAGTCAGGCTGTTATAGCACGCTTGAGTCACGGCTTTTTAGACTACTCAATTGATTACCCGTTTATGGCTGATTACTTTAATAAACAAGGGGAGTATACGAATATAGAAAGTGTGCCAATTGCAGAAAATGACATTCAATTTATAAGAGGAGCAATAGGCTGTGCGGCTAAAGCACCTAATAATTTTGCAGAGCAAGCCCTTAAAAAAATTAACCGCGCATTAAAAAATAATGTACTTCAATCGCCTGAGTATCAACAAAGTCAGCATAATTGGCTTAAAACCACCTTTACTGACTTTGATAAACACTACCAACAGCAAGTCATTAATTTTTACTTACTTGCCACTGATGCTCAAGCAAACACTGATCATTAGCATAAAGCGCCACTGCAAAAATACTTTTAGCTGTTACCTCACCTACGCCCGACGGTGTACCTGTCATTATTACATCACCGTCTTCTAAGCTCATAAATTCACTAATTTCTTGTAAAATTGAGTCAGGGTTGTGCAGCATAAAATGAGTATCACCTCGCTGAATCACTTCATTATTAATTTTAAGTTCAAAGGTAAAGTGCTTCATTGCATCAGTTAGCGCTACAAAATCAGTTAAAATTACAGAGCCGTCGAACGCTTTAGCGCGCTCCCATGGAAGCCCTTTATTTTTTAATTTACTTTGCGCAGTACGCTTAGTTAAATCAAGGCCGAGTCCAACACCTGCAAATTTTTTATCTTTAACTACAAAACATAGCTCGGTTTCATAATGCAGCGTATCGCCGTTGTGAGCTGCAAATAACGTATTAGTAATTGCGCTATTTGGCTTATTAAATAAAACCATTTGATCTGGCGTTTCGTTATTTAGCTCTGCAATGTGTGCGGTATAATTACGACCAACACACACTACTTTTGATGGTGTTAATTCTTCAGATACTAACTTTATTGAATGCATATAAATAATGTCTCAGTTATTGGACCTGTTGACCTTTCAGGATTAAAATTTGTTCAATCTAGGGGCTATTTAATCGCGGCGCGAGATTTGTAACCTAGTGGGCTCGATAACTGCTCCTGCGTTATTCTACTGACTTACATCCCTGTAAGAATAAGTAAAAACCGAGCAACAAAAAGTAAATAGCCCCTGGACAGAACCCTTCGGGCAGCGCATATTTGGCATTTGTGCTACGTTATCGCCTATTTATGGGGAATAACCACACTACATAGACTCAGCCTTGCCTAAATACCAAATAAACTGCTGCAAATTTAACCTCGAAAGATAAACAGGCCCTAGCTAATAAGCGTTTCAAGTAAGCTCAAATTAATAGGTTTAAGTAAAACTCGGTCAATATTTAAATCTTTTATTTCTCTTGGATCTGGCTCTGCGCCACTTACAATCACTAAACGTAATTCAGAGTATCGTTCATTAATTTGCTGGCCTAAGTCAACGCCACGACCATCAGGTAAATGCATATCTAACAATACCTTATTAAATTGCTGGTCGTGATTAAGTATTTGCAAACATTGTGCGCAGCTAGACGCAATGACGGTTTCAACGCCTAAACTTTCTAAAAGTAGTTGCGTAATTTGCGCTGCATCATGATCGTCTTCCACAAGTAAAAAGCGCTGCTTTTTCTCGGTTAAGCCATTACTACAATTTATATCTTTAGCTTGCGGTGCATGCTCTGGCGCTACCAAGTAATCTTGCAAACATTGATATAAAGCCGCGCTATCAACAGGCTTTGGTATTACATCGTTAAAACCAAGTGCAGCAAGCTCCTCATGTATGCCTTTCATCGTAGCGGCAGTGAGCGCAATTATTGGGCCTTTGTAGCCCATTTTTCTAAGCTCTATGGTGGCTTCCTTGCCGCCCATTACAGGCATATGAATATCAATAAAAATAATATCGTAAGGCGCTTTATACGCATCTGCTATGCGTACTTTTTCAAGTGCTTGCTGGCCATGTTCGGCATAATCTACGCGCGCACCACAGGTACTGATCATATGACCAACTAGCATGCGTAAATCACGTAAATCATCAACCACTAACACTCGCCCATGCACTTTGCATGGAGCCGATTTACTTTGTAATTGTGGGGCACTACTAAAATTAAGTACTTGTCGTTCTACTTCGCTAATATCACCTGGATATACCGAAATCGTAAATGTAGAACCTTTGCCTATTTCAGAGTGCAAACTAATATCACCGTGCATACGCGCTAACAATTCAGCACATATTGCCAAACCTAAGCCTGCGCCACCTACAGAGCGTGATTCTACATCGGCTATTTGTTCAAATGGCTTAAATATAAGTTCTTGTTTTTCAGGGGCAATGCCCATACCTGAATCTTTAATGCTAAAAAATAGCATTTCGCGATCATCAAGCCATTGCGTCCACGCATTAACAACAATTTCGCCTTTATCGGTAAATTTAACCGCATTGTTTATTAGATTTATTAAAATTTGACGAACTCTTGTTGCATCCAGTCGTGCAACCAAAGGTAATGGCTGATGTGATTCAAAGCGCAGCGTAAGGCCCTTATCAAGCACCGATACGCGCATTAGCGTGTATACATCGGCAAGCATGCTATCAAGGTTAACTTCGCTTAGGGTAAGTTCCAGTTTATCGGCAGCTATTTTAGATAAGTCGAGCACGTCGTTTAACAAGCTCAATAAGTGTTTACCATTTCGATAAATAACACCCAATTCATTTTCAGCTTGCTGACTAAAATCGCTCTGCATTAACAGTTCGGTGTAGCCTAAAATAGACGATAGAGGAGTACGTAACTCATGGCTCAAATGAGCTAAAAATCGATCTTTTGAACGGTTTTCGGCTTCAGCTTTTAAGCGTTCTACTCTCTCGCCTTCAACATCTTTACGTGCCAAAGCATAACGAATAGCACGCGCAAAGCGGCTCGAACTCATTTCTGTTTTAATTAAGTAATCTACTGCACCGGCATCAAGCGCCGCCGAGTCTAACTCGTCGTTTGACTGCCCGGTAAGCATAATAATGGGACCGCTAAAGCCATTGGCAATTGCTTCTTTTAATACATCTAAACCATTCGATGCACCCAAGCGGTAATCAAGCAGGCAAATGTCGTGCTCATTTTTACTAAGCGTTGCAATTGCCTGCTCTGGAGAGCTTATCCATTGAATGTTAAACGTGTGTGAATCCAATTGGTCCAGATAGTCGCAGGTGAGTATGTAATCATCTTCATCGTCTTCTACAAGCAGCAACTGAGTCACTTTATCTAACATACAATCTCCATTAATCGTTAAATGTTGTCGGTAGCTCTACAAATTCTACCCAGTATTTTCCTAGCGTTTTCATCAAATCAACCAAACCATCAAACGTTACTGGTTTTGTAATGTAAGATGCAGCACCTAAGTTATACCCTTTAACCATGTCTTCTTCTTGTTTAGACGTAGTTAATATAACAACCGGAATTCCCTTTAAGTTAGGGTTTCCTTTTATAGCTTCAAGCGCTTCACGGCCATCCATTCTAGGCATATTTAAATCAAGTAATATAAGTCCAGGACGCGGCGAAACTGCTTTGTCTTCAAACTTACCTTTACGCTCTAAATACTCAAGCAACTCAACGCCATCTTCAACAAAATGAAGCTCGTTAAGTACACGACTTTCAGCAAGGGCATCTTGTGTTAACAAACGATCATCTTCATCGTCGTCTGCCATTAAAATAGTAATCGGTTTTACTTTTGAATAGGGCATTTAAGCCTCTCCTTGCAATGTGAAAAGCTCAGCTTCCACAGGTAGTTTTATAATAAAGGTTGCACCTTCACCGTCTTTACTTTGGGCTGTAATTGTTCCGCCGTGGCGCTCCACAATACGCCTACATACAGAAAGGCCAATACCCGTGCCTTTATATTGTGAGCGTCCATGCAAGCGCTGAAACGGTACAAATATTTTATCGGCATATTCTTGTGAAAAACCAATACCGTTATCTTCTATGGTAATAACTTGAAAACTTAAATGAGTATTATGATCAGAGCTGAAAATATCTTCATCTTGATAACTGATTTTTATGTGTGGGTTTACGTCGGGACGCCTAAATTTAACAGCGTTCGACAATAAGTTTAAAAACAGCTGCTGCATTTGGCTTTTATCGGCCTGAATAACTGGTAAATCATCTACATCAATTTGTGCTTCAGACTCTTTTATCGCAATCTCTAAATCACTTAATATATCAGCTACAACTTCATTTAAATTCGTGTCATCAAAATCTTTACCACGCGTTGTAATTCGCGAAAACTCTAATAAGTCGTTAATCAAGTTAGACATACGCTGCGCTGCATTTTTCATGCGCCCAATGTAATCCATCCCCTTTTCACCCAATTCATCTTTAAACATGGTTTCAAGACGGTCGCTAAAGGCTTGGATTTTTCTAAGAGGTTCTTGTAAATCATGGCTTGCTACAAAAGCAAACTCTTCAAGCTCTCGGTTACTACGGCTCAATTCATCTGAATATAATGTTAGCTCTTGTGTCCGCTCAGAAACCTTCATTGCTAATGTTTCGTTTTGTTTTTCAAGCTCAAAACGATATTGTGCTGCATTTCTTAAATTAAGGCGCGTCATAATAAACATACCAATAATCAGTAACGCACTCGTTATTGCTGTTATAGCGAATGTAATTTTAGCTTCATTTTTAATCTGTGCTAATTTAGAAAAATGGCTTACTTTAAAGAGTAATTCACGGTCTTGAATTTCATTAACATACTCTCTAATTTGCTTATAAAGCTTTCTTCCTTTATGCGTATTTAATACATACAACGCACGTCTTTCTTTGTCATCTAGCGCAAGGTTTACAGTTTGTTTTAATTCTTTAATTTTACTATCTACAAGAACTAACAACTGGGCTATACGCTCAGCTTGACCGTCAATCTCAGAGTGAAGCGACTTGACATGATCTGTTTGCGCTTCAATTTGGCCTACAGCATCGTAGTACGGCGTTAAATAGTCAGTCTCTTCTGTCAATAAATAACCACGCTGCCCAGACTCAGCCTGCACTATGGATAGATGCAGCTTCTCAATTGCAGTGGTTAGCATGCTAGTGTTGTCTAAACTTTTTTGGGTTTGTGTTAAGCCTTGAATCGTATTCAATGCTAAAAATGCGTTGCCCACAATAATACCTAGCACAACCACCATAAATGTTGCCCAAGTGATATTCGCTTTACCTTGCTGTTTTTTCTTGCTCATTTAGCTTCCCGAATTAAAGTTTATACAACACTTAATATTTATTGAGAGTCTGATATTTTTTGCAAACTTTCGCTGCACTGTTGGCAATTATTGATAATTTTATCAAGTGCATCTAACGCTTTTTCTTTTGGCATATCGTTTTCAAGTACCAATTTAATCAGCTCAGCATTCATCGAAATACGATTTAGCGGCCCTCTTGCATCGTGTACTAATTTATTGAGTTGCTCTGTTTGGTTATCGGATGTCATGCCCTTCCTCAAATCTATTTATATTCGCCAATACCGCCATATGCATTAAGGCGGTTATAAAGTGTTTTAGTACTAATACCAAGCATTTGTGCAGCAAGCGTTTTATTACCTTGGACCTTATCAAGCGTTGCATGAATAAGTTCTTTTTCAACTTCTTCAATTGTTTGCCCTGCTGATACAGGCTTTTCGGCAGCTTGATTATTAACGCGCGAAAAGGGTGACTCTAAGTTATCAGGTAAAATAATGTCGCTGGTTTGTGGGTCGCTCATAATAAATGCACGGTGTATAGCATGGCGGAGCTCTCGCACATTACCCGGCCATTCATAGCTTTGCAGCTCTTTGAGCTGTGCGGCAGTCCAACTAAAGGCAGTGCCGTTTTCGTCATTAAGTTGATCTAAAAAGGCTTTCGCTAATAAAGGTACATCTTCTTTTCTATCGCGAAGTGGCGGTATATCAATAGGAAAAACAGCCAACCTAAAGTAAATATCTTCACGAATAACATTATTTTGTGCCAAATCGGTAAGCGAGCGGTTAGTAGCTGAAATAACACGGCAATTGGTTGGTATTTCTCTGTTACCACCTACGCGTGTTACCTTTTTAGTTTCAAGCACTCGCAGTAAATTTGGCTGCATATCAATTGGCATTTCAGTTACTTCATCTAAAAACAAAGTACCGTTATTTGATTGCTCAAATACACCTTCTTTACGTGCAATTGCGCCTGTAAATGCGCCTTTTTCGTGGCCAAATAACTCACTACCAATTAACTCTTTTGAAAGTGCGCCACAGTTGCTAGCAACTAATGGCCCTTCGCACTGGCTTGCGTTATGAATAGCTTGAGCCACTACTTCTTTACCTGCACCACTTTCACCCATAAGCATCACGTTAGCATTTGTTTTAGCTACGCGTTCAATCATGTTGTAAAGCTTTTGCATTGGCTCAGATTCACCAATTAAACCGCCAAAGTGGCGTACAATACCGCTCGACTTTGCTTTTTTAACTGCTTTTTTAGGGCCATTTAAAACGAGTTCTAAATCTTCACGTTGTAATGGTTTTAATAAATGCCCTACATTTGGCTCACACATATCAGCTAAAATACCTTTAACTGAAGGATGGCCCGAAATAAGTGTAATTTTTGGAGATTGCCCAATCGTTTTTAAGTGATCAAGTAAGTGCAAACCGCTACCATCAGGCAGCATAAAATCAAGCAGCACATGATCAAAGGCATTATTTTCAAACCATTGATGTGCTTCTTTTAAACTGGTAGCTGTGCTTATATTGTGGCCGAGGAATTCGACTATGTGGCAAACAACGTCACTAAATTCAACGTCGTCATCTACTAAAAGTATGTCTAACATGATAAATCCCTATGCTTTTTCCTTATTCTACGCAACCTAGATATTAATTTAAAGGTGCGCCCAGAATCTAATTTTTAAAATAAACTTAAGCGATTAAATGCTATTAATGTTACCAACCTAATATTTACGTATGCTGAAAAAAATCGATCACAAATTATGATTAATAATTAAAATCGTTTCTATTTATAGAATGGTAGCAACTATTATTATTAAAAACCTAAAAAAGGAGACGAAATGCAGCAATTAAAAACCTTAATACATTCAGGTATTAATATTGACCAAGGTACTCAATTTACACGCTTAACAGCTCGCGCCATTGTAATTAAAAATAATAAAATACTTTTAATGTATACAAACCGTTATGAAGACTACAGCCTACCCGGCGGTGGAGTAGATGACGGCGAAAGTATTGAGCAAGGCTTAATTCGCGAACTAAGCGAGGAAACCGGTGCACAACAAATAAGTGTAGTTAAAGCTTTTGGACTCTATGAAGAGTATCGCCCTTGGTATAAAGACGATTTTGATATTATTCATATTAAATCGTATTGCTTTGTATGCAGTATTGCCGACAAGTTTGGCAAAGCGCAGTTAGAGCATTACGAGCAGCAAAATGGCATGACAGCCAAATGGGTTGATATTAACGACGCAATTGCACATAACGAGCGCACCATTGCTAACAGTGAAAAACAAGGGCTTTCTATTTTACGAGAAACTTACTTATTAAAGCGCATTGCAAAGGAGCTAATATAAAGCTCTGTGTTTGCCCCAGAGGGTGTTGTAAATTTTGCAACGCCCAGAATATTTTACTGCCTCGAGCACCTCAATTTTTATATTTAAAAAATCCTCCTTCAGCAAAAATATAAATTTAATTAATAAAATCAGATGGATAAAAACAAAATCAACTTTTTATAAAAACTGGCTCTAGCCTTGCACCTTTTAAATAACTAAATTTGTAAGGAGATAGAAATGAGTAACACAGTTAAAACGATTAATCCCGCAACTGAGCAAACCATTGAAACCTATACACTACTTTCTCAAAAGGAAGCAGAACAGGTAATCGAAAAATCTCACGAAACATATTTAAAATGGCGATTAACGTCATTCACTGAACGTGCAAAATACCTTAATAAGTTAGCCTCACTCTTTGAAGATCAAAAAGAAGCTATTGCAAAACTCATGACCGAAGAAATGGGTAAAGTTTATGAGCAAGGCTTTCAAGAAGTTGAACTATGTGCAGGAATTTGTCGTTATACAGCCGAACAAGGCCCACAAGTACTTGCTGACGAAGAACGTGATATGGACGGCGGCCGCGCAATTATCAGCTACCAACCAACAGGTGTACTATTAGGTATTCAACCGTGGAACTTTCCGCTTTATCAGGTAATTCGCTACAGTGCTGCTAACATCATGGCGGGTAACACAACCGTATTAAAACATGCTGGTAATGTATTTGGCATGGCTGAAAAAATAGAAGAGCTATTTAAACAAGCTGGTTTCCCAGAGTATTGCTTTAACAATCTACTTATCGACGGCAAAACAGCCAGTTCTTTAATTTCGCACAAAGCAATTAGCGGCGTAACCTTTACCGGTAGTGATGCGACAGGTAAAAAAGTAGCAGAAGAAGCAGGTAAACACGTTAAGAAAACAGTGTTAGAGCTTGGTAGTAACGACGCTTACTTGGTACTTGATGACGCAGACCTAGAGCTTGCAGTTAAAACCTGTGTAACCGGGCGCATGATCAATAACGGTGAAACGTGTGTTTCAGCTAAACGTTTCGTTGTTGTAGAGTCACTTTACGATGACTTTAAAGCGCAAATTAAAGAGCAATTTGAAGCCATGAAAATGGGCGACCCAATGGCAGACGACACAGACTTAGGTCCAATGGCACGTGAAGACTTACGCGACGGCATTCACGACCAAGTAATGGAATCAGTTAAAGCAGGTGCAAACATAGTAACGGGCGGCGAAATACCTTCGCAAACGGGCTACTACTACCCACCTACTCTACTAGATAACTTAGCCCCTGGTATGCCAGCCTATGACGACGAATTATTTGGCCCAGTAGCTTCGCTTATTAAAGCCAAAGACAACGACGATGCAATGCGCATCGCTAACGACTCTCGCTACGGTTTAGGCGGCGGTATTTTCTCTAAAGATGAGAAAAAAGCCATTGAACTAGCTAAAAAGTACTTTGACACAGGCATGATCAATATTAACGGCTACGGTTTAGCACAACCTAACCTACCGTTTGGTGGTGTTAAAGAAAGTGGCTACGGCCGAGAGCACGGCGGCTTTGGTATGCGCGAATTTGTGAATATCAAATGTATTATGATCAATAGCTAATTTAGCTTTAAATACTAATACATTAAAAAACCTAAAAGTGGGTAACCGCTTTTAGGTTTTTTTTAACTTTAAATGAGCAGTTTGCTTTTTAATCATTATCAACATAAAAGAATAATATAATAAATTCAGAGGCACTAATTGCAGCTAGCTGCATTATCAGCAAAAACATAATACCAATCCCAGCCTGAGGGTCAGGTTCAATACCAAAGACAAGTACTGGCGCTAAAGTAATAGTAAATAATGCAGCTATAATTCTAATAAAAATGAGCCGTTTATTTTTTTATAGTTTTTAGCGTTAGCTAAAAAATATAGAAGCAAATAAGGCAACAGCATAAACGCAAAGCCAATTTCAGTTGGCATCCAGTACTTAATAGCAACAGCAACTAAAGATAAAACAGCAAGCGCCTTAACTGGATAGTACATTTTTTTATAATTCACATGCTTTCCTTTGCACGCAGTGCTTTATTAGCACCAAATAAAATATTGCCGAACAATATAAAAACTTTAACTATGCAATGCAATGCAATGCAATCTATTTCACTAGACTTAACCTGACAGGCAACAATGAGCGATAAGCGGTCATTGAGATTGGCCAAATATCGTCGTGAATTGATTGGTAAGGCTGCTCTTTGCGCATATATTCATGAAAATGAGCGCTGAGCGCATATTGTTCTATTTATCTTTTCTTTAAAGTTTCAGAAACTTAGTAATAGTAATACCTTAAACTATTTGTTAAAACTATATCATTCAGAAAAATGAGCGTGACGTCGGCAGAAATATGCGCGATGAGCGCACTATTAAATTGTTAGGTGCTAGGAGGTTAACTGACATATGGAGCATGAATTGATTCGGCAAGTTCAAACTAAAGATTATGAGAGTATTGCAAACATATATAACCATTATGTTTCAAATACTTCTATTACGTTTGAAGAAACGACCGTTACAAGTACCGATATTCGAAATAGAGTAGAAAAATCACGTAGCACCAATCTTCCTTGGCTCGTTATGGAAATCAGTGGCTCTATTGTCGGTTATGCTTACGCTACCAAATGGAAAGAGAGAGCTGCATACAGATTTTCTGTAGAGTCTTCAGTTTACATTTCCGAAAAGCATCACGGTAAAGGCTACGGAACACTTCTTTACACCGAATTAATTAAGAATTTGAATTTACTAGAAGTAAATTCCGTAATCGGAGGCATTACGCTACCAAACCTTGCAAGTGTTGCTTTGCACGAGAAATTGGGTATGAAAAAAGTTGCTCACTTTAGCAATGTCGGTTTTAAATTTAGTAAGTGGTTGGACGTAGGGTATTGGCAGTTGAAACTCCGCACCTAACAAGCCAATAAACTCACTCACTTCGTTCGCTGGGACGCATACATGCGGAGCGGCTGCGCCATTATGCCCCACATGTATGCGCCCGTTATTGGAAAGTTAGGCATCAATGAGAAACATTTTGGCAGCAGTATTTGCTTCAACAGTTATTCAAATTCCACTCTCATATATTCTTTTTTCACGAGAATCTCTTGTGCTGGGGCAAGGATTTTTGGATTTTTCAAATGAGCAACAGCTTTTAATATTGGGGTTTGTTTTATTTGTAGCGCTATCTTTTATTTTGTTTGTTGGATTACCAGCCTTCTTTTTACTTAAAAAACTAAAACGTAACTCATTATTTTATCTAACTACTATTGGCGCTGTTGCTCCTATAGCATTCTTGTTACTGCTGGAATTGTCGACCGATACTAGAACCGGTTTTAGTTCTGGTGAAAACTATTACGGAACATATAGAGCGATGGTTGAAAATGGACTAAGGACTAAATGGGGTGTGATAAAATACACCGAAGAGCTGGTAGTCTATTCCATTCATGGTTTCTTCAGTGCATTGGTATTCTTTAAGATTGCAAATCGAGGCGTTGATGCCTAACAAAAACATTATTTCGCTCGCAGGCTCGCTGGGACAATTACTCGCTGGCTGGCGCTTCGCGCAGTATAGCCAGCAAGTAATTGCCCCATATGTTAAGCGTTAGGGCTCAAGGAGAATGTATTTGAATCGTCTGCTTCTTATTCTTAGTTTAAGTATTATTTCTTTTGATTCTTTCGCTTGTAGCTGCAAGGAACTATCAGCAAAAGAGTACTTCGAGAGTGCAAGTAAAGTCATGCATGGCAAAATTATGAAACTTGAGATAGTGTTCGACGAGCAAGATAGACCATTTCAAAAAATTACACTTGATCATGACTCAATGTTAAAAGGTTCTTTTTCAAAGGTTATATACTCTGCACTTGACGGCAATGCCTGTCACGGCATGACTTTTATGCTTGGTAAGCAGTATGTCGCATTTACCGATGAATCGAATTGGATTACTGGTTTTTGTGGGGGCACTCAGGCGATTTGGCCAAACATGGAGTTTAGTCAAGAATTCCTCAACACAATTAAGCAATTGAGCCCTAACAAGTCGTTAAAGCAGGACAAATAACAGTTGGCTTTTGCTCCTGCGTCGCTTATTTTAGCCAACATATTATTTGCCTCTTAACGAGGCGTTACCACTGTTTGCAATTGGCACTCTCCTGCCACTCGACAACATAAATAATGATTATAACTGGCAAGGTATTTTACTGTGTCGGATGGCGCTTCGCTTATCCGACCTACACTGCCTAATAGCTATAACTTTTCCTCAAACCTCGGCACTTTTCGCTTATCTGCCTTATTCATAGCAAGCTCTTGAATTTCTTCTTGCTTAAGCTCATCGGGTTTATCTTCTAGTGACTCCTGATTAGCGTTTTCGTAAGAAAGCTCAGTAAGGAGTGCAAAGTGATCAGAGCCATACTTAGCTAAGCGCTTAATACGCTTTACTTTAAAGCCTTCGCTGTGAAATAAGTGATCGAGCGGCCAACGCATAAAAAAGTAACTTGCATGAAAGGTGTTATAAAAACCACGGCCTTTTCGAGGGTCTAAAAAGCCACTTATTTGCATAAACAAACGGGTGCTACGCGACCATGCTACGTCGTTTAAATCTCCGGCAACTAAAGTAGGCCGTGTAGGGTTTTTAAGTGCTTTAGCCACCATTATTAGCTCTGAGTCGCGCGGGCGCGATGAGTCTTCTTCGGTCGGGCTTGGCGGTGCTGGGTGAATAAAGTGCCCTTGCATTTGCAGGCCTTCATCGTTTTCAAACAGAATATGAATTGAAGGAATATCTTCTTCTATTAGCTCACATATTTGTGCATCAAGAATTTTAAACTTGCTGTATAAGTGCATGCCGTAACGATTGTCTTTAGGGCATTCTATGTAATACGGGTAATTTTTTTTAATGACTGATAATTTATTTTCCCACCAGCTATCGCTTTCAAGCGTAATGAGCAGGTCGGGTTGGTGCTCATCTACAAGGCTAATTAGCTGCTCACTTTTATGGTTCGACATCAGTACATTTGCCGACATAATTCGTACGCTGTGGTCTATATGCTTTGGTGCGCTTTGCACTTCTTTTTTAGCAAGCCACGTATACGGGTAAATCCATTTACCTTGTAAAATCATTATAAGTAATGAGGTTAAGGCTATAAACACGTAGCCTATTGCGCTACTTTGCCATAATAAAAACAACGATATAACGGCTACAAAACTGGCAATATAAAATACCTGTAAGCGCACAAAGTCGCAGCTACGCACTAAGTAATGCTGGCTGTACGACATAGGCAACAAGGTAACCAGTAAAAAAAAGCCAATAATTATAGCCAGCGCAATGAGCATTTTAATATCCTTATAAAGTTAGTTTAGCGACTTAAAATTGAAAGTATTTCTCGGGTGTCGTGCACCATGTGAATAACTGTACGGTCTATTTCAATACTCACTGTACCATTATCTCTAGAGCGTTCAATCACTCTACCTCGTTTATATAAATCACGATCTAAATAGTCGCCTCGGTGGTAGCTTTTACTTAGCCCTGGTGGCGTCCAACCTGCGCGAATTAGCTGCTTAGCCTCTTTTTTAGAAAGGTAGTCATTGTCGTTGTGTTTATGTGAATGATGCTTATTATGGCCGTGTTTATGACCATGCTTATCTTTATGCGGTTTTGCGTCTGCGCTTATTGAACATAAAGCCAATGCTATTAGTGCTGTGTATGTTAGTGCTCTCATAAATAATCTCTAGCGTAATTTATAGCTAAAGGTTAACAAACACGGCTGAACATCATATGAAACAACTTACACTTATTTAACGTTGTTTATATTGTGTTTTACAGTGGCTTCGCATAATAGCGGGATCGCGTAATTTTAAGTGTTTTGTTTTACGACCAGCATGGCGTTTACGCCACACTTTAAAACTGCCTTTTGAAATATGTTCGCGCATAAATACCACCAGCTGCGGGTATTTTAATCCGTATAACTGCTCTATTGCCTCAAAAGGGGTTCTATCTTCCCACGCCATTTCGATAATGCGTGACTGCTGCTCTGCGTTAAACATGGTATATCTCACAAAATTTAACTTATACGCTAGGTAAAAATACTTAGATCAATGCAATTAAGCTCAGTAACTGTATAATTGGCGTTCAATTTATGTATTTTAAAAGATATCGAATTTTTATTTATGCGCGCAATATTTCTGTTTTTAGCTTTAACTTTACCTTCATTATTGCTTGCAGCGCCAAGTAAAACCCTGCGCTGCGTAACAACTCACTACCCGCCTTTTACTATATTTGATGAGAAAAGCGATACGTTCACAGGTTTAGATATTGAATACTTAACCTTTATTGAGCGTAATTTGAATCTTAAAATTGACGTAATTCATCTGCCATGGGCGCGCGTTAAAAAAGAAATGGCGCTGGGCTACTACGACTGCTATTTCTCTTTGGCCAATACAGAGGAACGAGCAAAGTATTTAGATTTTACAAGCGTGCCCTTGCATACTACTAAGTATGGTTTATTTGCTTTAAACAAAGATAAACTACTCACTGACGATTTATCAAATACCCCAATAGCGATGCTACGCGGTGTTGCTGTGCCTGAGGTTATTGCTAAAAAGTATAAACTTGATGAGAATAATCTGCTTCGCTCACTTTCAACTAAAGACACTTTTGAGCTGCTAGAAAAAAATCGCGTTGAATACGCAATAACTAACTATCAAGCAGGTTTGTGGTACTCAAAGGAATATAAAAACGTATACGCTAGGCAACTCAATGAGTTTACGTTTCCTACTTACATTGCTTTTAAGCGTGGCGTAATAGATACAAAATTAGTTGATGAGCAAATAAAGCGCTTTAAAGCACAAACTCAATAATTAACACTGTACACGTTAAGAGATAACCAATGTTTACAAAACTACCAAAGTGGGTTGAATATGGCGCGTTTACGCTCGCATTTATAGCGGGCATAGTAAACGCTGTAGGCTTATTGGGATTTGAGCACCAGGCTATTTCGCATGTATCTGGCTCTGTTACTTTACTTGGTATTAAAGCAATAACTAATCCCAGTACTGCTTTATTGCTACTTTCAATAATTATTAGCTTTATGTTGGGTTCGGCACTGTCGGGCTTTTTGCTCTCTGGTGGCTCATTAAAACTTGGTCGTCATTACGACACTTTGCTTTTTATTGAAGGATTGCTACTACTTGCGAGTGCTTATTTACTCAAAAACACATTCGTTTACGGCATTGTTTTAACGTCTGCTGCGTGTGGGTTACAAAATGCGCTAGCAACTAATTACAGTGGTGCTGTTATACGTACGACACATTTAACCGGTATTTTTACTGACCTTGGTTTAATGCTAGGTAAAGCGCTTAAAGGTGAGCAATTTGATATCCGTAAAGGCGTTATGTTTTTACTCATTATTGCAGGCTTTTTACTAGGCGGTATAACCGGCTACGTTTTATTTAAGCATTACTTAGTGCTGGCTTTGGTATTTCCTGCTGTGGCTTGTTTTGTTTTATCAATTACGTATCGGGTTTATAGGTTACGTACGCTTTAACGCAACAAGTTTAAATGCATATTAAAACCGCATATTATAGAGGCAATGCAATATAGATTACTTTCAAGGAATGTATGAAACCTTATTTTTTGCCGCTGATATTACCCTTTAGCCACACTGCGTTTGCCAATAATCAAAACGACGATGCAATAGAAACCATAACAACTACGGCATCACGTATTGAAGCGCTATCTACTCCACTCCCTTTATCAATAAGTACACTTAGTGAAGCGCAGCTAAATAGCATAGCGCCTACCCATATTGAAGAAGCCCTGCAACGTGTAGCAGGGGCTAATATTCAACGCGGAAATGGCCAAGAGTATTTACCCGCACTTCGCTCTCCGGTACTTTCGGGCGCTGGCGCTTGTGGTGGCATATTGACTTTGGAGGATGGCATACCACTTAGAGCCGCTGGGTTTTGTAATATAAACGAGCTATTTGAGGCGCACAGCGAAATGGCGCAGCGCATTGAAGTGCTAAAAGGCCCAGGCTCTGCACTTTATGGCTCAAACGCTGTGCATGGTGTTATTAATGTAATAACGCCCGACACCACACAAGGCGGTGGCTTAGTTGGTTTAGATTATGGCTCGTACGGTTATACTCGCTACAAACTACGCGCAGGGCAAGATTACGGCAACAGCGGTATCGGCATTAACGCAAGTGTTACCGACGATAGCGGTTACCGCGACGACGAAAGCGTAGAGCAACAAAAAGTAAATATTCGCCATCGCTATTCAAATAATAATTTATTACTTACCTCAGGCCTTACTTATACAAATCTTGATCAGCAAACGGCTGGATTTATTACAGGCTTTGAAAGCTATAAAAACGAAGACCTCGCGCAAAAAAACTTTGACCCTGACGCATTTAGAAAAGCACGCGCATTTAGAGCATGGAGCAATGCAACATGGCAATTAAATAACGATGATGTGCTCTCTACTACGTTATATTTTCGTGACCAAAGCATGGACTTTTTTAAGCACTTTTTACCCGGCACACCGCTTGAAAAAAACAGCCAAACAGGTTTTGGTGTGCAATCGCTTTATCAACATAATTTACAACGTAATATAAAAATAAACCTAGGGCTTGATGGCGAATACACGCAAGCCGATTTTACTCAAAGCCAAAACGAGCCCACTCAAGGTTCTGCATTTTTAGTTGCTACAGTACCCCAAGGTAAGCATTACGATTACGATGTAAACGCCACGCTTTATGCCCCTTTTGCATCGGTTGATTGGCAATTAAATAAGTGGTTACTTACTGCAGGTGTGCGCTACGAGCATATGCAGTACGACTACACCAATAATATGCTAGCAGGTAGAACAAAAGACGATGGCACAGAATGCGGCTTTGGTGGCTGCCGATACAGCCGCCCTGAGAGTGGGAAAAATAGTTTTAGTAATCTATCGCCAAAGCTTGGGGTTAGTTATCAGTACAATACAAATAACACGCTTTATGCAAACTTTTCTCGCGGTTACAGAGCGCCACAAGCGGCTGAACTATACCAATTACAACGCGAGCAAACTACTGCAAATTTAAGCGCCGAAATAGCAAATAACGCAGAGCTGGGTATTAAAGGAATTTACGAAAAACTACGTTATGGCGTGTCACTTTACGCTATGAGTAAACACAATACGATTTACCGCGATAGTGACTTTTTTACGGTAAATAATGGCAGCTCTCGCCATCGTGGTATTGAGCTTGAGCTTGACTACCAGCTCACTAAGTCGCTTGCGCTTAACTTTGCTGGCACTCACGCAAAGCATACTTACACTAACAACCAAATACTTAACGGTTTAAATATAAACGGCAACGACATAGATACCGCGCCGCGTAATATTGCTAATCTCGATTTAACATGGCAGGCATTAAACAA
Source organism: Pseudoalteromonas sp. SR45-1 (assembly GCF_014163655.1). Classification (NCBI taxonomy): domain Bacteria; kingdom Pseudomonadati; phylum Pseudomonadota; class Gammaproteobacteria; order Alteromonadales; family Pseudoalteromonadaceae; genus Pseudoalteromonas; species Pseudoalteromonas sp. SR45-1. Next base: position 204,121 of record NZ_JACJDR010000002.1, on the reverse strand, counting down.
CGCGCAATTTGCTTTGCAGTGGCACCGCGTTGGTAACTACTACACCGACCCAGAAAACTTAAATAAATACCAAGGGCATGATGTTTTAAGCCTACGCGCACAGTGGCAAGTTACTAGTAATCTTGAGCTACTTGCTCGTATTATTAACTTAACTGATGAGGCCTATGCAGAGCGCGCCGATTACACCAGTTTTACCGGCGACAGATACTTCCCGGGTAGGCCTCGTAACGCGATGCTTTCGGCAACTTATACGTGGTAATGCTTATTTGAGGGCTAAGCTGATTTAAATCGCTCATGTATTTCATGGGCGACTTTTTCATTACCTTTTTAAACATAGTAATAAATGCACTCACCGACTCATACCCTAATAACTCCGACACCTGCTGCACACTTTGCTTATCAGAAAGCGCTTTTAAGGCTGTAATTATATGCAATTGCGTACGCCATTTTCCAAATGTCATACCGGTTTCTTTTTTAATTAACCGCGCTAATGTGCGCTCAGTTAATGCAAACTGCTTAGCCCATTGTGGTAGTGTTTTTCGGTTGTTTGGCTTGTTTATAAGCTGATCGCTCATGGTTTGAATTACCTCGTTTTTAGATAATACAAAATCCAGTGGTTGTACGGGCATATCAATAAGTTGATCAAATAACACCTGCGCTAAACGCGCTGTTTTACTATTTAAAGTATAGTGCTGATTATGCCCAGCCAACTCACACATTAGCTCTTTAACCAACGGCGTAATAGCTAACGTACAGGTATTTAGCGGCATACCGTTTTTACTACTATCAATAAATAAATGACAAAGCTGCGCGTTATCAGACGCCCTATTGCTATGCACCTTTTGTGCTGGGATCCAAATTGCACTGTGCGTGGGCACCATCCACATTTTGGCCGATACTTCACACGTTACATACCCATGCAGCGCTAAAATTAATTGCCCTTTTGGATGGGTATGTAGTGGTATTTCGTGACTTGCATGGGCATGCTCTATTTTGGCTATTATGGGCTGCGCCATAGTTTCAAAATTTTTAATGTCGTCCCAACCAATTGCATCAAACATAGTTTTGTCTGTTTTTAGTTATTTAATGTCATTATCTCTAAATTATAGTTTTTACTAAGCCTTTATACTAGCGCCCATTAAGTATTAGCTTTAATGGTCTTCCCTTTTGTTAAATAACACACCTAAATCACGCTTTGCTGGCATATTACTTGTGCTTGGCATATTACTTATTGCCGCAAATTTACGCGCCACATTTACAGGTATTGCACCTGTGCTTGAACAAATTATTAATCACTTTGGGCTTAGCGCATCGCAAGCTGGTTTTTTAACAACACTGCCACTCATAGCCTTTGCGGTTGCATCGCCAATGGCGGCAACTCTTGCTAAAAAGCAAGGGTTAGAGCGTACCTTGTTTGTGGCTTTGTTATTTATACTTGCAGGGGTTGCAGCGCGGGTAATAAATACCTCAGCCATGCTTTTTGTAGGCACCGCTATTATTGGTGTGGGCATTGCCATCGCAAACGTATTATTACCAAGTTTAATTAAGCGCGACTTCCCTGCAAAGGTTGCGTTAATGACCTCAGCCTACGTGCTTACTATGGGCGTGGTATCGGGTGGGTTTTCTACTTTGGTATTTCCGCTTAGTCAGTTAAACGGATTAGGATGGCAACTTGCGCTGGGCTCATCAGCTCTTATTACTTTGGCGAGTATTATTGTATGGATGTCGCAATTAAGTAAGCACACAAAACCCGCGAGTATTGCTCAACACACTGACACGTCAAAAAGTGTATGGCGTTATTTACTAGCATGGCAAATTACCCTACTGCTGGGCTTAAACTCGTTTTTAAATTATATAATTATTACGTGGTTACCAAGCATATTAACCGAAACCGGTCACTCAGCTACCCAAGCAGGTGCTTATCATGGTGCTTTTCAAATAGCGACTGCATTACCGGGTTTAATATTAATTCCGTTACTTGCCAAATTAAAAGATCAAAGCGCGCTTAGCTTTATTTTAGCCATGTTGAGTGCACTCAGTGCATTGGGACTGCTTTACATGACTAGCTTTGCTTTTGTTTGGACCCTAATGCTGGGCTTTTGCTCTGGGGCATGTTTTATATTGGGGCTGTCGTTTATTAGTTTACGAACTGACGATTCGCAACAAGCAGCGTCGCTTTCAGGTATGTCGCAAAGCGTAGGTTATTTGCTCGCGGCTATTGGTCCTATGCTAGCTGGTGCATTACACACGACTACGGGAAGTTGGAGTGCGCCATTGTGGTTGTGCGCTATTGCCGGAGTACTGTGTGCATTATGTGGTTTAGGCAGTGGTAAAAACACCACTTTAGCTAAATCAGCTAACTAGCTGCTGTAACCACGAAAATAAACCAGACGAAGGTTTACTACTCGCGTGCTTTTGCTCATAGCGTTTATTCGTTACTTCGCGCTGTTCACGGCGCTCTTGTGCTAAATTAGCTTTTGCAGCAAAACGCAAGCGCTGCTCTTGAGTAAGCTCATCATTAAAACTAATGGCTGTTTTTTTCACTGCTCGGCTGCTTTTAGGTGAACTACACATATTATTCTCCAAATGACTGACTTATAAGTAGACAGTCATTTGGTTAAATAAATTTCAAACCGCTTACTAAAAAGTAATACTGATAACCCCAACTAACTAGTTTTGTGGGGTTGTATCAAACGCAGGTACTTCGTGTAAGCCGCTCAACCAGCTCAATGTTGATTTAGCCCAAATTTGTGCTGTTGGCGTAAACTGATCACGCTGATCAACCGCACCAATACGCAAGCCATATACACGGTCAGCTTTAGCTTCGTTAGTTGCATAAAGTGTTGTACCACATGTGCCACAAAAACCTTGCGCACGCTTGTTACCGCTTTGCGCTGTTTTAACAAACTCTTTTGGCTCACCTTGGGTAAACACGACCGAATTTGGCTCTGCAATAATAACGGCTCTAAATGGGCCGCTCGACATACGTTGGCAATCGCTACAATGGCAAACAAGTGCGTTGTTATTTTGAGACTTTGCTTGGTATTTAATTTCACCACAGTAACAGCTTCCAGTAATTTCCATTATTTAAATCCTTAATGCTTATGAAGATTGAATCGAGATATAAGACCGGCAATATCGATTCATTATTTTTAAAATATAAAAAAACTGCTCGCCGGTTCATGTGTATGTTCGGTTAGATTTTTAATTTTTGAAAGTGATTTTTTAAAAGTTGAGCAAGTGCTAAAAACATGATCCGATGTTTTAAATAAAACAGCAATACCACGTTAAGCTAATAGCGTAACGTGGTGTGTTTAAGCTATCTTTTATGTGCGTTTAAATAATCAACAGCTAACAGGCTAAGCGCCTTAGTGCCTACTTTAAACGATGATTCGTCGGCATAAAAATAAGGTGAGTGATTACTAGCCACTGTATTTAAATCTTCCTCACTTGGTGTGCCGCCTAAAAATACAAATACACTTGGCACTTCTAATGCGTAAAACGAAAAGTCTTCTGCGCCGGTTATTTTTCCCATTTCAACTACGTTTTCATTACCTGCTGCTTTTTTAAGGCTAGGTAACATTTGCGCAGTTAACTTTGGGTTATTAATCGTTACCGGATAACCTTCGTGAATGTGTACCTCTGCAGTTGCACCTGACGATTTAGCAATGTGCGTGGCTGTGGTTTTTATTTTTTCAAATATTTGTGCTCGGTTATCCATATCAAAGTTACGAATTGTACCTACCATTTCGACTTCTTCAGGAATAATATTATTACGTACCCCACCCGCTATCTTACCAAACGAGACAATAGCAGGCTCTTTGGTAATGTTGATGTGGCGACTAACAATATGATTTACGCCTGTTACTATTTGCGCAGCTGCGGCAATGGGGTCAACCCCAGTCCACGGTGCAGAGCCGTGTGCCTGCTTGCCATGTACTGTTATTTCAAATCGGTCTGCACTGGCCATTGCTGGGCCACTTCTATAGCCAATTTTACCGCTGTGCAAACTAGATGTTATGTGTAACCCAAAAGCAGCTTCTGGTTTGTATTGTTTAAATATGCCTTCTTTAAGCATTAACTCAGCGCCCCCCTCTTCCCCCTCTGGTGCGCCTTCTTCTGCAGGCTGAAATACAAACATAATATTACCGTGTAGCTCATCTTTCATGTTTGCAAGCACTTGTGCAGCGCCCATTAGCATAGCCACGTGCGTGTCGTGACCACAAGCATGCATTATGCCTACATCTACACCACGGTAATTAGTGGTTTTAGTTGATTTAAAATCAACATCGGCTTTTTCAGTAACTGGCAGCGCGTCCATATCTGCGCGTAGCATTACTGTCGGGCCTGGCTTTGCACCTTTTAATAGCCCCACAACACCTGTATAAGCAATCCCTGTTTGTACTTCCATACCCAGCGACTTTAAGTGCTTAGCGACAATACCTGCTGTGCGGGTTTCGCGATTTCCAAGCTCAGGGTTTTGATGAAAATCACGTCGCCAATCAATAACCTGTTGCTCTATCTTTTTAACTTGCTGATCAATGTTTGCATTGGCATTAAACGCACTAAGGGCAGCAAAGCCCAACGCTATTGAAATTAGTGATTTTTTCATCCTGTTTGTCCTTATTATATTTATTGGTTTTATAATATTGATGAGCACGAGCCTTTATGTATTATTGAGAACATAATTAGTTTGCTCTATAACCACTATTACTGAAGGCTCTACAATAATCAATCCCATTTAAGCTAGATGCCCAACTATGAAGGGCCACTTCACTTTTCACTGGTTTTATCTACTTTTAGTTTAAAGTTTTAGCGCTAATTAAGCCTACCACTTTTGCTTTTGTTGATTTAAAAATGGCACTAAATAGTCCACCAAAGCGCGGACAGTTGGGCTTAATAAACGTTGCGATGGATAGAGTAAATTCACGGGTAATGGGCTTGGCACATAATCGCTATTCAAACTATAAAATAAGAATAGCAATGTAGAACCTCCCCTTATGTTGGGGGTAATTATTTATATGCATTCGCATTTTTAATGCTGTCAAAATCGTTAAAGCGCACGTTGTGCTGCGCCATTACTTTAAGTATTTTTTTACTTAGCATTTGGCGTAAATAAAACGGCTGATTTGGCACAAAATGATGAATGGTATGCGTTTTACCAAAGTTAAAACAAAATAAGTGAAACGGCATAAATAAACGACTCGTTAGGACATGAGTTTGTTCAAGCATGTTATTAACGCCGCCATAGTAATGCATGCTTGAGGTAACAAAATTAAGCGAGCTTGAGCGAATAATATTAGGCACAATGAGCACAACCATTAAAAATTCAAACACATCCATTGTACTTAACAACCAACTAGGTGAATTTAGCGAAAGTGGTATAAATAAATCAACAATATGAAATAAAATAACGCTATATAAAACAGCATAATACGCAGTCGCTATCGGAAATCCCGCATTAAAAACACTCGAAAAACTAAAGCCATTAATTTCTTTTCTAAAACGTTTAGTAGAAATAATTAGCCCTAGTAACCCATCTACAATAACTAGCGCACGTAAAAATGGATTTTTAATACCGTTACCCACCAAGCGTTCTTCTAGGTCTTGTTGTGTGCCTGAGGTTTTGTGATGGTGTAAATGCATTTTACGTCGGTACCATGGGCTAATAGTATTTGGCCGCATTAACCATACTACTAACATCATAAAATTATGCATGAAAGGCTGATTGCTAAAGTATTGTTTATGTATAAGGTCGTGCTCTAACTCATGGGAAATAGACGCAGCAATAGCGGCAAGTACTATACACACCCAAGCAGGTATTAGGGCTAAATAATATAAAACACCAACACCAATTAATGCGCTAAGCGACAGCAATAAAATAATTAACCCTAAGGTATTTTGATGTTCAAGTAATGGGTATTTTTGACGAAGTAATGCTTCTTCTGCCTTAATAGCTTTAACAATCGATTGAATGTTCTGTTTGGCACTTAATTGGGTCATAATTAATGTCTTAAAAACCTTGTTGTACAAATAATACCTGAACCAAGCGCAAAATCGGCATAAAGCAGGAATAATTATTATAATACGATTCACTATTATCAATAGTTCAATTGCTTATTTATTCAATCGCATAACAGTTTAATAGCACTCATAACCCAAAATATTCGCTTTATATATCAGCCCAAAAAGACTTAAAAAATTTACCGATGGAGTCTCCTTGCTATAAACGATTAATTATCAACCAGTTGTTTATGCAAATAAAAGAAAAGGCTTGCCGCCCCCTCTTTTGTTTGTATAATGCGGATACAGAATAAGAGGTATATAAGTATCCTTTTTATTTTAAGTGGTTTTTCTTTATCTTTTTATGCTTAAAAGATTAAAGAAAAATTATGCCAGCGTGATGAAATTGGTAGACATGGGGGATTCAAAATCCCCTTCCGAAAGGAGTGCCGGTTCGAGTCCGGCCGCTGGTACCACTTTTTGAACCTCAGCTAATTATTGGCTGAGGTTTTTTTATGCCTAAAATTTAACTAGTAATCTATACCACTTCGCTTTACGAAGTGAGCTACTTTTAGATAAGAAAACCGTGTCGATAACAAGGTAAAACCTAGTTAAGCTGAAGCAAAAGCCACAAACCTTCCATTAAAGCCATCAATGTAATTAGAAAGGTACATAAATCTAATTAGCATGCGAGTTATGCGTCTTGCTCTTGATTTGTTATATTCCCAATTCGATTATTTAACTCTTCGTCACTAACATCTTCTTTATGTGTACCAATGATCCATATATGACCAAATGGGTCTTGTAGTGTGCCGGTCCTATCACCATAAAACTGATCATGTACGGGTCTTATTTCTGTTGCACCAAGCTCAATTGCTTTTTTAAACACGGTATCAACATCTTCAACATAAAGCATAAGGCTTAGCGCTGTACCACCGAGTTCTTTTGGGTTTTTTAAATGCTCTTCAGAACCATTATCTGAAAGCATAATATGCGAATCACCAATTATTATTTCTGCATGGGCTATTCCACCATCAGGTAAAGGCATCTGCATTACATGTTCAGCACTAAATGCATCACAATAAAAATCTATCGCTTTTTGTGCGTCATTCATAATTAAATAAGGTGTAACTGAATGAAACCCTTTTGGTATTGCTGAGACTGCCATAATATTCTCCTTTACTTACGCTGTGATTTTTAATATTTAATTAACTAAATATGCGTTTAATTGCCCCTAAATTTAAGCTTAGCTCATACAAAAAATTGCGTTACTTTTCGAGGTTTAAACGCTTATGCCAAGCAGCAATACTTTCATCAGGGTATTCTTCAAACTGCTTGTCACCTTCATTAATGGGCGCATTTACCCAATTTGCTTTACTACCAAGCATTAAATGAGTGCGCTCTGGCGGTATGGGTAACTCACTATCTATTGCACCAGCAAAGGGATGAACTTGCTCAGGCCAACGTGCATCGTATAACCATAAGTTAGCACTACAATGCTTACAAAAATGACGCTCTGCAGGGCTTATTTTATCGCCTGTTTTTGCATGATAAATAGTTATGTGTTCACGCCCTGTAACCTCAAGCGTGCTGTATTGCGCGTTTAAATTAATAACAAACCCGCCGCTCCCTGCGGTTTTACGGCATATAGAGCAGTAACATAAATTGTAAGGATAAGGGTGTTTTGAGTTGACCGTAAATACCACTTTGCCACAGTGACAAGCGCCATTAAGCTTCATAATATATCCAATATTTATTGTTGGCTTGAACTAATACCTTAACTAGGTGAGCTAAAAAAAACCACAACAATTACATGCTGTGGTTTTTTAATTATTGAGCTTACTAACGCTCCCAATATCTTAAATTACGCAAAGTATTTATAAATTTATCGGCTGAATGTGCCTCTAAATCTATCCAACCATCATCTACTTTTCCATCAAGGCCTGCCGCTTTGAATAAAGGCTTAGCCTCATTTGTAAAGCCTATAAATTTCATATGTGCGTACGCATCACTTACAAAGTCTTTAGCTTCTGCTACGGCAGCTAGTTTTTTAGCTCCATCTTCGGTGGTGAGTACAAGTACCGCATCGTATAAAACCGATGGACCACCATTAATAACCTGATCAGCTTTAAAGTGTTTACCTTTACTGCATTTAGCACCGCCAACTTGCGGGGCAATAATTTCAAAGTTTGCACCTTCACTTTTAAGTGCATTGGTAACCGATTCAAAAATTTCTGCATTAAAGCCATCACTTACTAAAATACCTAATTTACGGCCTTTGAAGGTGTTGGGCGCATTTTTCAAAATACTTAACGCATCAGATACAGGTAAGTCTTTACGTGTCGGCATAGCAGCTTCTGCCGGATCTGGCATTTCTTGCAAGCCAAGTCCTTCGGCAACTTTATTTGCGAGGGTTTCGTCAATATTTAACAAGTGCGATACCAAACGTTCTCGTATTGGCAAATGCTCAACTTTAGACAGCTCAAACACGTACGCAGATTGAATATGCGCCTGCTCTACCTCTGTTTGACTTAAATAAAATTGACGAGCTTGACTGTAATGATCGCTGAATGTTTCTGAGCGATAACGCAGTTTATCACCGCCATTTACTTCAGGTTCGCTTGAGCTTTTAAAGCCATGTACTGGGCATTCGCGCGGGTTGTTTTCGTCGCCGCTCCATGAGTTTGGCTCATAATTAACACGCCCTTTTGGATTGTGCATTGCCATGTGGCCATCTTGCTGAAAATGACGCATTGGACATTTAGGCGCATTGACCGGAATATGCGTAAAGTTAGGGCCACCTAAACGCTTGGTTTGAGTATCTAAGTATGAAAAGTTACGACCTTGCAGTAGCGGGTCAGGTGTAAAGTCGAGCCCCGGTACAATGTTTTGAGTACAAAATGCTACTTGCTCTGTTTCTGCAAAAAAGTTGTCTACAACACGGTCAAGCACCATACGACCAACAATTTGCACTGGTACTTGCTCTTCAGGTATAAGCTTGGTGGCATCAAAAACATCAAATTCAAATTCATCAGCAAATTGCTGATCAAACACCTGTACACCTAGTTCCCACTCAGGGAAGTCGCCGTTGCCAATAGATTCCCACATGTCTCTGCGATGAAAATCAGGGTCCGCGCCGTTTAGTTTAAGTGCTTCGTTCCATACTACAGATTGCATTCCGCCTTTTGGTTTCCAATGAAATTTAACAAATTTTTCATCACCTTTGGCATTAATAAATTTAAATGTATGAACACCAAAACCTTCCATAAAGCGTAAAGAGCGTGGAATAGCTCTATCAGACATTGCCCACATAACCATGTGCATTGACTCAGGTGACAAACTCACAAAGTCCCAAAAGTTATCATGTGCTGTTTGCGCCTGCGGAAAACCACGATCAGGCTCGGCTTTAGCGCTATGAATTAAATCAGGAAACTTCATTGCATCCTGAATAAAGAATACCGGTATATTGTTACCCACTAAATCCCAGTTTCCTTCTTGGGTATAAAATTTTACCGCAAAACCGCGTACATCACGTGCTAAATCTGGTGATCCTTTATTACCTGCAACCGTAGAGAAGCGAGTAAACACAGGCGTTTTTTCACCTTTTCGCTGAAAAATATCTGCACAGGTTAAATCTTCAAGCGTGTCGTAAGTTTCAAAATATCCGTGTGCACCATAGCCTCTAGCGTGCACTACACGCTCAGGAATGCGTTCATGATCAAAGTGAAAGATCTTCTCGCGCATTATGTGATCTTCTAATAATCCGGGGCCACGTTTGCCCGCACGTAATGAGTTTTGATCGTCACTTACAGGGCAGCCCTGCGCGGTGGTCATGGTAGGGTGTTCATCCGACGCTTTTTGATGCAATTCGCCGCCATGCCCTTTATTACCTGAGTATTTAAATGATTCAGCCATGTTTAGTCCTTCATACAGTTTGATTTAATGGGTCGATAGTTTTTATGAGCTTTAAAACTAAAAGCGACTATGCAAATGCAAAATAAAGGCCAGACATCAAACCTAGTAAAAAAGGGCTGTACAGATAACAATGTAGTATTTGAGATGATTTATAAAAGAAAAGGTTACACAGGTATGTAACTTTTTCACACAAAAAAAGAGCACTTAAAAGTGCTCTTAGGTTTATGCATTTTTAAATTTAGTTAATCTTTATTCTCGTTAACTAAAATAACTTTACGATGTGGGAAAGGTATTTCAATGTTGTTTTCATCAAGTGCTTTTTTAATTAACTCTGGCACCGTGTAAAGAATATCGAAGTAATGCTCGCCCTTACAAAATGGCCTTACTAAAAAGTCTACTGAGCTGTTGTTAAGTGTTTCTACTTCAACAAAAGGCGCTGGATCTTTTAGTATATGTGGGTGCGCTGCAAGTACCCCATCTATAACTTTACGTACAGCCGTTGTATCTTCACCGTAAGCAACACCAAAATGCATATCCACACCACGAATTGGATGATGTGAATGGTTTATAATTTGCGCGCCCCAAATTTGACTATTTGGTATAATAACCTATTGGTTATCGAACGTTTGTAAAATAGTAGTAAACATATCTACTTCTGTTACTTTACCAAAACGCCCTGCAGCCTCAATAAAGTCATTCACTTTATAAGGTCTAAATATTAGCAACATAACGCCTGCGGCAAGGTTCGACATTGCACCTTGTAACGCCAAGCCTATAGCAAGTCCCGCAGCACCGAGTAAAGCAATAATAGAGGCTGTTTGTACACCAAAGCGATTTAACACAGCAATAATAACGAACGCTAATATGATGTAGCGAGCCATGCTGCCTAAAAAGCGAAAAAGCGTATCGTCAAGATGAGTGTATTTATGACACAAGCCAATAATTAAATTGCGTACTTTGCCCGCTAACCATAAGCCCGCAAGTAAAATTGCAATTGCTAGTAATATGTTGGTTGCCCACGTAATTGCAGCGGGTAAATATTGATTAATATCAATGTTGTTTATTATGTCTTCCATTGTTTTTCCTGTTTTAAAACTTTTAGCTAGTTTTGCTATGCCAAACGCAATAGTTTAACAAAAAATTAACTAAAGTACGAATATAGGTTCAGTTTTACATGTATAAACACTTTGAAGGAGGGATTTCTTAACTACTGCTTTTAAAACTATGGATTAATAAAATATAATTTTAAGCCCTATTTAGCACCAATATTTAATTAAAGATTATACCCAGTAATATCTTGCTATAACGCAGTTTGGCTCATATAGTCAGCAAATTATCACACCTTATTTTGAACATCTTTGTTTATGAAATCTTCTGCTAGTGATTTTGGTACTTTATTAGGTTATGCACCTGGTAATGTTGCTGTTTACTCATCTGATTATGATACGGCTGATGAAAGCATTTATCCTAATCGTAGCGCCTATCGTAGTTACCTAGACGGTATTTACATGGGCTATAAATGGCAATGCGTTGAATTTGCCCGTAGATGGATGTACCTCAATCATGGTTATATTTTTGATGACATAGCCATGGCTTACGATATTTTTGAGCTGCGTTCAGTGCGCGATGTAAATAGCCAAAACAGATTGCCACTAAACGCGTTTAAAAATGGTGCTAAACATCACCCTCAAGTAGGTAGTTTACTTATATGGGAAGAAGGCGGCGAGTTTGAAGAAACAGGTCATGTTGCTGTCATTGTTGAAGTGCATGAAGATAAAATACGTCTTGCTGAGCAAAATGTAGGGCATCAAATATGGCCAACAAATCAAAACTGGTGCCGTGAACTAAAAGCAAAAGTAACTAAAGATGGCGACTATTGGATTGAGTGCTCTTACAGCGACGCCACTATTTTAGGTTGGATGACACAAACTGATGAAACAGAATATGCTGAGCCAACGTTTGAGCTAAACACTGACTTATTTACTATAGAAACCCATAAAGCAGTAGATACAGGCCAAGCAAACAAGTCATGGTTAAATATTGCGAATGACGATGAAGCTGCCTACGTAGAAATGATGCAAGGCCATAAACTTACATCAGTAGATGAGGATCAACATAATTACTTTGCAATATCTCAAACGGCGCAGCAAAGCATTGAGCATGCAACAAATGAACTGCATGGCTTATTTATGCATGCAACCGACTATGTATTGCAGCACCCTGAGTTATTAAAAAAGTTTAATTTACCCGATGTTGTGCTTAATAAAATTCGCCAATCGTGGGATAACCGCTTAAACCAATTAATTACCAGCCGGTTTGACTTTGCCTTAACAGCAGCAGGTTTAAAAGTTTACGAATACAATTGCGATTCGGCATCGTGTTACATGGAAAGCGGCAAAGTTCAGGGAAAGTGGGCAAAACACTTTAGTGTTAAAACAGGTGTAGATGCAGGCCAAAATTTATTTAAAGATCTCGTAAAAGCATGGCGAAAAAGTGAGGTAAAAGGTCTTGTTCATATTCTGCAAGATGATGAACCAGAAGAACATTACCACGCATTATTTATGAAAGAAGCTATTGAAGCCGCAGGCTTTGAATGTAAGCTAGTAATTGGCTTAAGCACACTTCGCTGGAATGAGTCAGGCAACATAGTAGATACTGATGGCGCACAACTGAGTTACGTATGGAAAACCTGGTCGTGGGAAACCGCACTTGATCAAATTCGTGAAGAATGCGAAGCCGACCAATCATTAGGTGATAACTTTGAACCACAATTCAAAGCTGGTGAAACGCCACGCTTAGTCGATGTATTACTGCGTAAAAATGTCATGGTGTTTGAACCGCTGTGGACATTAATTCCAAGTAACAAGGCTATTTTGCCAATACTGTGGAGCTTATTCCCTAATCATAAATATTTACTTAATACCGCGTTTGAGCTTAACGACGAGTTATTACAATCCGGTTATGTAGTTAAACCAATAGTAGGACGCTGTGGCGCTAATATTCAACTTATTGATGAGCAGCAGCAAGTTATAGAAAAAACAATGGGGCACTTTGCAGAGCAAGACCAAATATACCAACAACTATTTGCACTGCCTAAAGTAGACGACTACTTTGTACAAATATGTAGTTTTACAGCCGCCGGTAAATACTCTGGTGGTGGCGTGCGTGTTGATAAAAGCATGATCATAAACGGTCATAGCGATTGTATGGCGCTGCGTATTAAATAATAAACAATACTAAGCCCGCAATTTGCTGCGGGCTTAAGTTTGTGTAGCCCTTCCCTCTTTTAAGTTTTATAGCTATCTCAAGCGAGTTACTCCTGTTAGAGTAAATTTATTAAACACCACAAATTAAGGTATTTCATGGCGAATCAATTTAATGTACTCGGCACACGCTTAAAACTATGTTGCGGTAATGGTGGCTACACACGTGAAGGGTTTTGTTATGTACCAGAATCAGATCTTGGCAATCACAGTGTGTGTGCAATTATGACTGATGAATTTTTACAATTTTCAAAATCACAAGGTAACGATTTAATAAGCCCGAACCCTCTTTACGATTTCGAAGGTTTAAAAGCCGGTGATAAATGGTGCTTGTGTGCAGTAAGATGGCTTCATGCTATTTCAGCAAACGTTGCGCCACCAGTGGTGCTTGAGGCTACAAATAAAAAATCATTAGAAATAGTGCCGCTCGATGTTTTAAAAGCGCACGAATACATAGCCAACGTTTAAATACACCTAAGAGTAACTAAATCGAAGTCTGCATATTTTACAAATATATGCAGGCTTTTCAAAAACCCAATCTCCTCTGCAGCCTTAGAAACCTTAATTTAAAATATAACCAATTGTTTTTGAATCACTTTTCAAATAAAGCAACTTACGGCATAACAGTTGCTTCATTAAGTTTAAGTCATGCTCATAACGCAACATATTATATGAGCAACACATTACTTAATGTAGGAGAAATTATGAGTAACAATAACGAATCAAACAAAACAACTAAATTTACCGCGCCAGGTATGAGTGACGAATCAGCCCAAAAAACAATAGCTACCCTCGATAACCGCATGGTTGCATTGATAGACTTACAACTAACTTTAAAGCATATTCACTGGAACGTAGTGGGACCTAATTTTATTGGCGTACATGAAATGATAGACCCACAAGTAGACATTGTGCGCGAAATGACAGATACAATTGCAGAGCGAATTGCGACTCTTGGTGCAGTACCTGTTGGCACACCAAAATCAATTGTAGATCGCCGTACTTGGGACGAATACTCAGTAGGCAAAGGCCTAGTAACCGAACATTTGGCTGCGCTTGATAAAGTATATAATGGCGTTAATGCCGATCACCGCAAAGCGATTGAGACTCTTTCTGAGCTAGATCCGGTCTCTGAAGATATGATCACCAGCCAACTAGCCGATTTAGAGCAATTTCAGTGGTTCATACGAGCACATTTAGAATCATCTACAGGCGAATTACAAAGCTAATACATCTAAAGTAAGAAAGCCCAGCATTGTTATGCTGGGCTTTTTTTTGCGTAAAAATCTATTTATCGCTACCTAGCTTACCGCCCCTACCCCAGCTAGTACAAAATCAATATAAAAACAATAGAAAATTGGTATTACCAAAATGATTTTTAATTATTTTAACCTCTCCACTATTTCGCAAATTTATAAATCATTTAGAACTTTTAATGGTCGCTCTTCCAATTCAATATCACTTAAAAAGTAAACTAAACACGTATAAAAGTACGACATAAAATTTCAAAATAGTACCAACAAATGTATTAAATAGTACAAATAATATATAAAAATGCCTTTGGTAAAGATACTTCAATAAAATTCATTCAAAATACAAAAAATAAAAACACCCTATAAGCCATTAAATTTATTAAATATAAAAAAATAAAAGAGGTTTTTGTAATACACATTGTGAAATTTTGGTAAACAAAGGTTGTAAATAAAGTTGAATTGGATTAATTTCAACCATACCACCTGTATGACACACTACAGGAAAGAAACAGTTAAATTGGTTAACCAAGCCAAGTAACAACACACACACAATGACGCAAGTCGTACCCAAACGGGAGAGATACATGAAACTCAATCAAATTACTTCAACATTAATTAATAAGCATAAAAGAAGTAGCTCTACAACAATCAGTGCCGCAGCCCTTTTATTAATGGCTTCTTCAAATATTGCAGCGCAAGAGGCTCCCGCAGCTTCAGAAACGGCAGCTGCAGACATTGAAGTTATTGAAGTAAAAGGCATGCTAGGCAGTATGAAAGCCGCCGCTATGCTTAAGCGTACTGACGGACGTATTGTAGATGCGATTGTTGCTGAAGACATTGGTAAGTTACCAGATAATAATATTGCAGAAGCGTTGCAACGTATTACTGGCGTATCTATTAATACCGATTTTGGTGTGGGTGACAGTGTTTCGATTCGTGGCTTACCTCAAAACCGTGTTGAATTAAATGGTCGCTCTACTATTGGTGACTCTCGTGACGGCATTAGCTTGCAAGATTACCCATCAAGCTTCTTAAAAACAGTAGAAGTAGTTAAGTCTCCTACTGCCGATATGATTGAGGGTGCATTAGGCGGAACAGTTAGTTTAAAGACAGTTCGCCCATTAGAGTTAGATAAACTAACTGGCGCAGTTTCATTAGATGGCGAATACGCTGATAAAACAGAAAATGTAGCTCCTATTTTTAGTGGTTCAATTGGTAACAACTGGGACTTTGATGAAATGGGTACCTTTGGTGCCATTGCTATGTTTTCATTCCAAGATCGCGAAATTCGCCAAGATGAAACATCTAGCCGTGTTAAACCTCAAGATATCGAAATTAATGGCCAAGAAGGTAATACACCTAGTGGCAACGCTATCGTAAGAGACGAGCACAGTGTTGAACAATACGTAGAGCAGCGTAAACGAACTGCTGTAAATTTATCTCTTCAATGGGCACCACAATCTGGTAATGGCATGGTGTATCTTGATTTAAGCGGCACAAAGCGCTCAGGTGAACAAGCTGGTAACTCTATTTTAGGTGTCGCAGGTTCACTATCAACAGATGCAAATACAACTCAAGATGCTAACGGCGTAAATAATTACACGTTAACAAACGAGTTTGGTATTCCTAAAACATACAGTGACTTTCGTGAAACTGACTCGTTTTCAAATGCACTTGGTGCAGAGTGGAACCTTACTGACAGTATCAAAATCTCTGGTGAAATTGCGGTAGCATCATCAGAAAGCGTAAGACCTGATTCTGAATTTACACTTCGCCCAATCGAAAAATCAACATTTGAAGCAAGTGGTGGAACTCAGCTAACAAATCATTTATATGATGGTGCATTTTCTCAAGACGGTAATAAATTACCAAGCATCATTCATTCAGATCCTAATGCATTTACTGACCCACAAAACTTAGCACTTCGTACGTTTAAAAGTGAAGATAGAAGAACAGACAATGACGAAACAGCTATTCGTTTTGATGTTGAAATGTTTGAGCCACTCAGCAGCTTAAGCTGGGTATCTAAAGTAAAAGCGGGTGTACGTGTTACTAACCGCGATTACGAATATGAGCAATACAAAGTAGAAATTAAAGACATTTATAAAAATGCATTTAACGACTCAGACGGTTCGTTAGCCACTTTATGGGTTGATGACTACAACGCTGCTTTTTCAAATAGCTTTACAACAGTTAGCCACGACAACTCATTTGACCAATTAGGTCATTCGGGACAAAACGACCTACTAACCTTTTTAAGCTACAACGGTTTATCTAACCCGGCCAATACTTACGCTCAGCTTCAGCAGTTACTTGCAGGTACTAACCTAGCGTCAACAGGTAGTCTTTCAGATAACCAAGAGTTCCAAGAAAGCGCATACCGCAACGTAGTTGAAGATACTGCTGCCGTGTATATATCAGCCTACTTAGACTTTGATAACATCACTGCAATTGTGGGTGGTCGTTATGTAACTACAGATTTAGAATCAAGCGTATTTCTTAATGGCGAAAAAGTAACTGGCGACAATGACTACAGCGACTTTTTACCAAGCTTAAACGTAACGTATAACTACTCAGACGAAACATTATTCCGCTTTGCTGCTGCAAAAGTTATGCGCCGCGCTGACTTTAGCGAACTAAGCCCTGCATTTGACGTTAATAACGACATTACAGGTGCAACGCAAGGCTCTATTGATTTAGAACCATATCGTGCAACGCAATACGACTTATCTGTAGAGCATTACTTTGACCAAGGTAACGTAATTTCTTTCGCAGTATTTTATAAAGATGTTGAATCTTTCTTAAGTAACGAAAGTAGCTGTGTAGCTGCATCAAGCACTTCAACAGGTCAAAACGTAACTCAATGGAACCAAGTATGTCAGCTTGACGTTGCAGGTGTTTCACAAGACAACCTAGTTTACTCGGATGCAACTGACTTCCCAGTAGATGCTGATGGCTTTAACTATGTAGCAGGCTTACGTGACGCAGGACTAACGGGTATCGATACTGTTAAAAATGTAAACGGTGAAAACGGCTCAGTACAAGGCTTTGAAGTTGGTTATCAACAGTTCTTTACAGACCTACCTGGTGCATTTTCTGGCTTAGGCATTAACGCAAACTACACATACGCAGACAGCGAGCAACCAAACGGTAACCCGTTATTAGATATTTCTAAAAATACGTATAACTTACAAGTATTTTGGGAATACGAAGGTTTCTCTACTCGTCTAGCTTATAACTACCGTGACAGTTTCTTAGATACTGAAAACGAGAAACGTGTAGAAAATATTAACTCAGACGGCAGTATTTCAGCAGAAGGTACTGTTTACGGTAATAACTACCGTGACGACAGAGGCCAGTTAGACTTCTCTGCAAGCTGGGATATTAACGAAAACGTGACCTTAGTAGGTAATGCGACCAACTTAACGGGTGAGCCTTCTATTTACCTATCTGAACTAGGTGGTGCTTGGAAGTACACTGAAGCGGATCGCCGTTACAGCTTCGGTATTCGCGCTAAATTTTAATTTTCCCTAAAAACTAAAGCCTGCTTTTATGCAGGCTTTTTTACGTCTATAAAAAAGTGGCACTTGTGTTAAAACATCGCACAATTTTTATAACTAAATATTTATTTAAAGCAATAAAATTATCATTGAATAATACCCCAAACTAAAATTTAGATACCGCGTAAACAATATCAACCTTCTGCACTTCACTTTTAGCGCACAAACTAAGCACCATACATTGCACTAAAAACCAGCAACCTTGCAGCTTGGTTATAAAATGTCTAGTATTCTAAAGCTGTACTTATAATTGGTACGAAAAAAGGATTAACAATGTTTCTAAAATACATAACAACAATATCAATCACATTATCATTACTATTATTAACAGCATGCGGCTCTGGGGGAAGTAAAACAAAAGAGGCTGAAAGCATTGAAATACCACAATCAAAAGCGGTTATTAATAACAGTCCCTTAAGTGACTACAAAATAATTATCTATGGTAATAGCCATAGTTCACAGTTAGGGGGCTTATTAGAAATAATTATTACAAGCCAGTTACCTAGCACTTCAGTCAAAATAACGACTGTCAGTGGTCGATTTTTAGATGAAATAGTCGCAGTAAATGCGAATGTCGATAAATTAAAAAGTGATAACTGGAGTCATGCAATTTTTCAAGGTCAAAAGTACTCACAATCAGGTTCGACTGACTACCCTACAGGTGCAACGGAGCGATTAATCTCGAACGCAAAAGAGCATAAAATTACACCAATTTTATTTCCAGAGCATCCTCAAAAAGGAGATCCCGCAGAAGCAAAGCAGGTTTACGACCTCCATTTATCAATCAGTAAAAAACAACCTAGCTGCATAGCGCCTGTTGGCTTTGTATGGAATCGAGTATTAGAAATAATGCCTAGTATAAACCTTCATAGTGCCGACGGTAATCATGCATCCTATGCTGGCAATGTCCTTACAGCGATGACCTTTTATCAAATCATTACCTCGGAATTAACAGACACAATGCCATTTATTCCTGCTATAGATTTAACACAGCAAGAACAAGCTTTATTTGGACAAGTAGTAACAGAGGTGCTTGAGTTATATCCGGCATGTGGTGCTAAATAATCTTAAAAAATTTAAAACTAGATTTTAGATTTAGTGATTTCTTGAGGTGCTCAATATCAGTACATTAATACTACGCACATAAGCTGATTAAAAGACACCTCAGGAAAATTCAATTTTCACTTTTTTGCCAAATTATAAATTTAATATCTTGATAAATAATCACCTGCAATTTATTAAAATAACCGTCGTCCTAGCTATACTTATTTGAATATTAAATTTACTATCAAAACGTTGTAACTATTAGCAGGAAAACTAAGGTGCTGTCGCGTTTATATAATTTTATGCCCGGTTTAAATACATTGCTGCACTATGAACGCCAATGGTTTGCTGATGATGTAAGGGCGGCGCTATCAGTAGCTGCAGTGGCTTTACCTGTTGCCATTGCTTACGCACAACTAACCGGTGTTAACGCCGCCGTAGGGTTATACTCTTGCATACTGCCAATGATGCTATATGCACTTTTCGGCACTTCAAAACAATTAATAGTCGGCCCTGATGCCGCAACCTGCGCCGTTATTGCCGCTGTAGTAACACCTCTTGCTGCAGGTGACAGCTTTAAGCATTGGCAACTTGTTGTCACCATGACCGCCATGACCGGCTTTTGGTGCTTTATAGCCAGTAAATTTAAGTTAGGTGTATTAGCTGACTTTTTATCTAAACCTATTTTAATGGGCTTACTAAACGGCGTAGCTATCACTATTATTGTGGGTCAATTTTCTAAAGTATTTGGTTTTACTTTTGATGAGCGCTACTTACTTGAACGCCTCGGTGGTGTGCCCACATACCTAGCGCAAACACATGTTCCCACCTTATTAATGGCTTTGTTTACACTGGCGGTCTATTTTGCCATGAAACGGATAAAGCCCACGTGGCCTGCATCTATGTTTGCTATTACCTTTGGTGCGCTTTTGGTATGGATTTTTGATTTAAAACAATTTGATATAAAAACCATTGGCACCGTAACTGGCGGGCTTCCCGTTTTTAATACCCCTGTTTTTGATTTAGGGATTATTCGTGAGCTGGTGGTACCCGCACTTAACTTAGCCATCGTGAGCTTTGTTAGTATGATGCTAACTGCCCGCAGCTTTGCTGCTAAAAATGGCTACGACATAGACGCCGATAAAGAATTTAGAGCGTTGGGTATTGCCAATATAGCGTCAGCTCTTTCGCAAGGTTTTGCAGTCAGTGGCGCCGACTCACGCACCGCTGTTAACGATGCAACAGGTGGTAAAACGCAGTTAGTATCAATAATTGCAGCAGCTATTATTGCGCTCATAGCTGTATTTTTAACAGCCCCACTTGAATTTATTCCAAGCGCAGCGCTAGGTATTGTACTTATTATTGCCTCTGTCCATTTACTCGATTTAAAAGCTGTTTGGCAATTAAAACGAAAAGACAAACAGGCATTTTATCTCGCCTCAGCCACCTTACTTGCTGTGTTATTTATTGGCGTTATACCAGGGATCACACTTGCTGTATTACTAGGGTTATTTCAATTTATTCGCACTGTTATGCGTCCAACCGACAATATACTCGGCGTAGATGTTAACGGTGTAGTAAGAAGTTTAGACGCCACAGATAAAGCAAAAGCAGTGCAAGGCGTGTTTATCTATCGCTTTAATTCACCTTTAACTTACTTTAATGCCAGCTACTTTAAACGCAGATTACTTGAGCAATATGCAAGGCAAAAAGACGATACACAATGTGTAATAATTGACGCTGTACCCTGCTTTACTCATTTAGATTTAAGCGTAATGGCCATGCTTGCAGATCTCGACGTTATATTTAAAAAGCGTGATATAAGGCTTGAGCTTGCAGGTAGAAAACGTCAGTTACTTTCGTGGTTTGATATTGCAGGAATGAAGTCAGGAAAAGAAGGTATATATATTCACTCAGATTTATACATCGCCCTAAAAAGAAATAGCGTAAGCCAGCACACGCAAGAGGTTAGCTTGTTTGAGTCAGACGAAAATAAAGAACCGCTCACACAGCAATAAAATACAATAAGCAGATCAGCTAACTGATCTGCTGTTTAGTACTAATTACTTTTTATACTTTTGGATAGTTTGAAGGAAAAAACGCTTTTTTAGCGTCTTCATCAAACTCTTTTTTAAATTCGATGTCAGTGCCAATTGCGCGTGCGCGTGCAACCGCTGGGCGGTTATTAATACTTTCAAACCAGCGCTTAAGATTAGGATATGGTGCTAAGCCCTCTTCGCCCAGTACAACTGGTGCTTTATCAATCCAGCCCCAAGCAGAAATATCAGCAATAGTATACGTATCACCCACAATAAAGTCGCGCCCTTCAAGGTGCGTATCAAGCACTTCGTAATGGCGCTGCGCTTCACGTAAATAGCGATTAACCGCGTAATCAAGCCCTTCTGGCGCCATGTGTCTAAAGTGTACACTTTGCCCTGAATACGGCCCCAAACCAGATGCGATAAACATTAACCACGACAGCATTTCAGCGCGGTCATCTGGTTTTCCTTCAAGCTTTCCATACTTTTCAGAAAGGTACATTAAAATAGCATTCGAATCGAACACACGTATTTCACCATCAACAATTGCTGGCGCTTTAGCGTTTGGATTAATTGCTTTAAATTCAGGTGTATGTTGCTCACCTTTTAAAGTATCAAGAGGAACAAGTTCAAACGGTAAGCCTGTTTCTTCTAAAAAGAGTGCAACCTTCATTGGGTTAGGAGTATGGTGAAAATAAAATTTAATCATGTAAAGTTCCTCAATAATTGAGCAACGATTAAAGCACAACTTGAGCGGGTGTTCAAATTAAGTTTTAACTAAGTAAAATACACAGTTAAAACGTGATTTAACTGTGAGTATTTCGTGATACTTCAATCTTAAATATCATTTAGGCTGAATGCAATATCAGCCTTTGCGAGAAGTAACATGCCTTTTAAAGCTCTATCCCATCCATTTTTAATTTCACTTGTTGGGTTAATAATTTTTTGCTTTCAAAGCCAAGCTGCTGAGCAAGTAACTATTTCCAGTACAGCTAATCCGACTACCTTTTTAGAGCTTTACACGTCGCAAGGTTGCAGTAGCTGCCCACCAGCAGAGCGCTGGATTTCAACGTTTACAGATGATGAAAAACTATGGACTGATTTAATCCCTATTAATTTTCATGTTACTTATTGGAATTATTTGGGTTGGAAAGACCCGTTTGCCTCTGCTGTGTTTAGTAAAAGACAACGCACGTATAAGGCACTCGGTAAAAGTAGGATTGTAGCTACTCCAGGATTTATGGTTAACGGCAACGGGTGGCAAGGTTGGTTTTATAAACAAGCTATTCCTGTAGCTAAAGCCCGTTATTTAGGTAATTTAAAAGCGACTATAAACAACAGTAAAATTAATCTCGAATACGATACTGTTAATATCGAAGATAATACTGACCAAAACTTAATAGCCCATGTAGCTCTGTTAGGCTTTGGTATAGAAACACAAATACACAGCGGCGAAAACGCAGGCCATAAGTTAAAACATGACTTTGTTGTTAGTGGCTACGAGCAAAATGACATGCAGACCAAGCAGCAATTATCATTAGCTGACTTAACCCTGCCTCGCGCTAAAAAAATATCGCCAACAAAGCAAGCCTTAGTGTTTTAGGTATCTAAAAAAGGCGATCCTTCCCCACTACAAGTTGCAGCCGATTAGTTTTAAAAATTACAGTTAATTGAATAAAATTACTAATTAACAACTCAGCGCGCAATAAATCTCCTTGTATATCAACTATAGAAAAAGGCTTTCAATAATTTAAAAACTAATGAATTAGCATTGTTATTACAAAGAATTTATTCTTTTTCATTGTGTGTATCTGTATAAAACATAAATAACATTGTATTTACATCAACTTTTGTTTATAAAGTAAGTTGAATGGACTCTTGAAATAAGTAATTGACTTATAAGTATAAAAATCAAGCGCCTATCAATAAAAACTTCTGCAATTATCTATATGGACAAAAATTTATGCGAATTAACCAAAGCCACATTAAAACAATTGTAATCGCTGCAATTACAGCTTCGTCTTTAGCTGGGTGTGCTACAACATCATCAAAAGTAATAGAAACACCAACTGTTGCTAGCTATAACACAACCTACTCAGGTGCAAAAAGCAAACTAGTCGTAGGTCAGTTTGTAAACCGTTCGAGCTTTCAAAATGGTATATTTGCATCAGGCCAAGACCGTTTAGGTAGCCAAGCAAAAACAACACTAATGAGCCACTTACAACAAACAAATCGCTTTAGTGTGCTTGATCGCGACAATATGGCAGCCCTTGCGGAAGAGGCAAAGTTAACAGGTACAAAACAAGTTCTTAGCGGTGCTAAATTTGTTGTAACTGGTGATGTAACAGAGTTTGGCCGTAAAGCCATTGGCGATCGCCAGCTTTTTGGTTTATTGGGTAAAGGTAAATCGCAAATTGCTTATGCTAAAGTAACGCTTAATGTTGTTGATGTTACTACATCAGAAGTTATTTATTCAGTGCAAGGTGCTGGTGAATACAGCCTATCAGAACGTGAAGTTATTGGTTTTGGTAGCACAGCTTCATACGATGCCACATTAAATGGCAAAGTACTTGACCTAGCTATTCGCGAAGTCGTTAACAAGTTAGTTACTGGTCTTGAAGCTGGCCAATGGGGCAATAAATAATGAAAAAGCTAATTACCTTAGCATTTGTTTGTATAGCCCTAACGGGTTGTAACTCAACGAAAGAACCTATTTACTATTACGGCGACTATAGCACTGCCGTATACGCCTATTTAAAAGCAGATGACGTAACAGCCGAAGAGCAAATTAGTATGCTTGAGCAAATTATTGCCGATGCCGCAAACAAAAGTAAGAATGTTGCACCTGGCTTACATGCTCACCTAGGTATGCTGTACTTTGAAACGGGTAATCCTTCATTAGGCACTACTCACTTCGAAACTGAGAAATCACTTTTCCCAGAATCAGTTCATTACATCGACTTCCTTCTAAAATCTGCGAAAGGCGCTTAATATGCTTAATTTAAAATCATACACAGCGATCGTATTAGTCGCATTACTCGCTGGTTGTGTTTCACCTCCACCAGCACATGACTACACAGCATTTAAACAAGCAGACCCTCACTCAGTTATTATTTTACCTCCGCTAAATAATACACCTGAAGTAATTGCACCATACAGTGTGATGACTCAAATGGTCGCGCCTATAGCTGAGTCGGGTTTTTATGTTTTTCCTGTTGCTTTAGTTGATCAAACCTTTAAAGGTAATGGCCTCACTGTTGCAAGCGACGTACACCAAGTACCGGTGAATAAATTACATGAAATTTTTGGTGCAGACTCTGCGCTTTACATCACTATTGAAGAATACGGTACTAGCTATGTTGTAATTTCTAGCGAAACAGCTGTAACTGTGTCAGCCTCACTAGTTGATTTACGCACTGGCGAGCAATTGTGGCAAGGCAAAGCAAGAGCCTCTTCAGCTGAACAACAAAGTAATGGCGGTGGTGGCCTTGTAGGTATGCTTGTTATTGCAGCAATCAATCAAATTGCTGAAACGGTAACCGATAAAGGCTTTGAAATCGCAGCAATGACTTCAACACGCTTACTTTCTTCAGATGTTTACAACGGCTTATTATATGGACCTCGTTCACCTAATTATGGCCAACCAGCACCAAGCGAAAAGAAAAAATAAACTTTATAATTACTAATCTATTCTAGAGTTTTAAAAGGCCGTACTACCAAGTAGTAACCGGCCTTTTTTTTTGGACGCTCAATTAGTACCGGCTATGCGCAACAGCCGTACGACTATTAATTATCTCAAACCAACCACTTTAGCAGTCGTTCAATTTACTTATGTTTACAAATAATTATGATTTAACTAGATTTACTGATTATTTTTATTCACAATTCGTTCACTTTAATACATTAGTTATGCTCAGCGTCATGGCTAATCTTATATTTCAGTTTATTTATATGGCTTATCAAAGCTCAGATTAAGGAAGATGTAATGCGAAAGCTACTCTCTGTAATATTTTTATCAACGAGCTTCATTTCCGGTTGCGGTGGCGGGGGTGAAGACGCCCCAAACTCCGCTGTAACTGCTGTTAATGAAACATCAAAATCAATTAGTGCCACTTGGTTTTACGAGTACCCAAATAAATGCTTAGAAACATTTCAGTTTAATACAGATGGTAGTTTCGAAATCAATTCTAATCAGTCGAATGTAACCGGTAGCTACTCATTTGATGCATCTGTTGATAGCGGTGAACGTCACTCATTAACCCTAAGCTTTGAGCAACAAAATCAAGGGTATGACTGTGAAAGTTCTTTTGATTATATTGTTGGGGCTAACCTTGAGCTATTTGCTAGTTTTCCTAATGAACAACAAATGCAATGGTATGAATCAGGCACTGGCGGCAGTGCTATTTTTACACTTGATAGAGCAATAACGTTGTCTTTATCAAGCGCACCTACTGAAGCAAAAGCAGGCGAAGAAGTTACATTCAATGTAAATAAAGATGCTGAGTCAGACACCCCAGTCGAGTTATTATACGGACCCACTGGAATGACGGTATCAAGCAAAGGGGAAGTAAAATGGACCCCACTATTGCCTATGATAACGCAACAAAATACGGTTAAATTTGCTTTTACATCTGATAGAACCCTTGAGCCATTAGTTAGTGAAATAAATGTAACAATACCAAACTTTAAAGCACCTACAATGCGAAAGGATATTGAGCTCACCCATATATCTAACGGTATGCAAATTGGTAACTTCATTGGCGATGAAAATAACGAAATGTTGGTGCTTGATAAATTAGGTGGACTGTCTGTTATATCTCAAAAAAGCGATGGATTCGAATCAATTTACAGCTACCCATACTCTTTTGGCGGTAATCAGAATGAAATGCGCCTATCTGTATTTAAAGAAGATAATGGCGCAAACAATACCTTTGTAGGAACAAATAATAATATCTATCAAGTAAGAGGTTTTACACAGCCCCCTCGCAGTGTATTTTCGACAAGTAAAACTATCCACAATTTTATGGTAAAAAATATTGATAGTGATAGCGAACCTGAATTAATCGTAATTTTTGGTGAAAGCTATAGCGCTAAAGAAGCTGTTGTTTACGACAATAATTTTCAAACAGAGCTTTTTAGCTTTTCTCTAGAGGGAGATTCTCCTATTGAAATAGCTGTTGCCAATATCGATAGCGACACATCATTAGAATTAATACTCTCAAACGGTGAAGTTTTTGATATCCAAAGTGCTAGCAGTCAATGGTTTAACGCTGACGGCTTTGGCCCAATTATGGCAACAGGTGACGTAAATAGCGATGGTATAGATGAGATCATTAGCACTGAAGGATGGAATTCGATAACAGTATGGAATGCTAATGATCGCTCTCAAATCCTAACTATTAATAATCAGGATAATTGTTCTGTAGCCACAGCAAATATAGATAACGACCCAGCCGATGAGATAATAATTGGCGACTGCCAATGGGGTCAAGTTCACGCCTACGATATTACTGATAATACCCATGCAGAGCTGTGGACACTGCCACTTATAGATCATGGCAGCGCTGCGATGGTTGTTGGCGATATTAATAATGATGGTAAAGAAGAAATTGTTTGGGGGACAGGCTTAAGCAGTTCAGGTAAAGATATACTAGTAGTCGCTGGTATTACTCCAAATTCCGAAATTTTATGGCATAACGCAAATAGAGAATCACCTTCACAATACGATTCCTATATTGCAGCTGGGTGGGCAAATATAAGCCCTGAAAAAGAGGCGGCAGTTTATATAATTCCTAGTACAAATAGTGGCTATATTCGCCCTCGATACTTAACTATGAATGAAGATGGTGAAGTTACACCTAATTATAATAGCTCATCAAATATTCTCGAAGCAGCCCTAGCAGCAATAGGTGATATAGATTCAGACAATTATGATGAATTATTTATATTTGGAACTCGCAATTACTCTCCTTCCCTAAACGTAATTGAATTAGAGTCTGATATTTCTAAATGGCAAGTAACGACAGAAGATGACTCTTCTAATTATAATGCTTTAGAGGTTACTGATATTAATAACGATGGCTATGACGATGCATTAATAGCCACATATGAAACACTTACCGTACACGACATTAGTAACAATAATATTCTAGCTACATGGACAGCTAGCAGTGCCATCACCTCAATTACTGCCACAACAAGTACTTTAGGGGAAAAATTAGTAATACTAAGTACTCGAGATAGCCTAACAACTCTTACCTTTGAGAATAATAAACTGAGCATGCGCTCCAGTTCAGTAAACTCAGAGGAATGTAAGAGTCTTTATGCACAACCTCAAACGGATAGTGTTTTATGTTTTTCTCCTGAATACTCATATCAGGGTAATTTAGTTACTTTTTCATTAGACTTAGAACTATTACTAAAAGCTCGAATTAATGGTGAAGTAACAGGCCTAATACAATTACCTTATTCTGATAATGTATTAATTACCACAAACTCAAGTGACAATAATTATTATTCACAATCAAGTCTTATCTCTGAAGTTAGTACAAAGACAGGTGACATTATATGGCAAGGCTACCCATTAGCGGGAGAAGTAATGGGTAACTCAATAAAATTTGGCAAAATAGGTAAAGATACAGTGCCACTAGTTTTTGGCACTAATGTTGGAATGTTTTTAACTCATTAATTTAAATTAAAGGGCTACTTGTGGTTTATTAAAAATAATAAACCACAAGTATGCGCGAGAAAGTAGAGATAATTTAGTTTTGACTAAATAAACATGAGGTTTAAAAACTAAATTTAATAGCAACAGAAAAAATAGTTTTTATAATAATACTAACTAAAAAAGCCACCATAAAAAACATAGCAAATGCTGAAACAGCCCCGCCACCGGTATACCCTGCTTTAGCTTTTTCCACCACCAATACATAAATTCCTAACCCTACGCTTACCTTAAACCATAGCCAGTAATCGTTGCTAAAAAGAGGAATTGCAGCAAAACCTATTATGGGCACTAATATTTTGCCCTCTTCGTTTTTGTGTAATAAATAAAAAGCCATAATCGCAATATAAAATAGAGCCGTTATATCAGGCATATAAATAACTTCCTTGTAAGAAAATAATAAAACCAATAAACGCGGCGATTATACCTATTACTGAGTCCCTATAAAATCTGATAATTGTGTTTACTTTTTAGCTGTGCAATATTAATTCACTAATAAGTACAAGGATTGCTAAACCTATTTACAGGTTTGGTATAAAAACTAAAAGGATGAATATGATTAAGCCATTTTACGCTAGCTGTTTGTTAGCCCTCTTGCTATTAACACCCAGCCTTGTAATAGCAAATCCGACAGCCTCGCAATATCAGGAAATTCTTAACGAGAGCCTATTTGAAAACGAGCCCGGGGTATCGGTAATTATAAGCAAAAATGGCAAAGTACTTTTCAAAGGAACGCGCGGGCTTGCCAACCTTGAGCATAACATTGCACTTAATGAGCAAAGCGTTTTACGTTTAGGTTCTATTTCAAAACAATTTACTGCAGCTGCAATTATGATGTTGCAAGAGCAAGGTAAGCTAGCGGTTACCGATGATATTCATAAGTATGTTGCAAGCTTCCCCACCGAGGGCAACCTCGTCACAATCGAAAACTTATTAACCCACACCTCAGGCATAGCCAACTACACAGATGACGACGACTTATTCGATAAAGAAATACAAGTACCCATCAGCGTTGACGATACACTCAAGAGATTTGCCAAACACCCAATGGTGTTTGAACCCGGCGAAGCGATGGCTTATTCGAACACGGGCTATTCACTGCTAGGTAAAATAATTGAAGTGGCGAGTGGGCAATCTTACAAAGACTTTATTGAACAAAATATATTTAAAAAACTAGGGATGACTCAAAGCAGCTATGAAGGGCAAGAAATTGTTGCTCACCGCGCAGCTGGGTATGAGCAAACAGAGCAAGGCTTTATAAACACAAGTTATATTAATATGGACTGGCCTTATGCCGCAGGTGCGCTTATATCTACCCCAACCGACTTAAACATTTGGTTTAGCGCATTATCGTCTGGCAAGCTTATTAGTAAGGCAAGTTATGAGAAGATGGTTAGCCCTTTTAAACTCAATGACGGCAGCTTTTCATCCTATGGTTACGGATTAATTATTAAGCCTTTGAATGAATACACCGTAATTAAACACACTGGCGGAATAAATGGCTTTTTAGCACATGCACGCTATATTCCAGAGCAAAAGCTATATGTTGCAGTACTGGCTAATTCAAACCACATAAACCCTATTTTTATCAACGAAAAACTCACAGCCAAAGCACTGGGTATTGCGCTCCCCGAGTTTAAAAAAGCAGATGTAACAGCGCAGCAGTTAGCGCCCGTATTGGGTGATTACCGTATTGATAAAAACACCTTACGCAGCCTAATTTTTGAAAATGACGTTTTGTATTCTAAGCGCACCGGTGGCGATAAAACAAAACTAATTACCATGTCTAAAAATAGCTTTTACTATCCTAATTCAAACAATTACTTAGTAATAGAAAAAGACAGCCAAGGCCAATTAGTAATGAAGTATTTTAGTGGATTATCAACAACGCCCACTGAGGCGATTAAAATTTAGCGACAAATTTGAGCGAGGCACAAAATGCTTCGCTCTTGCTAAATAGCTCTCTCTAAAGCTACTTTGATTTATTAAGCATCGCTTTTAAATCGGCAAATGGAGAATGCGTTGCAGCCTCAACTTTTCGCTCTGTAGTCGACCCGCCATACATAATATGTTCGTGGTATTTATTGTGCTCATTGTCGTGGCAATAAATACACAATAACTCCCAGTTACTGCCATCCTCTGGATTATTACTATGGTTATGATCTATATGATGCACCGTTAACTCTCGTAAATTAGAGTACTCAAACTCACGAGCACAACGCCCGCATACCCAAGGGTACAATCTTAAGGCTTTAATTCGGTAACCTTCCTCTTGCTTCACATAAGCCTGAGGTACTGCGTTATTCTTACTCATAGTATTCCTGGTAAATTTACTATTTTGGTGATCAATACTAAAAAAACTTAATTACTGACAAATCACCAAAAGAAGTATCTATATGCCGGCCTGTTTGCTCCCACGCGCGTAGTACGACCATAAGTTTTTTATTGTCGGAAGTCCAAGAAATTCCACCACCGTATGCTTCAACTTTTTCGGCGCCCGAATCTTTTAACCCCAGCCCAGGGTTTGTGTTTTGAATATGCCCTTTACCTACTTTGTATTCAGCAAATACGTGAACATTATGCGGTAACGAAAATGATAAAAGCGAGCCAATACTCGCCCCATACGAATTAGAAATTAACTTAGTGATCTGTGGCACAGGTGAACTTAAAAAATCAGCCTGAAATACAATATTATCTTTATTCTCAAGAGATACATGCTTGAAAGACCAAGCGCCAACAACACTTAACGACAAATCAAATTTGCTGCTTAGCTTTGGCCTATTAAGAAAAAAATGCTCAAACAAAGACTCTTTATTATTGAAGGTATAAAAGTTGTGTTGGCCAGATAGCTCAAACTTGGTTGAACGTGTATTTTGCGAGAAAATTTGATCCGTTTGATTGCCGCTTAAATTGCTAGCCGTGCTTTGCAGCCCTTCAAGCGTTTGATAGTTAAATGTGATTTTAGAATTTTTAAATTTTCTATACGAGAGCAGTATATCCTGTGTTTTTGTTTCAACGTCATCTTCAAAAATGTCGGCAGAGTAGCCAATTTCAATGTCGTTAATATCAAAAAACACACCCACACGCTGGTTATTTATGGGCTCTAACGAAAGCAGTGTTTTTTGATTACTCCCAGCCAAGTCGTCGTATATTAGCGCGTGGCTAGTGCTTGGGTTTGAAATAGTTGTGCGTACCGATTTTAAGTCGAAGTCGAAAGCCAATACAGCACCGGATTGAAATGCCGCTAAAACAGCAAAGCCCACAATAACCAAGTAATTGCGATTCATTAAAAACACTCAAAAATTAATTTGTATTAGAGTAGCGTTTTTTTCACCTTAACTTATCACAAAAGATTAACAATTGATGAAAACTTTAAATAATGCGCTTTATGCCATTTTTTGAGGGGCTTTCAAGGTCAAACTCATTCACATGCTTAATTAGCTCCGGGAAGAACGCTAAAAACACGGCTTCTAATTCATCGTAATTCTGTGCTATGTCTTCAGCCGCGCCCGCAAAAGTGTTCGTAAAACGAATGCGTTTGGCTATATTATCAAGCGCAAGCCCTACTCCCTCAACGGTTTCGTACTCTTTAAACCAATCGTTTTTAGTCATACTTGTTACAACATGCTGCATTCGCGCTGGCATAACAGGTATACGGTTATTTAAAAGCTGATAGCTGGTGTACTTAAAATCACTTAAAGGTTGCTTGCTAAATCGTTGCCAATGCACAATTAAAAAGTGATCAAACACCACATCAATAGCCACACCAGCAAAGCGTTTACGCTCGGGTGAAAAGTATTGTTTAGCGTGTTTAACTGCGCGGTGAGAGTCGGTAAATTTATCAACTAAATAATGGTTATCGAGGCCATTTTTAACTGTGTTTGGTAAGTGCTTTACATGTCTTTTTCCACCAAAGTCACCCAACAGGTTCCCAAAGTGAGAATCGGCTGTGGGCTGCGCTAAATAAAGATGAGCTAAATAATTCAAAGTGTTCTCTGATTGGCTAATACAAATAAATAATAACGCAAATTTAAACCAAACTCACATTCGTGTTTAAAGCAGTACTTATGGTTTTGCTTACCAGTTTTTACTCAAACAGACTGCAAAGTATTGTATAAACAGCGCAACTATAAAACGTCTATATAAAAAGCCGCTATATCAGCTATGGCGGCTTTTTAATGCTTAAGCTTTGTTGTTAGTTTAGTTACACGACTTTACCCAATTTCCATTATCATTTTTGCTATAACTATTTTTAACCGCCGACCAAGCTACTTTGTGCGCTGTTGTTTCGCGGTCATCATCGTTTCTTCTATCGCTAGGGTCCTTATAGGTATCCCACGCACTATTAAACGCCTCTTGATATATCTCTTGAGCATGTTTAGGTAAGTTACTTTTTACCGACTCAGGTAATTCATCACGATTTTTATATGGCATAACTTCCTCCTTAGATTTACTCAATTACGCCACAAGCAACACGTTTGCCACCGCCACCTAATGGCTTTGGCTTATCTGCATAGTTATCACTTCCTTCGTGAATCATTACTGCGTGTTGTTTAAGTTTTTCAAGCGTGAGCCTTGGCGCTAAAACAGGCGATTTAGCTAGGCCACTTTCATTTACATACAACGCCGGTAAATCGCCTAAATGGCCATCCCCCCAAGGAGCATCATGATGCTCGCTAGCTTTTGGATCGAAATGCCCACCAGCGGCGCCCCCCGGCACAACTTTCTCGCCTTTTTTCTTGGGTTCACAACTAGCAAATTGGTGAACATGAAAACCATGCAGCCCCGGTGTTAAACCTTTTAAACTTGGTGAAAAAACAACGCCGTTATCATTTTCTGTTAGCGTAATAGTACCTAGTAGTTGCCCCTGGCCCGACTTAGTTACTTGGTGCATTTGAACTTTTACATTAGCCAGTGCACTATTTTGTAGTAACACACCGGTAAGTAGTATCGCAAAAGTTGGTTTTAAAACGCGGGTTAAAGATCTTTTAGCGTTTGAATCAAACTGCAAACAATTCATCATCATCTCCTCGTTAGTATCAAATTAATAAAGCAATAACGCTAAATTAAGCGACTATTAAACAAGTAGTTTCAATGTATATACCAGCCCTACGCGTAAACATGATTTTATGTATTATTTATTTTTAATTTATTGATTAAAAAGTAAATTTATAGTTTTTATTACGTTTAAATAAATAGCTAATTAATTAAAAAACTGACTTTCACCCAAAAGTTAAGCAAAAAACAAGGCATATTTACAAACAGAATGGCAACTTTACAAAACTGATAAAAGGAGATTACCGACGATCCAACCCAAAAAGACAAGCCAAGTTAAAAGGCAGCTATTATATAGGCGGTAGTCTCGAGAGTTGGTGTTGTTAGGGGGGCCTTACGACATGTAATAAAAAGCGCCTATCTAAATAAGTCTTTTCTATAATCAAAGCATATTTAAAACCAATTTACTTATATATGGAGTTTATTTAATGACAAAAAATTACGTTAATATTTATGATTGCTCCGCCGTTAAAAACGAAAAAAAAGGTGAAACTAAGTTTCACCTTTTTAATTAATTTTGAAACTAATTAGTTAACGTTAAGCCGTAGAAACGTTACTTGCGCCTGCATTGTTAAGTATTTCTTCAATAGCGTTTTTGTTGTCACTATCGTACTTAACACCAATTAATATAGAGCCCTTTTCAATGGCATCTTCATAATATTTAATTTCGTGCTCAGGAATAAACGCACCAATTGCAGCACCTAAAGTACCACCTACTGCGGCGCCTGCGCCACCAGCAGCAAATGCTGCGACTAATGGTCCGGCAACTAATAAGCCCGTACCACCTGTTGCTACAGTACCTACTGCAGTAAAACCGCCAATAATTGCAGCAAGAATACCACCTGAAGCCGCGCCTACAAGGCCACCTTCAGCGGCTTTTGTACCTTCGTCTACAGCAAAATCTTCCTTTGCGTATGAGTCGTTGGCTACAATGCTTATGTCAGCTTCATTAATACCTAAAGCTTCTAATCTATAAATTGCGAGTGTTGCTTGTGATGCACTTTCAAATAACCCAGTAATAACGGTACTCATAATAACTCCTTTATTTTATTTAAGAAAATACACTTACTACCAAGCAAAACCCAAACCACAAATTTAACTAATAAAAATCAATACCTTAAATAAATAATTGTATCAATTTACTTATTTAAAAGGTAAAAGTTGCTAAGCTTTGTAAAAAACTCCTACCTAATATAAGAAAACTTACTAGTAAGCAGTACGCAGCTTTAACATAAAATAAATTATTACTTACTCCACGTAATTTCAGCTAATTGGTTAGTTGCTGTTTGATGAATGATCAGCCCATTATTCCCCATGCGCATATGCCTAATTAAGCCAGAGTAAACTCCTTCTTTACTCGGAATTTGCCAGCTCTGCATAGTTTCGGTATTAAGGTCGAACCTTACTAAGGTTTCAGGACGCTTGGCTGACTCGTTAAACCAAATGGCGTTATCGGCATATTCAATTGCATACGGATGACTGTTTTCACCACTGGGATTATCCCACTGCGTTATTTTACCGTTTTTGGGGTTATAGCGGCCAAGTTTACCCATACCAGAGTTAACATAAAAAACCATATCGTCAGGCGTAATGGCTAATCGCCTAGTATGCGTTTTAGCGCCTGGGAGTTTTATCTCACTAAGCTCCATGGTATTTTTATCAACTTTAACCAAACAGTTACTACCATTACACGACACCCACGGCGTGCCTTTTGAATCAAGCTTAATACCATATGGCCGTGAGCCTTTAGTGGGTAAAGTAGCCAATTGAATATCGCCAGTTGTAGGGTCTAGCTTGCCAATCATATTGCTATGCTGGAGGGTAAACCAAAATATTCCGGCTTCATCAAATACACCAGTATGCGGGTCGCGGGCATTTTTATTTGGCATTTTAAACACTTTAAATTTTTCGGTTTTTAAGTCTAAATATCCAACCGTGCCATTTTTATTGCCTAAAAACCAAGGGGTTTGATTTTTATCAAGCGACACACTGTGCGCATATGTACCACTTGGCAGTGTATACTCTTTCATATCGCCGGTTTGAGGGTCTAACCTACCTAAAATATTACCCCACTGGCCAACCCACCAAATAATGCCATTTTTACCTTGCACCGGATCGCGAGCGCGCTGCCCAAGCGTTGGCACTTGCCAGTACTTAAAGCTAAGCTTTAAATCGCCGGTAACAACCTTAGATTCGCGCTTAGTGTTTACAGGATAATGCTCAGCTAAATAAGCACTTATATCTTTATTAAGCGCGGTATCTGCGCCCGCATCAACCATATAGCTTATTAATGTTTGCCAGTCCTGCTGGCTATAACCCGCGCTGCGCTCAAGGTTAGTTAAACTATGGCAACTAGCACAAAGCTGCTCAACTACTGGTCCCTTATCCTTGCCATAAACAGATAGCGGTGCAAACAAAGTACCCGACACTGTCATTACCAAAACGTATTTATTAAATAAAAATCGATTTTTACTCATAACGCCCTCCCTTGTTTTTTAATATTAAAGCATAGGGTGGAAGTGTTTACTATCTGTACAGCAATGAGTGCGATAAGCCGCCTAGAAGGTAAGTTAAATTGCAGAGTTAATATCTAAAAAGAAGATTTTGAGCAGAGTTGCGCACGCTCTACAATGGTTATTTAGCTTGTGTACAAATGTGGTGAAAGTGTGATGTGAGTGTGGTTTTAAACGACTAATTTGCATGAAACAAGAACGCCCTAATTTAAAAGCGCCTCAGCCTATCGGTACATAAATTGCTGTTATTAATATTCTTACTTAAAGAGTTATACATAAATAACGCTGCCGTTATTTATAAAAAGGAGAACATTATGAGTAATAAACAACTAATTACGACAATAGGTATAGGTCTCGCCGCTGCATCAGCAGGTATGTTAACAAGGAAAACTTTACAAAAATCGTGGGAAAAGGTTACCAACGAACCAGCTCCAAAAGATAGACCAAGCGAAGAAACAGATCTTAAAGAGGCCGTTACATGGGCAGTAGTCTCAGGTATTGGTGCGGGTGTTGCAAGAATGGCCGTACGCTACGTACTAGACAAGCGCCGCTCCAAATAAACCTACCCAATTAATACCTCTTATAAGTATTAAGCGTAGTGTGGTGAGGCGCTAAAGGCGCCTTGCGACAACCACTCCCCAGTTGTCGCAAGCAACTTGGCAAAAGCCTAGGTTAAGGTTACTTAACTATTGAGCTAAAAAATATATTAATACCCAAATCGGAGTTCAGTGATGAAACTTAAAAAGTCGGATGGCGCGGCTGCGCCACTTATCCGACCTACATAGGTTGAAAAACTGGAGGTGCCTTGCAACATGACCCTTTATCTTAAGCAGATACACTCTATTGGACATTAACTCCCTTTCAAAGTTGTTGCCTGCCTATAAGCTTGCGTATAATGCCCACATTCCGGCTGCATTTTTTAGCCGCTAACTTGGATTTTAATAATGAAAAAACTCTCTGCAGTGCAAATAAAACAGCAAGCGCTTGTACTTAATACTGCTGAAAAATTAGAAGAGCAAGGCCGCGCTGAGCTCCCAGACATGCTGCAATGCTGGTTTGATGTGGAATATCACTTATTTCCAAGTTCACTACTGCTGTGTTTTCAGTTTGAAAACGAGCAAGCCTTAGCAGCCGCAGAGCCAGATTTATTAAAATGGCAAAAACGCTTAAGCGGCGCAATGCTTAAAAAAGGCGTGATTTTAAAGGATATGCGTAAACATTTAGTGTTTACCTTAAAAGGGCCAGATGATTAATAGAGGGTTTTAAAGGACTATAAAGCCTTTCGCTCGTATCGTCGAAGCGCATAAAACCATAATGAAAAGCCGTTGCATTGCTGTAACGGCTTTTTACTTTTATTAGAACTTAAAGTAGAACCTATAAAGATCAATTTTTGACTCAGGGATTTTTATTAGCCGATGATACTAATTGGCCGTTAAACAATACTAATGCACGGCAAAAGCAAATTTCAGTCGATTCAACGTTAATCGGTTGCCCTAAGTTAGTAATAATAGGATAGTAAATTACACATAAAAAATAGCCTTATCTTAGGAGTATTATGATCAAAGTATTATTAGCGACCAGCTTAATTGCCTCTTCATTCGCTGCTTTAAGTAATCCTTTAACTGTTGAAGAACAGCGTATCAACAAAGCCCAATCGGCAATGCCAAATGTTTTAAATGCATTTACCTCACAAGTATCAAGTTTTGAGCAACAATTTAAAGAATTAAACGACTTTAAAAGTGCAAAAGCATTAGTACAAAACTTTAGCTTTGAACTCTGGGAAAACGCCAAGCAACGCATAATAAAAACCAGTAACTACGACGACCGAGAGCTCTACTGGGCACGCCTGCTTTCAAGTAAAGTAATACGCACAACTTCACCTAAATTTTCAATTACGCAGGCTCAACTAAATACTTTACTAACCCTACTTG
This sequence comes from Pseudoalteromonas sp. SR45-1, assembly GCF_014163655.1. Taxonomy (NCBI): domain Bacteria; kingdom Pseudomonadati; phylum Pseudomonadota; class Gammaproteobacteria; order Alteromonadales; family Pseudoalteromonadaceae; genus Pseudoalteromonas; species Pseudoalteromonas sp. SR45-1. Next base: position 166,821 of record NZ_JACJDR010000002.1, on the reverse strand, counting down.
AGGAAGGCAGTAGAGGCCGTACCGACCTTGCTTTTTCATCAGGCAGCACTAAAAAAATATTACTAACAGGCTTTGACCCTTTTTTACTCGATAAAAACATAAACCAAAGTAACCCCTCAGGTGTTGCGGCGTTATTACTCGACGGCCAAGTTATTAATTACAACGGCGTGAGCGCAGAAATTAACACCGTTATGGTGCCTGTGCGCTACGAAGACTTTGATCAAGGTATAATAGAATCACTACTTGCCCCCTACTACGCACTTAATAATGTAGACATGGTAGTAACCGTAAGTATGGGCAGAACAGAATTTGATTTAGAGCGTTTCCCAGGTAAACGCCGCAGTGTAACCGCCCCCGATAATGCCAATATTGTGTATGGTGGAACGCAAACAAGCCCAGTAATACCAAAGCTTAATGGCCGACCACTTCCGGGCAACGAGTTTGTAAAATTTAGCTTGCCTGTAAATTACATGCAACAAGCCAAAGGCCCTTATAAAGTTATCGACAATCACGAAGTCACCACCCTTGAAAAAACCTATAAAGCCGGTTCGTACGGCGAGCTTAAAAATAGTATTGCGGTAAATGGCGGCGGCGGTGGTTACTTGTCTAACGAAATATCGTACCGAAGTATTCGCCTGCGCGATGCGCTTAATTCAAGTATACCTACAGGGCACATTCACACCCCACGTATACAACAATTCGAACCAGAAACAGAAGCTAAAATAGTAAAACAAATAAAGGCAATGCTAGAGCAAAGCTTAGTAGCGCTATAGTTTATAACAACTAGTTTAAGCGCATAAAAAAGGGCAATAACATTGCCCTTTTTTATAACCAGCTTTAAAGAAGTAGTAATAGGGTTTCTTCTGCTCTAAGCTTTGTTAGTTTAGATATAAGAACTTTTGTAGGATCAGCTCCCATAATAGGCGAATTTTACTAGAGGTTTATAAAGTTGAATGAAAGCAAGCGGAAAAGCAGTATTCAATCTCAAACAATGAATTAATAGCCGAGCTAGCCGGCCAAGTTGAAACAACAACACTGAAATTTGTGATATTTCCGGCCTTAATTACCGTGTTAACAAGTGGAGTCCGTACAATGACCTTAGTTTGTGAAGAGAAAAATTTAAATGAGCTATATCTTATAAGTATTAGCGAGCCAAAATGATAGGGCTTATTATATTAGGCTTAGTTACATTAATTTATTATGGGAAAATTAAATTCACTAAGCCTACAAACATCGCCTCTGAAAACGGAATAAGTAAACTATTTATCTTATATACAATCCACTGCGGTACAGCGCTAGGGCTAGGTATAGCTTTCCCTGTAGTTGCTCTTTTTTCAGTGCCAGATCTTTTGCTGCTACTTATTCTATCATTGGCTATTCTGGCTGAGTTTATCGTTTCATATTTCTATATTTCATCCAAGGAAGTTGAGTGAGTTTAGGGTCAAAGGGCTTGTGGTCTGTGAAGGTTTGCAAGGCTAGGCTTGGAGTCGGTAGGCTTGGGGTCAGGTAAAGGCTAGGCTTGAGGCTAGGTTTGGGGTCAAATCTTGACTTCATACATCAAACTATCTCGAAGCTTTTCGAGCTGTAAGTTGACCTTATCATCTTCAATTATTAACTTATTTAGCCTGCATACCGTTTGAGATATGGCAGAATAATGTTGAACATTAAAAACAACGGCTAACGCTTTCAAATTTTGCCCTGTTAAATCTTGGCATAATTTTATGGCAAACATACGAGGTAAATTTTTCTCTTTACGCCCTTTTTTAACCGTTACAATATCATGTGCATCTATACAAAAATATTTAGCTAAGTACGCAATAACATCATCAGTTGAACGCCTCTGAACAACAACGCTTTTTTCGTTGTCTGATTTTGCGATATACTCCTTAATATTCTGAATAAATTCATCGCCGCCCAACACCGAAAATAACTTTTTAGCGCCATAAAAAGTACTTATTTCTTTATTGTTTTCATATTCAACAAACTGTTTGTACGCAGCATATTTGCGCTTTTTTCCTTGAAGCGAAAATATAAAGTCTCGAACTAACCATTTCGGCGTCGATGTTTTTTTTATAAAAGCTGAATAGCTAGACCATTTATATTCAATTAGCTCATCTACTAACGGTGTACTTGTTTCTATTGGGTTACGATGTATGTAACGACTAACGTGTAGTAAGTAATTATCAGCATCCACCAGCACAGCCTTATAGCGACCTCTAAACAGTGCACCGTCTGTATTGTGTGTTCTATTAAAATATTGCGTATAGAGACCATTAATATGTTTCATGGCCCTGCCTAAATTTGCATCAGGAGTTTTTATAAGTAGGTGGTAATGATTGGTCATTAAGCAATACGAATGCACTTCAATATTAAAACGAAGGCTTGCTTGCTCAATGCAGTATAAAAAATGCTTAAAATCGTCATCACTCAAAAAGGTATTTTCACGCCCTCTTCCGCGATTCATTACATGATAAAACGCATTTTCATACTCTATTCGCAGCGGTCTAGACATAATAATAAACTCAATGAGCAGTAAACTATAAATCTAGACCATTGATGTATGAAGTCAAGATTTGACCCCTTTGGTTTCTAGATGAATATCTCGCAAGCTTCAGCCCGAGTGGGTGGACAGGCTCAAGAGCAAAAATACTTGAATCTCGATTACCATTATTTCAGCCATTAATAGGTTCAACTAACGAAGAAATATCAGCATGGGGTATTGCTAAAAAAGTTCAATGGAAGGCATATATTGCTAGTGAATATGAAAGAGAAGCAGAACGTAATACAGAGAGAAATGAGAGGTTTGAGTGGTAGCTGTGAATTCAACAGAAAATAGAGGGCCAGATCTTGCTTCTTGCCAAGACCAAACAATGACCTCACGTTTAAACCCTCCCCCGTCGTCACGCCCTAAAATAAGCAATTGATGAGTAATGCATTTCATGGATGAAATGAAAGCCATGATTGCACATGGATGTGCTTTCATGGCGTTTACGTTCACATCAATTGTGCATTTAAGGATTAAGCGTGATGCTCGGGTGGCGCTGAGAGGTGACGAATAACCGAAGCGCAGCTTCGCAGTATGAGGAAGTGAAGGCATGGATGCCGACAGTAACCCAGCTTCAAGGATGAATTACTTGCAGCAGAGTAAAATTTAAAAACCTATAGCCCCTCTTTGGCTCACCAAGCCAGCGCGACAAAACCTTGAATAAGGTTTATAATATTTAAAAGTACGAAACGTATTCGCGTTATCGGTGATGATAACCTCAAGCACCTATTCAAATACTGATTCGGGCTATCGCCCGTGCGTCAGCAAGCTAAACGCCTACAACTAATAACACATACTCTTGGCTTTGAGCGAGTAAGTATATTTGTGATTCGTTGGGTTTCGTTTCACTCTTCCCAACCTACATCATATTATTTATGGCTTATCACCACGCACAAAAAAGCCGTTCCATTGCTGCAAGGGCTTTTATAATTTTGATAAATAACCACTCTACTATAGAAATTTTTCTGGTTAGCGGTAATAGAGATTGTGACTAGAGCGGCTAAATTTTAAAGCTAATTTTTACACTGAACTTTAATAAAGTTTGTGATCAATAAAACGATATTACGTTTATGCTCATTTCTGTTGTGAAACTAAGTACCTTAATACTTTATTTGATTGATGAGCGAAAGCAATATGCTTACAATCTAATGGCCTCCCTGTTTCAGGATGCTCAGCAGTTATTAGTGGATCTCCGTTTTTCTGAATCATAGCTTCAAATAATTCAGCTTCATCTAGCTCAGCCGCAAGCATCAAAGGTGTAAACCCATTAATCCTAGTATTATGACTGGCATTAGCGTCAGATCCTGCATTTATGAGTAATTGGGCTATTTTTCTCATATCATCTAATGTCATAAACTCTTTAACTCTATCTACTATCAAGTTATGCCCAGAATCTGTAATATTTTTAAACATTGGATCTTGTAAACACTTCTCGTAATTTCTTTTAACTTCATCCAATGTAGCGCCCATTAAACCGTTAGAATGTCTCCTTATAGTATCTAATAATTCATCATTTAGAGGATGTTCTTTTATCAAATTCTTCAAAACCTCTGGTCTTTTTATAATTCCGATTTTACACAAAGTTGCGAAGAGTGCTGATTGTTTATCAGTATTCCCTCTAAAGTTAACGTTTGCTCCCATCTCTATGACCTTGGCTACGACTTCTGGCCTGCCTGTATCAACGGCACATACTAGAGGTAATAATTCTTTTTTGGATGTTTTCGTATTAACAACACCTTCACTATGTTTAATAGAGCTTATTAGCTTGAATAACCTATCGTCCATGCTTGAACCATGATCCAATACATCCATTTGCAAGATAGAAAAAAGCAATGCAGATTCATTGGAATCAGATAGTGCATTTACATTTACACCTGTATTAATGAACTGTGAAACTGTTTCCACGCAATTCATCCATGAAAAATAGACTATTTGGGGCATCTGCTTACCCCAGGTATCTCCAACAACTATTTTTTTATTTGGGCTTCGAAAGTTAGGCTCAATACTTTGCTTAAAAGAACCAAGTAATGGTCCTATCCGTTGTGCTCCATTTGAGGAACTGTCATTAAACTGTAAAGCCGGTGGAAAATGCTTATGAAATGTTGCTGCATATAGTTTTAATTCCCAATCTTCAACAACACTATCAAAGCGATTAGCTTCTAATTGGCTTTTATCTTCTTTATGCAAAGGTATATCAATACCAAATAGGATTGCAGAGTTTTTCAACCTCTTAATAAAAGCCTTATCTGGTGTCGGTTTAAGGCTAGAAGCAATACTGAGAGCTTCTTTTATAATTTCAGGTATCGATGGCCCAGCAAAAAATAAAGCTTGTTCAAACGTTGCTTTAAAATGGCTATTTGCTTCTTTAAGCTCCCCATTCAGAGCATGCCATCGAGCGCGATACCAGCTCAGCCAATATCCCATATTAAATTTGGGGTGCTTAAAAGTTGAGACTTCAAGCTCGTCAATCAACGTTTTTAAGCACTGTTTTCGATCTGCATCAGAGAGTTCTTTATTTTCACCCTTTTTATAAAAAATGTAATCTATCTCTAGCCCTTGCTCCCCTAGCGATTTGAGCCAAACTTGATTGTTACTCTTTAAATGCCATATATATTGTTCAACTTGACTTAAGCTCAGTACATCAACATTGACTAATTGCTCTGGGTAAATATCGGCATAATTTCGCTGTAAATTATCGATAAAACGGGCTGCTAAAATAACAACTTTAATCTTTTCCCATTCATGCCCCTCTACTTCAGAATTAGAAAGGTAATCTGGAATATTTGTTATATTAGATAGCTTTGGCAGTTCATCATTACTTTTCCAAAGCTTGAAGCGATGACGTTTTTCTTTTGGAATAAATTTAAGAAAGCTATCCCACCACTCAATATTTGAAGATAACCAATCAAACGCCTGGGTTATCCCATTAGGATGAAGGTTATTTCTCATTAAATAATTTGGTCCCTCAATTACTTTTCCCATAAAAAGATTGAATTCAACAGCAATTGTATCGAGGATCCACCGGGTAAGAATTGCTTCAGTCTCTACTCTGGTTATACCGTCCATAGGAGTTGAGTTTACCAATTCAATATATTCCCGCATCATTGATTCAAATTTAGCTTCTAATTTTTTAGAGAAGCCCTTACTGATGAACTTAGAAAGAGGAACTGAAATAGATTCCTTGAATAAACTTGAAGCTAAGGTGTAGGGCTGGTCATATTTGAAAGCAAAAGTGTCTAGCTGTTTATTCGATGCTTTAACTCCTATTGCACTCGCGATAATGCGTACTATTTCAACAGGTGTCATAAATGGTTGGCGCTTTTCTTTAAGCATAATCAACTTCCATTGTCATAATTCTTTTAAGGTTTCGTTTAAAGTTAAGATGTGAGCGTCTATCACTCGGCGTACAAGGAACTGCAATGCGACCACCTTTAGGCGCATATATCAAGCCGTGCTTCTTTCCTTGTTTGAACACCCAACCAGATTTAATTAAGTGTTTTACCAACTTACTAATTTCTTTATCTTTACTATATGCAGACATAATCAAAATAAAGGACTAGAAAGTCAACAACTTCCTAGTCCTGACTCCTTAATCGTTTTTGTTATTATTAGCGGCAGCACGAGCTGCTCTTGCAGCAAAGCCTTTTGATGAAACTTGGCCGCCATTTGCTTTTGCCTCACCACTTTGAATACGAGCAACAGCTTTTGTGGTCATAGGTGCTTGATTAGATTTTGACTTAGACATAATTTTCTCCGAAATGAATTAACCCTGTATTGGGTGACAAGTAATTTACAAAGAAAATGACTAACCGTCAGTTATGTAACTCGCTGAGAAATTTTTATTTTTGTATTGGCGTATTTTTACTAATATATTTCATTGGAATTAAAAAGGGGGTTAAATCTCGACTTCATACATTAAGGTGTTAGCTGATAAATCTTGTATTTATCTAAGACCAAACACCAACCTCACGTTTAACACCCTTCCCCGTCATCACGCCCTGAAAACAAGCAATTGATGAGTAATTCATTTCATGGATGAAATGAAAGCCATGCTTGCACATGGATGTGCTTTCATGGCGTTTACGTTCACATCAATTGTGGTTTGAAGGATTAAGCGTGATGCTCGGGTGCGCTGAGAGTGTCCAGAGAGGGACCAGCGGCAGCCCCTCTTTGGCTGCCGTCGCCAGCGCGACAAAACCTTGAATAAGGTTTCTCTTCTCTAAAAAGCGCGAAAGGCATTCACATTATCGGTGACGATAACCTCAAACACCTAATCAAATACTTATTCGGGCTGCCGCCCGCGCGTCAGCAAGCTAAACGCCTACAATAAATAACACATACTCTTGGCTTTTAAGCGAGTAAGTATAGTTGTGATTTGTTGGACTTCGTTTCACTCTACCCAGCCTATGCAACTTGTGTTGTAAGGCGAAAGTTAAGTGCTTTCATCACTTTAAAAATAGTTTCCCAACGTGGCTTGGTTTTACCGTTAACTGCTTTATATAAGCTTTCACGGTTTAATCCCGTTGCTTTAGCAATATCACTCACGCCATGCTTTTTAACTAATAAGCCAAGTGCTTCAATAAAGGTATTTGGATCATCATCAGCTAAACACTCTTCTAAAAATGTATTAATTTCTTGCTGTGTTTCCATATAATCAAACGGATTAAAATCTGATGTTTGTAGCGCCATAATAATTACTCCAATTTATTCAACTTGCTAAACAAATGTAGCCTAAAGGCTACGAGTGCACAATGTTATTTATAACTTTTGGGCTGGCGCCCGCGCGCCAGCAAGCTAAACGCCTACAATAAATAACACATGCTCTTGGCTTTTGAGCGAGTAAGTATATTTGGGACTTGTTGGGCTTCGTTTCTCTCTATCCAACCTACGTACATATAATTTATGGCTTATCACCACACACAAAAAAGCCGTTGCATTGCTGCAACGGCTTTTATAATTTTGATAAATTCCCGGACTATAATGGGACTTACTATCCATTAAAGGTCAAAAAATTAGTCTCTGTTCTTAGTCGCGATAAGTCTCAACCGCTGGGCATGAACAAACTAAGTTACGGTCGCCGTATACGTCATCAATACGTGTAACAGTTGGCCAAAACTTGTTTTTAGCCACTGCAGGCACTGGGAATGCAGCGTAAAAACGGTCGTACGCGCGGTCCCATTCGTTACCTAACACATCGCCTTGTGTATGCGGTGCAAACACTAGCGGGTTGTTTTCGATTGACCATTCGCCAGAGATTACTTTTTCGATTTCGCCTTTAATTGACACCATTGCTTCGATAAAGCGGTCAATCTCACCTTTTGATTCAGACTCAGTTGGCTCAATCATTAATGTGCCAGCTACTGGGAACGACATAGTTGGTGAATGGAAGCCGTAATCTTGCAAGCGCTTAGCTACGTCCATTTCAGTAATGCCTGATTGCTCTTTAAGCGGGCGTAAGTCAACAATACATTCGTGAGCAACACGGTTGTTACGACCACGGTATAAAATTGGGAAGTGCTTGCTTAGCTCATGCGTTAAGTAGTTAGCATTAACAATGGCCATTTCAGTAGCTTGTTTTAAGCCCTCGCTCCCCATCATGGTGATGTAAGCCCATGAAATAGGTAAAATAGCAGCTGAGCCGTAAGGCGCTGCCGATACCGCACCGTTACCAATGTTAGTACCTGGTACGTTAATTACGCTGTGGTTTGGCATAAATGGCGCAAGATGCGATTTAACACCAATTGGGCCAACACCTGGACCACCGCCGCCGTGTGGAATACAAAACGTTTTATGCAAGTTTAAGTGCGATACGTCTGAGCCAATAAAGCCTGGGCTTGTTACGCCAACTTGCGCGTTCATGTTAGCGCCGTCCATGTAAACTTGGCCGCCGTGCTCATGAATAATGTCACAAATTTCGCGAATTGTTTCTTCGTAAACACCGTGCGTAGACGGGTATGTGATCATGATGCACGATAAGTTTTCAGACACTTCCTCAGCTTTTGCTTTAAGGTCTGCCATGTCTACGTTACCGTTTTTGTCGCAGTTAACTACCACAATTTTCATGCTCGCCATTTGCGCTGATGCAGGGTTAGTACCGTGCGCAGAGCTTGGGATTAAACATACATTACGGTGTACGTCGCCGCGTGACTCGTGGTATTTACGAATCGCGATTAAGCCTGCGTATTCACCTTGCGCGCCAGAGTTTGGCTGAAGCGATACTGCATCGTAACCGGTAATGTTTACTAGCCAGTCGTGAAGCTCGCCAATCATTATTTGGTAACCCTCTGCTTGATCTAGCGGGCAGAATGGGTGAAGGTTTGCAAACTCAGGCCACGTAATTGGGATCATCTCTGCGGTCGCGTTTAGTTTCATGGTACATGAGCCTAACGAGATCATTGAGTGATTAAGCGATAAGTCTTTGCTTTCTAGTCGCTTAATATAGCGAAGCATGTCTGTTTCGCTGTGGTAGCTGTTAAAGTTTGGATGCGTTAGTACTTCGTCGTCACGTACTAAACTTGCAGGGATAGACTCGCTGCCATTTGCTTCCACGTCGGCTGCAATAGCGTCAACACTTAGGCCATGGCCTTCGCCTAAAATAATATCGAATAACTCAGCTACATCGGCACGTGTTGTAGTCTCTGATACCGAAATTGAGTACTCGCCTTCGTGGTTTGTTGCAAAGTTTACGCCTTTTGCAATTGCACGCGCTATTACGTCGTCTTTGCTATCGCTTACTACTGTTAGCGTATCAAACCAAGTGCTGTGCTTAAGTGCAATGCCTTTAGCTTTAAGGCCACTTGCTAAAATATCAGCAAAGCGATGTATACGCTGCGCGATAGTTTTTAAGCCTTGTGGGCCGTGGTACACCGCGTAAAACGCTGCCATGTTGGCAAGTAATACTTGTGCTGTACAAATGTTTGAATTGGCTTTGTCGCGGCGAATGTGTTGTTCGCGCGTTTGCATTGCCATACGTAGTGCGTCGTTACCTAAACGGTCTTTAGATACACCAATAATACGACCTGGTAATGAACGCTTGTATGCGTCACGTGTTGCAAAAAATGCAGCGTGTGGACCGCCGTAACCCATAGGTACGCCAAAACGTTGAGCCGAACCAAGTACTACGTCTGCACCTAGTTTACCCGGCGCTTTTAACAGTAATAAACTCATTATGTCGGCAGCAACACAGGCAATGGCCTTTTTGCTTTGTACGCCAGCAATTAGGTCTGTTATGTCTACCACTTCGCCTGATGTAGTTGGGTATTGGAACAATGCGCCAAAAATATCAAAGTTAACGGCATCTTCTGCTTTACCTACAATTACTTCAAAACCAAACTGCTCGGCACGCGTTGTTACTACGTCGATTGTTTGTGTGTGTACGTCGTCTGCAATAAAAAAGGCATTGGCTTTTTTTGCTTTTGATACGCGTTTTGCAAGGCCCATAGCCTCTGCAGCCGCTGTTGATTCGTCAAGTAGTGATGCACTTGCTAAATCAAGACCGGTTAAATCTAGGGTCATAGTTTGGAAGTTTAATAATGATTCTAAACGCCCTTGTGCAATCTCTGGCTGATACGGTGTGTACGCTGTATACCAACCTGGATTTTCTAGTACGTTACGTAAAATTACGTGCGGTACGTTAGTTGGGTGGTAGCCTTGGCCAATGTACGATTTGAAAACTTTATTTTTGCTTGCTACTGATTTTAAGTAGCTTAGTGTTTCAACTTCAGTACGGCTTTGTCCAACTGTTAACGGTTGCTCTAGACGAATGCTAGCCGGTACAGTTTGGTCAATGAGCTCTTGCACACTCGATACTTCTAAAGCACTTAGCATATCGCTTACTTGTGCTGGGCTTGGCCCAATATGGCGGCGAATAAAATCTTGCTTTTGCTCTAGTTCTTCAAGAGATTTGGCGTTTGACATGTGTCCAGATTCCTATGATCCAAAAAATGTGGCTACTGCTGATGGGTAAACAGCAATAACTTAAAATTCTTATAATTTAACAGCTTACTTTGTATGGAAAAGTTAACTGTAAAATCATAAAAGCCCCGATATCTAAATAAAACACACGGGGCTTTTAGTTATCTACAAAGAATAATTATTCTTCGTCGATAGTGTGCGAGTAACCTTCAGCGTCTAATAAGTTGTCTAGCTCAGACTCGTCAGATGCTTTAATACGGAATAACCAACCGTCGCCGTAAGCGTCGTTGTTTACTGTTTCTGGTGAGTCTTCAAGTTCTTCGTTAATAGCAACAATTTCGCCACTGATAGGTGCGTAAATGTCTGATGCTGCTTTAACTGACTCTGCTACTGCACAGTCTTCGCCAGCGTCTACTTCGTCGCCAACTTCTGGTAATTCAACAAATACCATGTCGCCAAGAAGTTCTTGTGCATGCTCAGAAATACCAACAGTAAATGTACCGTCGCCTTCGTTACGAACCCACTCGTGTGAAGGTGCGTATTTTAACTCGCTAGGAATGTTGCTCATTTTATTTGTCCTTTGGTTTATATTGGGAGGATATCAATCACTGTAATTACACTGATTGATATAACCAAATTATTTAAATTATTGATTTACCGTTACGTACAAAGCTAGGCTTTACTACTTTAACGTTTACTAATTTTTTACGCATTTCTACTTGAGCTGTATCGCCTGTTGAACGTGGTACACGTGCAAGGGCTACACTAAAACCAAGTGTTGGTGAAAAAGTACCAGAAGTAATAATACCTTCACCACCATCAACAATTACTTTAGAACCGCTACGCAAAACGCCTTTTTCTTCAAACACTAAGCCAACTAGTTTGTCAGTGCTTTTTTCTGCGCGTTGCTTAACAAGTACGTCACGACCAATAAAGTCACGATCTTCTGGTTCCCATGCAATGGTCCATGCCATGTTAGCTGCAAGTGGTGATACGCTTTCGTCCATATCTAGGCCATAAAGGTTCATACCTGCTTCTAAACGTAGCGTGTCGCGTGCACCTAAACCAGCAGGCTTAACACCTGCGTCTAGCAGTTGTTGCCATAAATCGGCTGCTTGGTCGTTCGGTACTACTATTTCGTAACCGTCTTCGCCAGTATAACCCGTTGTGGCAATAAATAAATCACCTACTTGAACACCAAAAAACGGCTTCATACCTTCAACAGCTGCTTGTTGATCAGCATTTAAAAGAGTGGCTGTTTTTGCTTTAGCGTTAGGACCTTGTACTGCAATCATTGCAAACTCAGGGCGCTCTGTAACGGTTACGTCAAAGTCGCTCGATACGTTAGCTAAATGCGCTAGGTCTTTTTCGCGCGTCGCTGAGTTAACAACTAGGCGGTAAAACGTTTCACTAAAGAAATAAATAATTAAGTCGTCTATTACACCGCCTTGCTCGTTAAGCATGCCTGTGTAAAGCGCTTTGCCTGGTACGGTTAATTTTGCAACGTCGTTAGCTACTAGCTTACGTAAAAATGCTTTTGCTTGAGGCCCTTCAATATCAACAATAGTCATGTGTGATACGTCAAACATACCAGCGTCGGTACGTACGCTATTGTGTTCTTCTATTTGTGAGCCGTAGTTGATTGGCATTTCCCAGCCATGAAAATCAACCATTTTTGCGCCCGCTTCTAGGTGCTTAGCATGTAGTACAGTTTTAGAAGTCATAACATTCCTTCACGTTTAAATTAACCCTGTTTAGGGCGTGGCTTAAATAGATATAAAAACAGGTAAACATTGTTATGCTCGCCTGTTGTTTTTATTCGTTATGCGGCTTCACTATGCATAAGTGCAAAGCCTTGCGCTTGCATGTAGCTTTGCCATTTTTGTAATTCTTGTTGTTTAGCTACTAATACAAAGTGTTGTTCGTCGTTTTTATCAATGGCGGTAATAAATACATCACCGCTTTGTGCACCGTAGCAAAGTTGCGCGTCAGAAAGGCGCAAACCTGGTGTTAATTTAAAAGCATTAACTAGGGTATCAAATGCGTTGTCGCCACTTAAAATAAAGCTTGCTAGGTCGGTGCGTACTACATAATCAATATCAAAACGTAATTGCTGCTCGTTTATAAGCGCTTGTAGTTGCAGGCTTGCGTTGTGTGGTAGTACGAATCTAAAGGCGGTTTCGCTAAAGTAATAAACTGCAAAACTGTAGTCAGAATTATAGTCGCCATCAAGCGTGCCTTTTAAGCCTAAACCGCTGGCGGTAAGCTTAGTTAAATCAAGGCCTAAAATAGTGCTTAAAAATACACTGGTTTCGGTTCCGCTAAAATCCATTACAACGTGATTGTTGTTAGTTTGCAAAGCGTTAGTAACCGCACTACTTGCGTTGCTGTGGCGGGCAAACATTATTGGGTTAAAAGTCATAACAAACACCTGTGTATTTTCGATTACAAAAGTATATTGCCCACGTCTATCAACAACAAATTGTAATTATTTATCAATTGATAAATAATACTTATATATATGGCTATATAAATTGTAATTTTAAATATGAAAAACATATCAACAGACGGTTTACGTACTTTTGTAATGGTAGTTGAAATAGGTGGCTTTGCTAAAGCAGGCGATTTACTTGGCCTGTCGCAACCTGCTGTAAGTTTGCAAATCAAGCGCTTAGAAGACGTGCTTGGCTATAAACTATTTAAAAAACAAGGGCAGCGCCAAGTATTAAACCAGTACGGCGAGCTATTATTGCCTATGGCAAAACAAATGATGCAACACAACGATGCTATTTTGCAGCAGTTCACCTCAGAAAACATTGCAGGTAAAGTGCGCTTGGGTATTCCGAGCGAATTTGCAGCGCGTATTTTACCCTCAATTATTGGCGACTTTGTGGCGCTCTACCCTGAGGTGTCGTTAGAGGTTAAGTCGCGTTTAAGTAAGCATTTGCTTTCGGCTTCTCGCCAAGATCAGTTTGATTTAGTACTTGCGCTAAATGAGCGACTCAACTCTGATAAGTTTCCTATTTTTATGCAAGACGAACTAGTGTGGGTGGGCGACCTGTCACTTGCGCATAATGAGGTGGTTACCCTAGTTACCGCACCAGAGGGATGTATTTATCGTCGCCGTGCTACTGATGCATTAAAAAGTGCAGGCATTAAATACCGAATAGTTTATAGCAACGCCGATTTAACCGGCCTTATTGCTGCATTAAAAGAAGGCTTAGGTATTACGGTACTTGCCAAAAGTACAGTACCGAGTGAGCTTAACTATCAGGTTCAAACCAAGCATTTACCAGCTCTTGGTAATATTGGTATTAGTTTGGTTAAAAGTTCGGGTGAGTCGGAAAATGCGGTAGATAAACTCGCTGAATTTATAGCTCTACGCTTGGGCTAGCGCTTACGTAGCACATATAATTCGTTCAGCCTTTATAGCTAGTAAAGCAATTACAAAATAATACAAAAGAAACAATTTAGTTAATTAAGTTGCATAAGCAGGTGTTTTTAGTTCTATTAAACTGAATAATTAAATAGTTAATAGCATTGATTCGTATTCGTCAACGTGTTCAAATTGCGCCTATTAAGATAATTGACATGATTAGGAACACAATGAACCCTAAGTTTTTAGTATCTACTTTAGCAACTGCGGTTGCTTTGTCTTTTAGTGCTACTGCAATAGCAAAAGACACCAGCAATAAAGAACAACGCTTTGAACAAATTACTGTTATTGGCTCTCAGCAGGCAATTAACGATATTCCTGGTTCGGCTACGTTTATTTCTGAAGAAGAACTTCAAAAATTCCAGTTTACCGATATTTCTCGCGTTTTAGCGTCTGTTCCGGGCGTTTACGTGCAAGAAGAAGACGGTTATGGCCTTCGTCCTAATATTGGTATGCGCGGTACAGGTACTGGCCGTAACGATAAAATATCAGTAATGGAAGACGGTATATTAGTTGCACCAGCACCATATTCAGCACCTTCTGCATACTACTTCCCTACTATGGGTCGTATGGAATCTATTGAAGTATTAAAAGGCGCAGCCTCAGTTAAGTACGGCCCGCGTACTACAGGTGGTGTTTTAAACTTACTTTCGCGCAGCTTACCAACTGAGCCGAATAGCTCAAAAGGTATGGTAGATGCAGCCCTTGGTAGCGACGGTTACTACAAAGGCCACGCTTACTTTGGTAAAGAAAAAAATAACACAGCGGGTTTAATTGAAGTATTTACTTACGGCGCAGACGGCTTTAAAGAGCTGCCAGTAGGCAATGACAACACCGGCTTTGAAAAAACAGATTTACTATTAAAGTTTGGCCATACGTTTGGTCAAAACGATGCGCATAATCTTGAGCTAAAAATTAAGTACTCTGACGAAACATCAGACGAAACATACATGGGCTTAACTGACGAAGACTATCAAGAAAGTCCTTACCGTCGTTATGCTGCATCGCAAAACGATGAAATGAATACTCGCCATAACGCATACCAACTTAACTACGCGTACCGTTTTGGTGATGGCTATGAATTTTTAGCAACGGCTTACTTAAACGATTTTCATCGTAACTGGTATAAAGCCAGCAGCGTAGGTTTAAGTACTCTTGAGCAGTACAGCGATTTTGAAGCAAACCCAACAAGCGAAGGCATTGAAGGTATTGGTGTTAAAGCTAATAACCGCGACTACCAAGCTAAAGGTATTCAGTCTGAATTACATATTCCTGCAGGCGATCACTATGTGACTGTTGGCGTACGTTACCACGAAGACGAAATGGATCGTTTTCAGTGGGAAGACAAATACACACTTAATCAAGACCTAAGCTTAACGCTTACAGAGCAAGGCGTTCCGGGCTCTGATAGCAACCGTCTAGATAGCGCAGAAGCAAGCACCTTGTTTATTCAAGACGAGTGGACAATTGATGCTTTAGTAGTAAGTGCAGGTCTTCGTTATGAAGACATTACTATTACTCGTGAAGAGTGGTCTAAATCAGATCCAACACGCAGCAACGGTTTAACTAAAGATGTGTCGAACGACACTGAAATTTTAGTGCCGTCACTAGGTGCTACTTACACACTTAACGAAAGCGTAACGCTACTTGCGGGCATTCAAAAAGGGTATGCACCAGCAGCACCTGGTAATGCTGACCAAGAAGAAGAAGAAAGTGTAAACATTGAGTTTGGCTCTCGCTTTAATATGGATGGCTTTAGCGGTGAAGTAATTGCCTTTTACTCAGACTACGACAACATGCACGGTAACTGTACTGCAGCGGTTGGTTGTAGCGACGACAACATTGGCGACCAATACAACTACGGTGAAGTAGAAGTAGCGGGCTTTGAATTTAGTGCAGCACGTACGTTTGCAACTGATACAGCTATGTTCCCAGTTAAATTAACGTACACCTACACAGACTCTGAGTTTAAAAACGATTTTGATTCAGAAATTTGGGGCGCGGTAGAAAAAGGCGATGCAATGCCTTACGTACCAGAAAACCAAGTAGCGTTATCGTTAGGTGCTGAGTTTTCTGCGTTTGTAGTTAACAGCCAAATACGTTACGTATCTGATGCGCATGCTAACTTAACTGAGGCGGGCTTAAACGCAATTGATAGCCGCGTAGTATGGGATTTAGCCGCTAAATACTTAATCGATGAAAATCAAAAAGTATACCTAAACGTTGATAACTTGTTTGATAAAACATACGTTGCTAACCGTTCAAACGGTGGCATTCAGCCAGGTAAGCCGCGTACGGTACAGATGGGCTACACATACTCATTCTAACGAGTTAAATAGCTCTCTAGCTGCGTTAAAAATAACTCATATAAGAACAACTATATTTCGTTATTTTTGCCTTGCTATAGAGTTATTTTCCTATCGCTATAATAGAGCATCAATTCAGTACAATTGGTGCAAAGTTAAAGCGGAAATTACAGACACAAAAAAGCCGAGATTGAATTTCAATCTCGGCTTTTTAATACATAAAACTTATCGTTTTATATATTAGTTATTTGCGTTACGTTGGCGTAATACTTCAAACAAACAAATACCCGTGGCTACCGATACGTTTAAGCTTGAAACAGTACCCGCCATTGGGATTTTAACGAGCATATCGCAATGCTCACGCGTTAAGCGTCGCATGCCCTCGCCTTCTGCGCCCATAACAATAGCCATTGGCCCCGTTAAGCTTGCGTCAAATACATGGTTATCAGTTTCGCCAGCGGTGCCTACAACCCATACGCCTGCATCTTTAATTTCGCGAAGCGTACGTGCAAGGTTAGTCACTTGAATAAGCGGTACTGTTTCGGCTGCGCCACAGGCCACTTTACGTGCGGTACCGTTAAGCTTAGCCGACTTATCTTTAGGTACAATCACAGCGTGAACACCTGCCGCGTCTGCACTACGTAGGCATGCGCCTAAGTTATGCGGATCGGTAATACCATCAAGCACAAGTAAAAACGGTGTGTCTTCACGAGCGATTATCGCATCAAGATCTTTTTCATTGAACGTTGGCGCTGCTTTTACGTTAGCAATAATACCTTGATGCTGCTCACCTTTTGATTTGCTATCAAGGGCTTTACGCTGCATAAACTGTACTGAAATACCAAATTTACGTGCTTCATCAATAATCGGAGTTGAGCGTTTGTCGTCACGACCTTTAAGGGCGTAAATTTCTACAAAGCGCTCTGGTTCGCTTTCTAAAATTGCTTCAACAGAATGAAAGCCAAAAATTAATTCATTACTCACGTATTGTCTGCTCCTGGGCTAGTACGTTTGCGGGCATTTTTGCCTGCTCTTTTAGGCTTTTTAACGGCCTTCTTCTTTGGTTTTTTCTTTACGGCAGAGTCTGCTGCTTTTTTATCTGCAGGTTTTGTTGCAGACTTATTTGCAGGCTTGCCTTTATCTTTATTTGCTGGCTTTTTTTTACCTTTTGGTTTGTCATCGCTGTGCGACTTTTTACCTGGTACTTTGCCTGCTTTTAATTGCGAACGCACACTTGCTGGCGCATGCTCAGACTTACCTGAACCTTTTTTTGGTGCACGACGACGTGAGTATCTGTCTTGTGCAACATCGCCTTTAAGCGTTAAGTTTATACGGCGATCGTCTAAACTAACCGACGCAACTTTAACTGTTACCTTATCGCCAAGGCGATAAACTTTGTGAGAGTGCTCACCTATTAGGGTGTGTTTTGCAGCATCATGCGCAAAAAACTCGTCGCCTAAATTAGTAACGTGAATAAGCCCATCAATTTGTAAATCATCTAAACGAATAAACAAACCAAAGTTAGTGACCGATGAAATAACACCATCAAACTCTTCACCTACATGGTCTTGCATAAACTCACATTTAAGCCAATCAGCTACTTCGCGAGTTGCATCGTCAGCGCGGCGCTCTGTTGTAGAACACTGCTCACCTAGTTGATCAACTTCATCGTCGGTATAAGCGTATTCGCCAGACGTTTGCTGACCTTGTGCTTTTATTACTGCTTTAATAGCACGATGCACTACTAAATCTGGGTAACGACGTATTGGCGATGTAAAATGCGCGTAAGCCGATAACGCTAAACCAAAGTGACCAATGTTATCTGGCTGATATACAGCTTGTTTCATTGAACGCAGTAACATAGTTTGAATAAGTTCAGCTTCTGGGCGGTCACCTAGTCGCGCTAATACTTGCGTTATTTCTTTTGGTGTTGGCTCGTCGCTTAATGTACTTTCAATACCTAACTCGCCTAAAAACTTAGTAAAGTTACCTAGTTTTTCTTGGTCTGGTTCGTCATGCACACGATAAAGCGCACTCGCTTCATGCTTTTCAAGAATTTTAGCCGCTGATACGTTGGCTAAAATCATACATTCTTCAATGAGTTTGTGCGCGTCGTTACGAATAACAGGCACTATTGATTCTATTTTACGCTGAGCGTTAAATACAAAACGTGTTTCTAGGGTTTCAAACTCTATGGCACCACGGTCTTGGCGTGCTGCTTTAAGTGCCATGTACATTTGCTGTAAATCAGTTAAATGTGGCACAACGGCTGAGTATTCTTCGCGTAGTTTTTCGTCGTTTTGTAAAATGGCATTTACTTTGGTGTAAGTTAAACGTGCATGCGAGTTCATTATCGCTTCGTAAAACTTATAACCCGAAAGTTTACCAGCGCTCGACACGGTCATTTCGGCAACCATACATAAGCGATCTACTTTTGGATTAAGCGAACATAATCCATTAGAAAGCACTTTTGGTAGCATCGGAATTACTTGCTCAGGAAAATACACTGAGTTACCACGCAAAATTGCTTCTTTGTTAAGCGGCGTGTTCATTCCTACGTAATGCGATACATCGGCAATGGCAACCCATAAGCGCCAGCCACCTGATTTTTTAGGTTCACAATATACTGCGTCATCAAAGTCGCGTGCATCTTCGCCATCAATAGTTACAAGTGGTAAATCACGTAAATCTACGCGACCTTGTTTGTCAGCTTCTTCAACAAATTCACCTAGATGAGCAACTTGTGCTTCAACTTCTTCTGGCCATACATGTGGAATATCGTGATTGCGCAGTGCAACTTCAATTTCCATACCTGGGGCTAAATGCTCACCAAGTACATCTATAACTTTGCCTACCGCGTTCATGTTACGGCTTGGGTTTTGCGTAATTTTAACCTGCACCATTTGGTTATGGCGGGCACCGTTTTCGTTGCCTGGTAAAATCATTATATCTTGCGTTATGCGCGGGTCTTCAGCGACTACAACAGCAACACCGTGCTCAACAAAGTAACGGCCAACAATTGGCGCGCGCTCGTTAGTAAGCACTTTTATAATACGCGCATCGCATTTTGAGCCAGAACCACGTTTAGTGCCTTTAGCTAGTACAATGTCGCCATGTAACACCATATTCATTTGGTGCTTAGCAATAAACCAATCTTTACTCTCGCCTTCAACTTCTAAAAAGCCGAAACCGTCTCTGTGGCCTATTACTTTGCCTTTGGTTAAACCGGCTTCGTCAATTAGGGCGTAGCATTTAAATTTATTGAAATACAGCTGTCCGTCACGCTCCATAGCGCGAAGGCGGCGTTTAAATGCTATTTGGCGTTCGTCATCGTTTACTGCTAGTTCTTCACATAATTGCGCGTAGTTAGCAGGCTTTGAACGCTCTTGAAGGTGAGTAAGTATAAACTCACGACTAGGGACTGGGTTTTCGTACTTTTCTTGTTCTCGACTGAGATTTGGATCTTGGTTTGACATTCACTATCTTGTTAGTTGGTTATGTAGGTATTTTAACCCATATAGTTATAATGAGACAGGTAAAAGCTATTAAACTTTTAAGAAAGCACTTTTACCTTGCTGTTTACCTTGCTGTATAGTTTAAAAATCTAGCGCAATGGGGCTTAACGATCCCTTAACTGCAAAGTGTTTAGTCATCTCGTAGCAATGCTAAAACCTATACTATTTTTTTTGTAGGTTTTTCCACAGCAGTTTACTTATATTATCAATAAAGCTTGGGTCTTCTTCTTTCATCGTAAGTAAAATCTGCTTATTCATTTGTGTTTTATTTTGAGCGTAAATCCAACGATTTTTATTAAACTGCTGGGCAAACTCAAGTACACCCGCTTGTAGTTCGTCGTTATTTGCAAACACAGCTTCAACTACTTTGTTCTCTAGCAACTGCTGTGCACCAACCCGCTCTCCTGACATAGCTAGGCGATTAAAGAATGTTTGCGAAATTGCTTTATTAATTATAGGAAACATCGATGGAACAAACGGCACCATTACATCCACTTCAGGAAAACAAAAAAAGCCTTTGTCTGATTTCATAAATCTAAAGTCGCACGCACACGCAAGTACAGAACCATTACCATAGGTATGCCCGTTTAACGCAGCAATAATAGGCATAGGAAAAGTAACTATACGTTTAAATAAGTCACTTATTTGAATCATAAAGTCTGAAATTGCTGCAGGTAAAATACTTGGATTAGACATCCATTGAAGGTCGATACCCAATGACCAGTTTTTATCACTTGAAGACGTTAAAATAACTGACTTAATATTTTGTTCTGCTTCAATGTGGTCTAGGTGTAAATTAAACTCAGCCAAAAACGCTGGGTTGTGGCGGTTTTCAGCGGTATTCATGGTGAGTATAGCGATATTATTTTTAGTTGTTAGTTCTATTAAATTTGCCATTAAAACCTCTTTTAGCGCTTTTTAAGCTAATTTTAAGCGCTGTTCGTTACTTTTACATATCATAGTAATACTTTGCTTATAATTTATAAACCCGCTAATTAAAGCCACCCTTTTTGTTTAGCTATACGCGCAGCATCTATGCGGTTAGTGGCGTTTAATTTTGCAATGGCATCCGATAGGTAGTTACGCGTAGTCCCTTCGCTAATAAATAACTGCTTGGCTATGTCGCTTGTTTTAAGGCCATCGCTTGCAAGTTTAAGGGCTTTGCGTTCTTTATCGGTAAGTGGATCTGCGTCGTCTAATGCATTAATAGCAAGCTCTGGGTCAATTACCTTTTGTCCCTGCATTACTTTTTTAAGCGCATTTATTAACTCTTCACTTGGTGCTTCTTTTAAAATAAAACCTTTTACGCCAGTCGTAAGCGCTCGCCTAATATAACCCGCACGAGAAAATGTAGTCATAATAACCATTTTTATAGCAGGAAATTTAGCGGCTATTTTTTCGCTAAGCTCTATACCATTCATGGTTGGCATTTCTATATCGGTTAAAATTATATCGGGATGCAAATCACTATCAAGCGCCTCAATTGCATTAAGTGCATCTTGCCCGTTACTTGCTTGACCAATAATCTCAATATTAAAATCAAGCCCTAACAATGCTGCTACTGCGTCGCGTACAAGCGCCTGATCTTCCACTAAATATACTCTGATCATTATAAATCCTTAGCTGTAATTGGAAGCACTACTTTTAAAGTAAAATTATCGCCACAGGCAAATACTGCACTGCCATTTAGTTGCTCTGCTCGCTCTTTAATACCATTTAGGCCATTGCCCGAATTCAATGTACTGCACGGACCATGGTCAATTACGGTTATAAGTAACTGCTGCGCTGTTTGTTCTATATTTATTTCGCAATTTTTTGTATTGCTATGGCGTAATAAGTTAGTAACTGCCTCTTTAATTACAAGGCCTGCTATACCCTCTACTTTAGCGGGCAGAGCATTTAAAACCACATTAAATGAAACGTTAAATCCTTGCTCTATTAACCTTTGCTTTAACTGTGCTACTTGGCTGACAAGATTAAGCTGTTTTAAATCACTTACGGCGCTTCTTACATCGCTAAGTAACTGCCTTGCCAAATCGGCCACTTGTGCAATTTCGCTATTTGCTTGAGCGTATCGCTCTCCTTGGTTTAATTTATTAGCAAGCTCAGCCTTTAGAGCAATAGATGAAAGTGAATGGCCTAAAATATCATGTAAGTCGCGAGCTATTCGTTCTCGCTCTGCAATAGCTGCTAATTGCTCTAGTTGGTTAGCGCTTTCTTGTTCGCGCTTTTTGTATAAGCTTTCTCTTTTTGCTGCAATACCGTAACTAAATAATGTGGCGCATAGAATCAAAGCAACGCCTAAAAAGTATTGAACCTTACCTATATCACCAATATATGTGCTTAATAAAACCGTGAATATAATTGCGATCGCAGCATAAATTCTTTGACGGGAGCTGTAAGAGTAGCCTGCTATATAGGCTACGAAACCAAATAAAGTAGGCGTACCTGTGGTGTAAAAAGTAGCGCAAAAACAAATTAAGAGCATGGCTAAAAATAACTTAGTCACCCCTGCACTTTTACAGTTTATTGCTTTTATATACAAAAGAATAAAAGCAACATAGAAGGCTAAAGACATAACAATTTGGTTAACTGTAAAGCTCGCAAAATTAATTATTAGCGGGAGTAAATAAAAGCCGGTAAAAATTAAATGTCCATATTTCCAAAAACCTTTATCACTTTGTTGAGAAAAGCTGCTTAACGAGCTCATACTAATACCTCTGGCATATTATTTTTACTTATAGCACTATTTTTATTAATAAATATAAATAACATAAAAATGCATACCAGCATAAAGCAATCTGCGTACGTAATAGTAAAACTTAATGCCTCTAGCACTTCATTAATAGTTAAGCTGATTAAAATTAAAGAATTCATAATTACCTCCCGTTGAGTAAGGTAACTATGCCCGCGTACAAAAATAATAAGAGTGTGAAGTGTCATCAACTTTAATGACTTTTGTCATGCGGTAAAAAATTCATCTTAAGAATTTTTAAGCAATGTTAATATATTCAAAAAGTACAACAAGGAAACTAAATGCAGCCTCAGCAACAAAGTTTAATTTATTTACACATAGCGGTATTACTTTTTGGCGGGACCGCTCTATTTGCCAAACTTATTGGTTTAAATGCTTTAGATATTACCGTTTACAGAACTGCAATTGCAGGAATGGCTATTTTAGCCATGCTTTATTTTCAAAAAAAACAAATTAAACTCAACAAACCTAAAGACTATCTTATTGCGTTATTTTTAGGTGTTGCGGTGGGTATTCACTGGGTTACCTATTTTGCTGGTATGCAAATGGCCGGTATAACTATTGGAATGCTGGCATTTTTTAGCTACCCCGTAATGACGGTGTTTTTAGAACCCTTATTTAATAAAAGCAGGCCAAAAGCAAAAGATATAATAAGTGCAGCGGTGGTTGTTTTAGGTATTTACTTATTAGTACCAAGTGCAAACTTGGGCGATGATGTAACCCTAGGTGTAATAACAGGTGTGATATCAGCATTGTTTTTTTCAATAAGAAACATTACTCATAAGCGCTACTTTAGCCAATATGGCGGGCCGCAAACGATGTTTTATCAAACCTTAGTGGCAAGCATTATGTTGTGTGCATTTATAGAAGTACCAGTGTATGAGGTTAGTAATCATGACCTGATTTTAATTGCTGTAGCGGGTGTTATATTTACAGCTACACCGCACTCGTTATTTGCAGCAAGTTTAAAGCATTTATCAGCGGCAACTGCGGGGTTAATTTCTTGCTTGCAGCCACTTTATGGCACCATACTGGCTATAGTAATTATTCATGAACGTCCTACTGTTATGACGTTAGTTGGTGGAGCACTCATAGTGAGTGCCGCTTGTTTTGAGACGTGGTCAATCACTAAAAAGGCTCGACAATGAAAGTATTTGCACACCGTGGTGCCAGTGGGGATTTTCCTGAAAACACCAAAAGCGCTATTTTAGAAGCGTTAAAAGTAGGTGTTGATGGTATTGAAGTAGATATTCAAAGTTCCTTCGATGATTACATGGTAATACACGATTCATGGCTTGATAGAACCACCAGCGGTAAAGGCAGGGTGAGTAACTTTACCGCTCATGAGCTCTCTAAGCTTGATGCTGGAAATGGTGAAAAAATTCCTACTCTTCAGCAGCTGTTTGATTGGAATAACAATAAATCTTTATTAAATATTGAGCTTAAACACACGTTTGCACTAGAAAGGTTTGTGGCTCAATTAGAACAAAACATTGAAGCTAAAAAAATATCGAAAACCAATATTTTAGTATCATCGTTTGATCATCATCAACTACAGTGGCTTAAAAACAAGCTACCATGGCTTAAAATAGGCGCCCTTACTTCTTCTATTCCAATTAACTATGCAAAGTTTGCTAATGATTTAAACGCTTATAGCGTACATGCAGATAAAACCTTTATAAATAAGGCCTTTGCAGAGGATGCAAAAAAAAGAGGCCTAAAGATTTATGCTTATACAGTCGATAGGGAAGAAGATATAGCGCTAATGCTTGAGTATGGCATAGACGGAATTTTTACAAATTACCCAGCGCGAACCAAAGCTTACTTGTTGTCGTTACAAAAAGGCTAACTTACATTCCCCTCACTTAAATAACAATCGTAGGGCTTGAGCATAATGAGTGGTTTCATGAAAATTTATAACTATATAGAGCAAACATTCTTTTTTACGTTAACCCGTAAAATAGTCGGTAATTTAAGTTTTGTATTATTGTTCCAAGCAATTACGTTATTTTGGCTGCATCAGAGTTTAAGCGAACAACAGCAAAGTACAGGGCTATTTTGGCTGCTTACGCTTGTGATTATATCTGGTTTTATTTTTACTCTTTTTTATATGCGTTTTTTAATTGTTCGCCCTGTTACTGCTATGCGCGATACTTTGATAGAAATAAACCAACAAGATGCAAATTTAGCAGCAAAACTTCCCCACTTTTCGTATGACGAATTTAAAGATTTAAGTTCACAATACAATATATTTACTGCCCATTTAAGTGAGTTACTCAGCACAACATATAACAGTGCTCAAGCGAGTGCACACAGCAATACACAAGTCACTGAATCAATGAAAAATACTGAGCAATCAAGTGAGCAACAAATACAGTTAAGCCACAGTATTATTAATGCCAGTATGCAAATAACCCAAAGCTTACAAGACATAGTAAATAATACAGATAGCGTACATAACGTTAATAATGAACACCTTAACTTTGTAAAACTATCTGCGTCAGAACTCGCTGCTTTAGTAGAGCAGGTAAAACTTATTACTAATATGCTAGGTAGCTTTTCAAATACAATTGCGGGACTAAAAGAGAACAGTGAAAACATTCGTAGTATTTTAAAAATGGTTGAAGAGTTTTCTGATCAAACTAATTTGTTAGCCCTCAACGCCGCAATAGAAGCAGCTAGAGCGGGTGAAGCTGGCAGAGGATTTGCCGTAGTTGCAGACGAAGTACGCACGCTTTCAATAAAGGTAAGTGGCGCAACTAGGCAGATTAGCGACTTTATAAGTCAGATGAATGATTTGGTAAACGAGACAAATAAAGAGTCAGAGCAATTAATGACTCACTCTAATAACGCACAAAGCTCAATTAGTGCAACCTGTGATGGCTTTACTAAAATGCTTAGTGAGTTTGAGCACAACCAGCAGCAGCTGCAACAAATAGCCAGTGCTGTACATTTGCTTGAGGGCACCCAAAGTACGACTCACCAATCGGTAGAGCAAATCGTAGCTTTAGGGGAGCAAGCTAAACAACAAATAGATACGGCATTAGCCGATAGCGAGCAATCTCAACAGCTTAGCTTACAAACCCAACAACAGTTAAAGCGCTTTGTGCACTAAGAAGCGTTTTCGGGCTCAGATAAATATGGTAAATTACGCAGCTATTAATTTAAGTGTGTAAAGCGTGTGAGCAACCCTACCCCAGACTATGAAAAATTAGCCCTGCAAATAAAAACCTGGGGGCAAGAGCTTGGCTTTAGCGAAGTGGGCATTACTGATATTGACTTATCTAAGCACGAAGCCCAATTGCAACGTTGGCTTGATGCAGGCTACCACGGCTCGATGGATTATATGGCTGCCCACGGTATGAAACGCGCCCGCCCTGCTGAATTAGTGCCTGGTACACAGCGTGTTATATCCGTAAAAATGAATTATCTCCCTCCCGATGCTGACTTTGCAAAAACCTTAAAAAATAAAGAAAAAGCATATATAAGCCGCTATGCATTAGGTCGTGATTACCATAAATTAATGCGTAATCGTTTAAAAAAACTCGGCCAAAAAATAGAGCAAGAAATTGGCGAGTATGGCTTTAGACCCTTTGTAGATTCAGCCCCTGTACTTGAGCGTCAACTTGCCGAAAAAGCCGGCTTAGGGTGGCGTGGTAAGCATTCGTTATTAATTAACCAAGAAGCTGGGTCGTGGTTTTTTTTAGGCGAGCTATTTATTGATTTACCTCTACCAATTGATGCAGAAAACACCTTTGAAGGCTGCGGTAAATGCGTTGCTTGTATTACTCTTTGCCCAACAGGTGCAATTGTAGAGCCCTACGTTGTTGATGCACGTAAATGTATATCGTATTTAACCATAGAACACCAAGGGACAATACCAGAGCAGTACCGAACTTTATTAGGCAATCGTGTTTATGGTTGTGATGATTGCCAGTTGGTATGTCCTTGGAATCGTTATGGACAAATAACTGACGAAAATGACTTTCATCCTCGCACTCAATTAAAAGATAAAGATTTACTTGAGCTGTTTGCTTGGGATGAGCCTACATTTTTAAAAAACACCGAAGGCAGCCCTATTCGTCGCATTGGCCACGAACGTTGGTTACGTAATTTAGCAGTTGGTTTAGGTAATGCAGAGTTCAGCCCCGCTATTATTAATGCCCTACAAGATAAAAGCCAAATATGCAGCGAACTTGTTTTAGAGCATATTGAATGGGCACTTGCTCAGCAAAACGATAAACAACGATTACAAATTCGTAAAACAGCTAGGTTAATTAGAATTGTAGAAAAAGGCTTACCAAGGGATGCATAGCACCGCTTAAGTAAACCTTTATATTGCGAAGTAACTAGTTTTTCAAAAGTAACGATAGATCTTGTTCTATCTCTGTAAAGGCTGCTTTGACTTGTTTAACAGACTCTTCTCTTGCTACTGAGTTTTGGATAGTTTCATCTACTTTTTTATAAATAAACACCTCCTGATCTTCATCCAGTCCCATTGATGGGATACGTTCTTCGAGCTCTTCTTGTAACTGTTTAAACACTTTTTCGTTGTTTTGACGGTTTTCATTCAACAAGCTAATTAAGCTATGAAACTTACTATGAACAGTACTTGCTACGGCATTAAGTTTCGCTCGTTGTGATTCAAGCATTTTCTTGGTCATAATGGCGCGTAGCTGCTGCTCGGTAACACTTACAATAAAACATACGTGGTCGCGTATACGACCATGCTTATCAGGGTCATGATCGGGCATATTTAAAATGAGTAAGCTAATCAATTCATAGTTAACTAAAATTCGGTGCGAAAACTCATGTAAGCGCCCTTTGTTTTTCAGCATTTCAAATAGCTCCACCACAATAGGTGAACACACGCCGTTTAGCGCAAAGTGGCTAATTTCATTATTTTCTCTAAATTCTACATTGCTTTGTAAATCAAAAGACTGCAGACAATCTACAAGCGCTTTACCTAGCTCTTGAGGATCGTTAATAAAGCCTATGTTTTCAACGTAGTTAACTATTTGCCCCATTTCACTGCTATTGGCCATTGCATTAAATGCAGTTGATGTTGCATCTTCAACTTGCTTTTCTAGACTTTGCTTTTCAACGAGTACTTGATTTAAATTTTTAAGCTTAGATTTAAGTTCGTCATGGCCAAAAGGTTTTACAATATAATCTTCTGCGCCAACAGAATAGCCTTCCATGCGTTCTTCAACAGTGCCGCGAGCAGAAACAAACATAACAATAATGTGTGCGGTATTTGGATTTGCTTTAAGTGCTTTACATACTTCATAGCCGTTCATTTGCGGCATACTTACGTCGAGTAATATAACCTGAGGCATATAACCTTCAACCATGTTTAAACACTCAGGACCATTTGTTGCTACTTGTAATTCAAAATCAAGCTCCTCTAAAATTTCCTCAATAATTTCAAGGTTAAAGGGTTCGTCATCAACGGCAAGTATTTTAGTTAAGGCCATAATTTATCATCCATTCAAATTCTTTAAAAAGTTACTTGGTATGCCAAAAAACAATTAATTAGTGTGTTGTATTAACTGATCTTCAGCTAAATGCTCGTCTAAGTTTATTTCTAATGGCACTTGTATAGATATAGTTGCACCACCATTTTCGTTGTTACGTGCAGTGATTTCACCTTGGTGTAAAGATACAAACTCTCTACACAATGCAAGGCCTAACCCTGTGCCACCAGCACCACTATTTGTTTTACTGCTTTGCACAAACTTAGTAAAAATATGCTCCAACTCATCTTCTGGTATACCGACCCCATTATCGGTAACCTCTATAGTAGCAAGCTTATTATCTGACTCTAAATTTACCCGTATTTTACTTTTAGGTTCGCTAAATTTAAGTGCGTTACCTAGTACGTTTCGAAGTAACTGGTTTATTTGCTCTTCATCACATTGTGCAATTACAGGTAATGGCTGTGCGGTAAATATAATCTCAATTTCTTTTTCCATTGCCGTACCAGACACATCATCAATACTTGTTTTAATAATATTCGCTAAATTATAGGGACGAGGGTTAAATGGAAACTTGCCTACATCTAGCTTAGATAGGTCGAGTAAATTATTTAGTAACGACAGTAAACGCTCACCACTACTCTCTATTCGCGATAAATACTTAATGAGTTTTTCTTTTGCAAAATCTCCAGCTTCTAATTTACTTAAACCAAAACGAGAAAAGCTTAAAATAGAGTGCATTGGTGTTCGAAGTTCATGCGACATGTTTGCTAAAAATTCTGATTTACTTAAGTTTGCAGCCTCAGCCACATTTTTAGCATGCTCGAGTTGTGAAGTACGCGCTCTTACTTGCTCTTCAAGAACATCTTTTGCTTCAAGTAATAAATCCTCTTTTTGCTTAAGATGGGTTACATTTTTAAATATGACCGCAAGTGCTATTTCGCCATGGTGATCTATCTCATTAAAAGAGCCAACTAAGGGTATATAACCTCCTGCTGTTTTAGATAAACGTAAATCGCAGCTAAATTGTCGATTACTATTTAATGTCGAAATCTTATCTTTAATACCTAAAATTGAATCATCATCTAAAAAATCAAATACTGATTTACCTTCGAGTTCATTAAACGGTAAGTTAAATAGTCTCAAGCAAGCATCATTAGCTTCTATCACTCTACCGCACTTTTCAAATAACATAATTGCATCGGGCGTATGTTTATAAATAACCTGAAGTAGGCTGTCTTTTTCAATTAGGGCATCAACCGTATCTTGTAGCCTTTCTACAAGCTCTGCGTTATGACGTTTTAATAACTCTGTTTGCCATAATTTATGTATTGATTGTAATAGTGAGCTATCGTTTAAAGGTTTAATAAGTACATCTTCTACGCCTTGACGAATTGCGTCGATCATTGAAACTTGATCAGGGCGTGAGGTAAATAACAAACAGCGGCAATGCGGTTGGGTTACTTTTAAATTTGAAAAAATTCCTAAACCTGTTCCGTCATCTAAAATAAAATCGCTTATCAGTATATCTATTTGCTTTTCTTTACTAATTTCTAAAGCTTCTGCGGAGGTTGTTGCAGTATGAGTCTCGATATGAGCACCGATTAAGCTATTTTTCATTTTTTCGAGACGTTCAGGAACATGGTCGACGAGTAAAATAGTAGGTAATTGCAAAATATGGTTAGAGCCTAATTCTAATAGGCTCTCTAAAAGAGAAGTAATTTCTTTATTAGAAAAAAATGGGTAGACCACGGTTGCGTCAGGCGCAATATGATTTAGCTCGCTAAACGCAGTTAGTTGTTCACCGCTTTGTGCTTTTGGCGCAAGCAGCATAAAGCGCTCTTGCGCTACTTCGCTTACAAGCGGTTTTATAGAATCAACAGGCACACCATGGGCAACAACAACTAAGTCGTAATCGCCTATATTGGTATACATGTCTAGCATGCTGAAATGAATTAATTCGACCTCACACCCTATTAATTCTAAAAGCACTTTCACACGCATCGCGATGACACTACTACTATCAATAATTAATATTTTTCGAATCATCAAGCCACACTTCAAATTAATAAACTTAATATCCTAATAGCGTAGTCTATTTTTATTTAATTGGCATAAAGCCCTATCGTTATTTTGTAAAAAAATATTACAAGCTTTCAAAAAACAGTTTATTTAAGATGCTTTCCAAAAATAGTCAGGCTGTAGGGCTTGTTATCCATTATGGCAACGCTTGGTAACTCGCCCCATATTTCAAAATCAAAATGCTTAAATAATTTAACACTGGGTAAATTATGACTAAAAATAAAACCAAGCAATACTTTAATATTTAATTGCTTAGCTTGTGTTTGAGCAAATATCATTAGCTTTTTACCAAGCCCTTTACCTTGTGCTTTACGGGTAATGTAAATGCTCATCTCTACTGTGCCATCGTAAGCAGGACGCCCATAAAACGATTTATAACTTACCCAAGCAAGTACTTGGTTATTTTCGCAGTAAACATAAATAGGCCTTTTATCGTTATGGCTATTAAACCAGTCACGCTTTTCGTCAACAGTAACTTCTTCGGTATCTGCAGTTACCATTCGCCCTGCAATGGTTTCGTTATAAATGGCTACAATTTCATTAAGATCATCAATAGTTGCTAAACGGGTTGTCATAGGTCATTCAAAGGTTGATCAATTTGTTTCATATTAGCGTATGATTATCCAATCAAACAATTGAAAAGTTTAGGTAATGTAATGGTAAAAAAAATTATAATAGGATTAATGGCTTTATTTATTAATGCCCCACTCCACGCTGAAACATCATCAACTATTAACCAAACCTCTACCCAAGACTGTCAAGATTTTACCAATGTCGATGTTCGAAAGCTTCGCTCAAAAGAATCTATTAATTTATGCCAATTTAAAAATAAGCCTTTATTAATAGTAAACACGGCAAGCAACTGTGGTTTTACACCCCAATTTAAAGGCCTTGAAGCGCTATATCAACGATACAAAGAACAAGGTTTAGTCGTATTAGGGTTCCCTTCTGATGATTTTTTTCAAGAAGAGGATAGTGAAAAAGAAACAGCAAAAGTATGCTTTGTAAATTATGGTGTAACCTTTCCTATGTTTGCTACAAGCGAAGTGCGTGGTAGTAAAGCGAACCCAATTTTTAAATATTTGAATGAGCAAACTAGCTCTCCAAATTGGAACTTTTATAAGTATTTAGTGTCTGCTGATCGTGAGACGGTTTTACGGTTTAACAGCAAAGCAGTACCTGATTCAGAACAAATGATTGCTGCAATTGAAACTGTGCTTTCTGATAAATAAGTTTATACTGGTACAATTAGTTGAAACTAACTAGAATGATATTTTAATTCGGTTAAAAAAACACCACACTATACTCGGGAGATTTTATGACAGTAGCAAGCGCACGACATATACTTGTAGACAGTGAAGCACAATGCTTAGACTTAAAAACAAAAATTGAGCAAGGCGAAGACTTTGCTGAATTAGCCAAAGCGCATTCAAACTGCCCATCAGGTCAAGATGGCGGTGCTCTTGGTGAGTTTGGTCCTGGTATGATGGTTCCAGAGTTTGATAAAGTTGTGTTTTCAGCTCCAATTAACCAAGTACAAGGCCCTGTGCAAACTCAATTTGGTTATCATTTACTTGAAGTTACTAGCCGTTCAGAATAAATTTAACTGTATCGTAAGTAACGTTTTATAAAAGCCGCTTATGCGGCTTTTTTATGGAGTAATTATGCAATTAATTGGTTCTGTACCTTCACCTTACGTGCGCCGAATTAGAATTTGGGCACAACAAAACAACTGTAAACTAGAGCTTGTGAGTCTTGATATATTTTCTGAGCAAGATCGCCCTACTATGGCCAGTAAAAATCCAGCTCGAAAGATTCCCATTCTGGTAGATGGCGACTTAACACTTAGTGACTCTAATTCTATATTGCGCTATTTACTTGAAAAAACAGGTCAACCAAAACTAACGTGGCCGCAAGAGCACTTACTTACGACTATAAATGCCTGTAACGATTCGCTAGTAGAAATGCTGCTATGTGAACGCTCTGGATTTGACACCAAAAGCGATAAACTCTTTTTTAATTTGCAAAACGAACGAATTGAACAAACATTAAGCTTTTTAAATACCCATTTAAGCGATGAAGAATTTAAAAGCTGTGAATACCTCAACATCAGTTTATACTGCCTGCTTGATTGGATTTGCTTTCGTGAATTAACTGACTTTAGTCAGTATTCAGAGCTTGTTGCTTTTCATAAGCAATATGGCAAGCGTCAAGCAGCAATAGATACTAATCCTCGTCACTAATTTAAAAAGGTAAACACATGAGCGATATCGAAATTGAATCACAACTAGTTAACTTTGTAGAAAAAGTACGTGTTAGCGAAGTAATTTGGGCACTTGGTGCAGAAGATAATGGCTTTGTAGTGTGCGATTCTAACCAATTTGACGAAACTGACGTACTACTGCTTTGGGAAAGTGAAGAAGCAGCTAAAGCGCAATGTAAAGAAGAGTGGAAAGACTACAGCCCTGTAGAAATAAATCTTGATGAATTTTTAGATGCATGGGTTGAAGATTTAAATGAAGATAACGCACTTGTTGGCATTAACTGGAATGATGACCAAGTATGTACAGAGATTGAACCTACTGGTTTAGCTCGCGCATTAAGTGAATAATACTTTATACGCTTTATATTAAGAGCGGATAAAACCCGACTAGCATCTACTGCTAGTTGGGTATAAAATAAAACACATCATTATTTTCAAGGTATTACGTTGAAAACCCATCTTGGTCGCCGGCCCTTTTCAGCCATGGAACTGCACACTCTTTATAATGGATATATATACGGTGATTTTAAAGTTGCACGTGAGCAACCAAAACACTGGCATTTTTGGCTTCCTCTAATTGCATATTACAGTGGTGCATATAGCGATGAAATTGGCTATCTAACGCTTGATGATCTGTCTCTTGAAAAAGATGTCTTATGTTTTAATTTTCATACTCACGGTAAGATAAAACCTCGCTTAGTTCCAGTGCATCAGGCACTTATAGATGCCGGGTTTAATGAATATTTAGCATTCATAAAATCACAAAATCAACAACGATTAATGTTCGACTTACCCGCTAAAACTGGCAGATACAGTGAAAAAGTCCGTATTTGGTTTTCAGGTGAAGGTGAGCGAGCCGGCTATTTACAAAAGTGTGATATACCAAACGTTGATCAACTCGGTATGAAAACAGCCATAAGCAGCCTTCGTCTTAACTTTGAGCAACAAGTGCGTATACATGCTCTGCAAGCCAACTCTAAAGACGCCTTTAATTATCTCATGGGATTTAACGAATACCCACATAATGAATTTAAGGACGTGCTTTTATTAAATAACGTGATCCAAAAAATACGTATTATTAACTCACACCTGCATTGGCAGCGTTTTATAACACGCGAAAGCCACTGACAAACTTTGTTACTATTTCCCCTTAAAGTCATCGTTATAATCAATTACTCTATTAAAAAAAACTGTTAGGATATCTAACCCCCTAATAATATGAGCATAAAAAAGCCTATTTAGGGTAGTTTCTAACAACAACAATCTAGGGATCACTATGTTTCTTAAAAGCCTCTTAACAGTGAGCGTTGCTTTGGCAATGGGTGCTGCAAACGCTAACGAATTCGTTATTGAAAAACTCGCAAAACCAAGTTCACAACAGGTATCGTTAACACTCGATCCGAGCCAAGATACATTCACAGGGATGACTGAGATTTCCCTAGAAGTACTAAAACCAACAAAATACATTGAATTAAATGGCGTAGCTTACGCTGTTAAAATGGCGCAACTGCTTG
Organism: Pseudoalteromonas sp. SR45-1; assembly: GCF_014163655.1. Taxonomy (NCBI): domain Bacteria; kingdom Pseudomonadati; phylum Pseudomonadota; class Gammaproteobacteria; order Alteromonadales; family Pseudoalteromonadaceae; genus Pseudoalteromonas; species Pseudoalteromonas sp. SR45-1. Next base: position 133,014 of record NZ_JACJDR010000002.1, on the reverse strand, counting down.
GCGACGAAAACTGTGACTTAAACAACGAAATGCTTAAAACAGGTAAAGTTAAATTTAGCTGTGATGAGCAAATTCAACCAGGTAAATACACCCTTAAAGTTGATTTTTCAGCGCCATATAACCGTCAAAGTGTTGGTTTATACAAAACGTTAGACCAAGGCACACCTTACTTATTTACTCAATTTGAAATGAGTGATGCACGCCGTGCATTTCCTGTTTTTGATGAGCCAAGTTACAAAATTCCATTTCAGTTAACGATTACCGCGCCTACATCACAAAAAGTATATTCAAATACGCCTGAGCTTAAAACAACGGTTGATGGCGATATGACCACACACTTTTTTGATAAAACGCCGCCAATTCCTTCATACTTAGTCGCGATGGCTGTTGGCCCATTTGAAGAATTAGATATTAAAGGCATGCCAATTCCTGGTCGTGTAATTACCCCTCAAGGTAAAATTCACTTAGCCCAATACGCAAAAGAAAACATGCCAAAAGTACTGGGCGCACTTGAAGCGTATTTTGGTATTCCTTACGTTTACAAAAAATTAGACTCAGTAGCGGTACCAGAGTTTCCATTTGGCGCAATGGAAAACTCAGGCTTAGTAACCTACCGAGAAGATATTTTATTAGTTGATTTAGCTGCAGCAACACGCAGTAAAAAACAGCGTAATGTATCAATTATTGCTCATGAACTTGCTCACCAATGGTACGGTAATTTAGTAACCATGAAATGGTGGAACGACTTATGGTTAAACGAAGCATTTGCTAGCTGGATGGCTGCAAAAATTACTAAGCAGCTTAACCCTGAGTTTGAATCGCACTTAGACCTGCCACAAAACAACGTAATGGCACTTGATGCACGCCTAAGCACCAAGCCTATTCGTAAGCCAATTAAAACTGAAGCCGACATTATGGACGGTTTAGGTCTTGCTTACAGTAAAGGCAGCTCAGTACTTGCTATGGTTGAAAACTGGATTGGCGAAGATGCATTTCAAAAAGGTATTCAAAGCTACTTAAAAGAGTTTTCATATAAAAATGCTGAAGCGGCCGACTTATGGGAAGCACTTGGTAAAGCGTCAAATAAAGACGTAGCGAGTGTTTTAAAATCGTTTATTGAGCAATCTTCTTTCCCACTAGTTAAAGTAACTCAACAAGGTAGCAAAGTAACTATTTCACAAAGCCGCTTTGTAAACGCAGGCGTTGATGCGCCAGAGCAGCTATGGAATGTACCAGTTGCAATTAAATATGGTGCTGGCGATAAAGTGAAAACAGCAAACGTATTACTTAATAAACAAAGCCAAACACTAGATTTAGACTTTGAACCAGAGTGGATTTATCCCGACCAAGGTGCATTAGGCTACTACCGCTGGGTAATGGATGATGCACAATTTAGCGCACTTGTTAAAAAGGCGCCAAGCGTACTGAGTGACCGTGAACGCTTAGCGTTACTATCTGCTACTGATGCGCTACTTGATGCTGGTGTTATATCTGCTGCTAAGTTAATGCAAACACTTGAAGTGTTCGTAAGCGATAGCCACCCTCGCGTAGCAAATACCGCACTAAGTTACTTAGTGTCGCAACAGCGCACTTTTAAAGACGATAGCAATAAAGACCTATGGCCTGAATTTATTCGCGGTGCAGTAACGCCTGCTGCTAAAAAATATGGTTTAGAAGCAAAAGCGGGTGAAGATGGTGCTATTGCACAACTTCGTGCAGCCGTTGTATCACGCTTAGGTTTTGATGGTGAAGATCAAAACGTCATCAATAAAGCCAAAGAACAAACGCAGGTTTATTTAAATGATCCACAAAAGGTAGACCCATACTTAGCGGGTACGTACTTAACTCTTGCTGCTTTTCATGGTGACAAAGCGCTGCTTGATCAATTCATGACAACGTTTAAAACGACTAAAGATCCGCAAGTACGCACAAACATGCTTGCAGCTATGGGCTTTTTTGGTAAACCTGAGTTACAAAAAGCGGTATTAGCTTATAGCTTAACGGATGAAGTAACGGCATCTGACATGCGTACTATTTTGTCAGGTCAAAGTTACACAGATGAGCGCCAAGCATTATTTATTGATTGGGTTTACAGTAACTACGATAAAGTAACAGCAAGCTTACCGCCGTTCTTTATACCTAACTTGCCGTACTTTACAACTGCAAGCTGTGATGCAGAAAGTTTAGCGACAACAAAAACCTTCTTTAACGAAAAAGTAGCTGATGTAGCTGGTTACGCTCGTACATTAAGTAAGCTTGAAGAAAGCACAAACGATTGTATCGCGCTTAAAACACGTGAACTTGAATCGGTTAATAGCTTTTTAAAAAGTAAGTAATTATTAGGTTTATTGAGCTATAAAAATACAAAAGCCGCTGAAAATAAATTCAGCGGCTTTTTACGTTTATATTTTTGCTTTATTAATTACCAATAATCATAGTTAGCTTGGCTATAAAATCTTTGGCTGCTTGCTCAGAATTTATTTTAAACGCAACACCGTAGTGAATAGGTTGAGCGCTTTTAAAAATGCGCGTAGGAAAGCGTGTCATCTCACTGCTATGGAAGTACCCTTGCGCACGCGTTACGCCATCTATATCATTAAAATCATCGCTAAACACCTCAAATGCTGGGCGAATTACTATTTTACCCTTGCCGCTTTCGCTGTGGGTATAAAATGCTTCTTTAGAGTTTACTAACATGTACTCTGCAATATTTTTAATCTTAAAATTACTTCTGCACTGTAATTTAATGAGCTGTTCTGTCAGCTCGTCTGCACTATAAGCCACGTGTAATCCCTATTAGTTAATTTGCGTATTAGATTAACGCATACACACAATAAAATCTGAATTTATTTGTCTGCTTCACTTTGTTATATCACATACAAAAGCGAGTTTTTCATTGTTGTAACTCATTCTTGTTATATTTGTTTCGCAGTAGGTGCTTAAATTAAGCCATTGCGATACTTCATCACTTCCATCAAGTTTACGCTGATAAACGCGGTTTTTAATAGCATAAGCAATGGTCGCATTATCTTTTAAAATAAAATCTTGAACTTGAGCCGGTAACCTTAATAGGTCTTCAACTTGTTTATCTTGTGGATTAAAACTCGCTAAAATGTGTTGCTCGTTTTTAGTGTAACTAAATAAAAATGCAGCCATTGAGTTGTTATAAATAAGCGTTCGGCCAATATTACTGGCAGCTATTTCCCCCTTCGCTTGTGCAACTGAAGTATATTGAAGCGTGTGAGGCTTTCCTAAAATAAACATCACTAAATCATTTTGGACACCCCATGCATGGTATCCAACAGGTTCAATCCAATCAAAAATACGACGTGGCGCATCTTCATTTTTGAGTGGGTATTGCCACAATTTTTGCTTACCGTCAGCTTCTACAACAATCGCTGATATCGCATCACCACTTGGCATAACTGTTGGTGAGTATTCGCTTACGGGAGAGTTAGTTATATTGGTAACTTTTTTTGACGTGAAATCATAATAAGCAATATCAGTTTGGCTTTGCCCTTTATTAATTACTTCATGAGTAAAGTATAAACCTGTACTTGTTAAGTGCGGTTGGTTGTTATAACTATTTTTATCGCTCACAATACTAACTTGTACCCCGAAAGGTGTATTTAAATCAGCAAGTAATACTTGGCTTTTTGGCATGCTAGCCTGCACCACTATTGGGCTCAGCGCTGCTATAGAAAATAATCCAAGTAATGGTTTAATAAGTTTCATGCTTTCTCTCGTTTTAATTTTAAGCACCTCATGATAACGTTATTTGCTGATGGCGTCACTTGAGCTAAGTCAGTCAACTCTTAAGATACCCAAACGACTTAAAATAATGTTAAGTTTAGTCTGGTTATAAAACCTGGTCCTAAAAAAGAGAATTAACATGTCAGCTAAAAATCCTATTATTGCGATTACGGGTTCATCTGGTGCGGGTACAACCACCACAACGAATGCAATTAAACATATTTTCCGTAGCCTTAATATTCAAGCGGCTTTTGTCGAAGGAGATAGCTTTCATCGTTACACTCGCCCCGAAATGGATAAAAAAGTTCGAGAAGCACAACAAGAAGGTAAACATATTAGTTACTTTGGCAGAGAGGCCAATGACTTTGGCGCTTTAAAAACGCTGTTTGAAAACTATAGCGAAACAGGTCAAGGAAAGTTACGCCGCTACTTACATACCTTTGATGAAGCCGTTCCGTACAATCAATTACCAGGTACATTTACACCTTGGCAAGATCTTGACCATAATACTGACATTTTGTTTTATGAAGGGTTACACGGTGGTGTAGTTGATCAAGATGTAGACGTTGCAAAGCATGTCGATTTATTAATAGGCATGGTTCCAATTATTAACCTTGAATGGATTCAAAAATTAATACGCGATACATCCGAACGAGGCCATTCTCGCGAAGCGGTTATGGGCTCTATTGTGCGCAGTATGGATGACTATATAAATCATATTACCCCGCAGTTTTCTCGTACCCATATTAATTTTCAACGCGTGCCGACCGTAGATACATCAAACCCATTTAGCGCCAAAGATATTCCATCTCTTGATGAAAGCTTTGTAGTTATTCGCTTTAGGGGTATTGATGATGTTGATTTTCCTTATTATTTACGGATGATCGAAGGCAGTTTTATGTCTCGTATTAATACGCTTGTAGTACCAGGGGGCAAAATGGGCTTAGCTATGGAGCTGGTTCTTACTCCACTTATTAAAGATATTATTTTGAAAAAGCGTGCACTGGAAAACTTAGCACCTTTGGATATACCTATTTAACTCCTCTTCTAAGATTGAGCTCTCTCACGTACACTGCTGATTTTAGTAACAATAAGGGACATTGTGTTGTACTCATTAAAAATTATTGTGGGTTCTAAAAACCCTGTAAAAATTAACGCGGCTAAACATATTTTTGCAATGTATTTCCCTGAAAATGAAATTGATTGCCAAGGTGTTGATGCCCTATCCAATGTGCCAGATCAACCTATTGGCGAAGAAGAAACACGTGTTGGCGCACAAAACCGTGTTAATTATTGCAAAGAGCATTACCAAGCTCACTACTACGTGGCAATGGAAGGCGGTGCAGAGCAATTTAGCTATGGTGCAGCAACCTTTGCTTACGTAGTTATTGATAATGCCTTAAATCAGGTTGTAGGGCGCAGCAGCAACCTCCCCTTGCCTCAAGTGCTTTATAACGCATTACTTAACGGCGAAGAGCTTGGCGATGTAATGGACAAAGCATTTAATACTACCAACGTTAAACAAAAAGGGGGCGCTATTGGGTTACTTACAAACAATCACGCCACGCGCGAAAGCACCTATACACAAGCACTCACTTTAGCTATGGCGCCCTTTCTACACGTAGATCTCTACAGCCAAACAAATTAATTTAGGAAGTTTAATGAAATACAACTATGTATTGTTTGATGCAGACGAAACCTTATTTAGGTTTGATATTTTAGCGGGCATGACTCGCATGTTTAAAGCTTACAACGTAGATTTTAGCCAAGACGACTATATCCATTATCAAAAAACCAATAAGCAGCTGTGGGTTGATTATCAAAATGGTACTATTAGCGCAGATTACTTACAAGTAACACGCTTTAATGAGTGGGCTTCAAAACTTAATGTGCCCGCAAAAGAGCTAAACGATGCTTTTTTAGATGCTATGGCGCAAATTTGCGAGCCATTACCTGGTGCTATTGAGCTTTTAAATAAACTTAAGCCAAATGCTCGATTAGGTATTATTACTAACGGATTTGCCCGCTTACAAACCGTACGCCTTGAGCATACTGGCTTAAAAGATATGTTTGAATGGTTAGTAATATCTGAACTTGTGGGTATAGCAAAACCAAATAAAGCGATTTTTGAGCACACATTTGAGCTAATGGGTAACCCTGATAAAAGCGAGATACTTATGGTGGGTGATACTGCTGCAAGCGACATACTTGGCGGCAACAATGCAGGTATTGATACTTGCTGGTTACAACACCCTGGTGAGCAATTAGCCGATGGAATAAAACCAACTTATACAGTAACTCATTTAAATCAGTTACAAGCTCTTTTAGAGTTATAATAGAGTAAATTTTACGCAAAAAAAATGACGCTAATTAGCGTCATTTTTTATAACTGTTTGTGAGCTGTTCTTTTACTGCTTTTAGGCTGGAGCTAACTCAAGACCGGGTGCAGGCATCGTCACAGGCGTTTCAAATGTTGCCCACTCCCATGCTGACTCTGTAGCCATAATTTTACGTAGTAATTTATTATTTAAATCATGACCCGATTTAAATGCAGTTACTTTACCCAAAAGATTATGACCTGTCATAAACATGTCACCAACACAGTCTAATATCTTGTGCTTAACAAACTCATCGCTATAACGTAAGCCATTAGGATTTAAAACTTTGAATTCATCAAGTACCACAGCACTATCCATGCTACCACCTAGCGCTAGGTTGTTTGCATGCATGTATTCAATATCTTTCATAAATCCAAAAGTACGCGCACGGCTAATTTCTTCAATAAAGCTTTGCGTTGTTATATCCAACCCAATACGTTGGCGACTTTCATTGATAGCTGGGTGGTTAAATGCAATCTCAAAGTCGATATGAAAACCATCATATGGTTCAACTTCAGCCCACTTACCATCTTCTTCAATGCGTACTTTTTCTTTAATACGGATAAAGCGTTTAGCAACGTTTTGTTCTTCAATTCCGCCCTTTTGTAACAGATATATGAATGGTAATGCACTACCATCCATAATCGGCACTTCTGAGCTGTCCAATTCTACAATTAGATTATCAATGCCCATTGCAGCAACAGCTGCAATAAGATGCTCAGTAGTTGATAAGCGAACACCATCTTTGTTAATTAAACAAGTACACAACTGCGTATCACCAACGGCTTCAGGTGTTGTTTCAAAATCAACAACCGGATCAAGGTCGACACGACGAAATACAATCCCAGTATTTGCGCTCGCAGGTCGGAGAGTTATTGTGACCTTCTCACCTTTATGAAGTCCAATTCCTATGGCTTTGACTACTTGTGCAATCGTACGCTGTTTAATCATAGGTATGCTCACTTTTAAATCAGTTACAGTTAGACGGCGGAGTTTAACATAAATCCTTTTGCCTTTCAATATTTGTACACATTTCAAACAAAAGTATTATTAAATGTTAATCTGCCTGCTTACGTAAAAAAGCGGGAATATCAAAATAATCACCACCTTCTGATTTATCTGCTTTTTTACTATTTTGCACTGAAGAACTTGAACTACTTGAACTCGTTGAAGGCGCTTTCTCTTTACTTTGCGCTTGCTCTTTAGTCGTGTTTTCTTCAGCGTTTGTATCTTGGCTTGCAAAGCTTGGCACGTACATGCTGCTCGTTTGGTTTGATGTGCTTGCAACATCAGAACCTGATGCTTTTTTAAAGCCGTTATCAACAATACCAAACTGTGGACGACGATCGCCGCCTAAACCAGTTGCAACAACCGTTACACGTAGCTCATCAGTCATCTCTGGGTCGATTACCGCACCAACAACAACCGTTGCGTTTTCTGACGCAAGTGCTTTAACGTGATTACCAACAATTTCAAATTCTTCAATCGCAATGTCCATACCAGCGGTAATATTAACTAAGATACCTTTAGCACCTGTTAAATCAACGTCTTCTAGTAGTGGGCTTGAGATAGCTGCTTCTGCAGCTTCTTGTGCACGATCAGGACCTGACGCAGACGCCGTTCCCATCATTGCAGTACCCATTGCAGACATTACTGTTCTAACATCGGCGAAATCCACGTTAATTAAACCAGAACGTGTAATTAGCTCTGCTATACCTTGTACCGCACCAAATAATACGTCATTAGCTTTAGCGAAGGCATCTAGAAGTGTAGTCCCTTTCCCTAAAACTTTAAGCAATTTATTGTTAGGAATTGTAATAAGTGAATCTACAATTTCTGACAATTCATTAATGCCTTGTTCAGCGGCTGCTGCACGTTTTTTACCTTCAAAATCAAAAGGACGTGTTACAACTGCAACGGTTAAAATACCGAGTTCTTTAGCAATTTTAGCAACTACCGGTGCAGCACCAGTACCTGTACCACCGCCCATACCGGCTGCAATAAATACCATATCGGCGCCTTCAAGGCTGGCACGAATTGTATCTGCATCTTCTTCAGCCGACTTACGGCCTACTTCAGGGTTTGCGCCCGCACCTAACCCAGAGGTTATTTGCGTGCCTAGTTGAACTGTAATATCGGCAGCAGAGTTACGTAATGCTTGCGCATCCGTATTAGCGGCTATAAAACGCACGCCTTCTATTTGTTGTTTTACCATGTGCTCAACAGCGTTACCGCCACCACCGCCCACGCCGATTACTTTTATTACAGCTTCTTCGCTGTGTTGTTCCATTATATCAAACATGTTTACTCTCCGACTTGAGTCTTAAAACTCGCCTTGGAACCATTTAGTAATGCGGTTCCACCAATTATTGTTATCCTCTGCTTTCGACTTTTGTGCATTCATCGATTGCATGGTACGCCCGTATTGTAACAAACCAACAGCGGTTGCGTACGAAGGATCATCTACATAGTCTGTCAAACCAACCATCCCGATTGGTTTGCCTATTCTTACTGGCATTTGGAAGATGTCTTCTGCCACTTCCATAGCGCCAGTCATTTTAGCAGTTCCGCCTGTTATAACGAGACCTGCCGCAATTTGGTCTTCTAAGCCTGAACGACGAATTTCTTCCATCGCAAGCTCAAATAATTCTCTAAAACGAGGCTCTACCACCTCAGATAATGTATGGCGCGACATCAACCTTGCTGGTCGCCCGCCTACACTTGGTACTTCAATTGTGTCTTCGCTACTTGCCATTTGGCTACTAGCACATGCGTATTGTACTTTGAGTGACTCTGCATGTGATATAGGTGTGCGAAATATTTTTGCAATATCACCAGTAACTTGGTTACCCGCTACAGGTATAACGGCAGAGTGACGAAGTGCGCCATTAATATAAATGGTGATATCCATAGTACCGCCACCAATATCAAGTACTGCAACACCTAGCTCTTTTTCGTCATCTGTTAGTACAGAATAGCAAGACGCAAGGGCAGTAAAGATAAGTTGATCGACTTCAAGACCACAGCGTTCTACACATTTTTCGATATTTTTTGCCATGTCGTTTGAGCACGTAATGATATGTGCACGCGCTTCCATACGAACGCCGCTCATGCCTAGTGGGTTTTTAATGCCCTCTTGCATATCGATGCTGTATTCTTGCGGCAATGCATGTAGCATTTTACGCTCTGCTGAAATAGGCACAGAACGCGCAATATGTATTACGTTTTCAATGTCTTCGTCAGTGACTTCGGTGTTATTAATTGCCACCACACCACTTTCGTTTTGACACTGTATATGTTTGCCAGAAATACCCAAATACACAGAGCTTATACGACAATCAGCCATTAACTCGGCCTCGTCTATTGCTCGTCGAATAGACTCAGACACTAAGTTTAAATCGTTAACGCCGCCTTTATCCATACCATGAGATACTTGGCTGCCCACACCAACAATGCTGAGCTTGTTATCTGCGGTGATTTCACCTACCGTGGCAACCACTTTCGAGGTGCCAACGTCTAATCCTATTACTAGGTTTCTTTCTGCTGACTTAGTCATGCCTTACTCTTATTTTGTAATTGTTCTTCTTGCATTGGCTTAAAGCTTACTGCAAGGCCGGTATCATACCGTAAATCGATTGTATCTACTTGTGCATCTGCACGTTGTTCCATTCGTGGATAAACGTCTATAAAACGTTGTACACGCTTGGCTTTATCTTTACGCCCTAAATTTAAGCGAATCCCGTTATCTAGCCAAAGTTGCCACGAAAAACGCTCCGATAATGCCAAACTTGTTAATGTTAAACCATTAACTCTGAGCATTTCATCAAATTGCTTAAAAGCAACCCACGCCTCTTCTTCGCTACCTTCTGGGCCATATAACTGCGGTAAGTTATCATCTAACTTATCGCTGCTGGCTTGAAATGCTTGGCCACTTTGGTTGAGCAACAAGTCGCTATTCCAGTGAGCAACTACTTCATGTTCAACTACATACACCTGTATAGTATCAGGCCATTGTTTACGTACCGAAGCGGTAGCAACCCAAGGCAAGTCTTGAACTAGCTGCTGCACGTGCTTAACATCAAGTTCAAAAAAACTACTTAAATCGGCTTTTTTAATTGCTTTTATAATTGCCGTTTCATCTGTGTATTTGGGATGCCCTTGCACTGTAAGGTGCTTAATTTGAGCATCTTTATTTTCAACTAACCAATCAGATACACCTGTGGTTATTTGTACTAAGCCTATAACCACAACCAGAAAAAAACTCACTCCAAAAATCAGCGACCAATTAAAGTTAAGTTGCTGTTTTAGTTGTTGAGCTTTTTCTAAAAGGGGATGCATATTAAAGCGTTTGCTCTAAAATGCGAACAACTAATTGCTCAAAAGTTGCCCCGTTCGCTTTTGCAGCCATCGGTACTAGTGACTTTTCAGTCATGCCTGGTACTGTATTCACTTCAAGCAGGTAAAAATTCCCTTGCTCGTCTTGCATAGCATCAACACGACCCCAACCACTTGCACCCACTAAATCAAACGCATCTAGCGATATGGCTTGTAAGTACTTAGTATCTTGCTCTGATAAATCTGCAGGGCAATGATACTGGGTTGTATTTGATTGATACTTAGCTTGGTAATCGTAAAAGCCATTAGGTGTCGTCATCTCAATGACTGGTTGTACATCGTCGCCAAGCACCGTGATTGTAAATTCACGACCAGTGATCCACTGCTCTACAAGTACTTGGTTATCAAACTTAAATGCATTAGCTAGTGCATCTTCAAGCTCTTGTGTTGTACTTGCTTGCGCCATACCTATGCTTGAACCTTCATGCGATGGCTTAACCATGACCTTTTTAAATTCATCCATAATGGCTGCAGCATCAAAGCCTTTTTTAGCATCAACTACGGTATAAGGTGCAGTGCTTAAACCCGCTGATTTAAATAAGTGCTTACAACGTACTTTATCCATAGCAAGTGCTGAACCTAGTACATTACTGCCCGTGTAAGGCAAGTCCATAAATTCAAGTGCTCCCTGCACTGTGCCGTCTTCGCCACCACGGCCATGCAAAGCGATAAAAACGCGATCTACATTTAATTCTTTTAACTCCCACAAAGAACGACTTTGTGGGTCAAATGCAATTGCATCAATACCACTATTTTGCAGCGCATTTAAAACAGCCTGACCCGATCGTAAAGACACTTCACGCTCTGCTGAGTTACCACCTAGCAGTACCGCTACTTTACCAAATTGTGTGTTTACCTGAGTCATACTTCACCTTGCTTAAGTTTTTCTATCGACATACCCGTTGCAGCTAATGTTTTAACTAACTGGCCTATATTACCAGCGCCTTGGGTTAATACTAAATCATTGTTTTGTAAATTTGCGGCCAAAACACCTGCAAGCTCAGCATTTGTTGCTACGTGCAGCGGCTCTTTGCCACGTTGGCGAAGGCTACGACATAAGCTTTTGCTGTCTGCCCCCACAATAGGATCTTCACCAGCGCTATACACATCAAGTAATAGCAACTGATCTACATCAGCAAGTACTTTTACAAAATCTTCGTATAAGTCGCGTGTACGAGAAAATCTATGAGGTTGATATACCATTACTAAACGCTTATCAGGCCAACCTTCACGGACTGCTGCAATTGTTGCTGCAACCTCTGAAGGGTGATGCCCGTAGTCATCAACTAACATCACATTGCCCCGCTCGTTTTCAAATTCACCATAGTGCTGAAAACGACGGCCAATGCCTTCAAACTTCTGCAGCGCTTCTAAAATTGCATGATTCGCAATGTTTTGATCTTTTGCCACAGCAATCGCAGCGGTTGCATTAAGTGCGTTGTGTCTACCTGGCATATTCAACGTGGCAGTTAAACACTCACCTTGCTTGTTGGTTACTGTAAATGTGCACGTATTAGCTGATTGGCTAAAGTCGCTCATGCGATAATCAGCATCCTTCGATTCGCCATACGTGATAACTGGGCGACCAAAGCGCGGAATAAGCTCTGCTGCAACTTCAGAGTCAATACATACAACAGCTAAACCATAAAACGGCAAGTTATGAATAAAATCGACATACGTGTCTTTCATTTTTTCAAGACTGCCGCCATAAGTATCCATGTGATCTTCTTCAATATTTGTGATCACCGAGACCATTGGCTGCAAGTGTAAAAACGACGCATCGCTTTCATCAGCTTCTGCTATTAAAAAATCACTTTTACCTACTTTTGCGTTACTACCTGCGCTATTTAACAAGCCACCAATAATAAAAGTTGGATCGAGCCCTGCTTGTCCATAAATACTTGCAATTAGGCTTGTTGTCGTTGTTTTACCATGCGTCCCCGCAATCGCTATACCGTGGCGAAAACGCATTAGCTCTGCGAGCATTTCTGCGCGGCGCACAACAGGGATTCTTGCGGCCTTAGCTGCAATAATTTCAGGGTTTGTTTCATCAATCGCGCTTGAAACAACCACTACATTGGCATCTTTCACGTTATTTTCATGATGGCCAATAAATACCTCAGCACCGGCTTTAATTAAGCGATCTGTCATAGCGCTATGAGCAATGTCAGAACCTGTAATACGATAGCCTTCAAAAGCGAGTACTTCAGCAATACCGCCCATACCGGCTCCACCAATACCAATAAAGTGAATGGTTTCTATTCGGCGCATTGCTGGGCGCGTGTGTTTTTCTTGTACTGACGTTTCTTTCACTTATTTTCTCTTATTTGTTACTTGCTCACAGTGCGTTGCTACGCTTGCTGTGGCATCTAAAATGGCTTGTTTTTTTGCATTTGTAGCCATTTCAGTAATTAATGAAGGTTGGGCTAAATATGGGCTTAATAGTTCAACAATTGATTGTTTATTAAACTGCCCTTGTGGCATTAATAATGCGCCATTAGCCATCACTAAATATTGTGCGTTTGCTGTTTGATGGTCGTCCACAGCATGTGGAAAAGGAACAAAAATAGCCATTTTACCTGCTGCTGCAATTTCGCTAACAGTTAATGCACCAGCGCGGCAAACAACAATATCAGCCCAGCTATATGCCGCGTCCATATCATCAATAAATTCAGCTATTTTTGTATTACCATCCGCAAAGCCATGCATTTTATAAGCTGTTTCTACAGTAGATAAATGACCTTCACCTGTTTGATGCCATACGCTTATAGGAGCTGTATTATTTAGTACTTTAAATGCTTCTGGTAATGTTTGATTAAGCACTTGTGCACCGAGCGAGCCCCCTACCACTAAAATATTAATAGGGCTTGATACATCGCGTTTGGCTATATTCATAACGCTTTGGCGAACTGGGTTACCTACTAGCTCGGCTTGACCCTGTGCAAAAGCACTTGGAAATGCTGCTAATACACGTGTAGCCACCTTAGCTAGCAGTTTATTGCTCATACCCGCTACAGCGTTTTGCTCGTGAATAACTAACGGAATACCTAAACTCTTTGCGGCAATTCCCGTGGGTCCCGTAACATAACCGCCCATTGCGAGTACTACATCTGGACGCTGTTCTTTCAATACCTTACGCGCTTGCAATACTGCATTAACTACCATGAATGGGGCTTTAATAAGACGTTTTAATCCGTTACCACGAACACCTTTTACATTGATAAAATCAATATCTATATTATGCTTAGGTACAACGCTTGCTTCCATTCGATCTGGTGTGCCAATCCAGCTAACTTGCCAGCCCTGCTGTTTTAAATAATCAGCCACTGCAATACCAGGAAAAATGTGTCCGCCAGTTCCACCAGCCACTACTACTAATTTTTTACTCATCGCTTGCCTCCACGTGAGGTGGCTTGTTTGGTTGCCATTTTGGTTTCAAAATCTACGCGCAATAAAATGCCTGTGGCAATGGTCATAATTAACAAGCTTGAACCACCATAAGAAATAAATGGCAGGGTTAAACCCTTAGTTGGCAAAATACCCGCGCTCGCACCCACATTCACCATGGTTTGAAATGCAAACCAAATACCAATGGCAAACGAAAAATAGCCTTCGTATTCTTTGCCACATTTAAGCGCTTGTTGGCCTATTAATAACGCTCTAAATACTAAAGTAGCTAATACCATTAAAATACTTACAACGCCTATTAAACCAAGTTCTTCACCTATTACAGCAAAAATAAAATCGTTATGCGCTTCAGGTAAATATTGCAGTTTTTGTACACTGTTACCTAAGCCTTGGCCAAACCAACCACCTTGGCTATAAGCCATTAGCGATTGAACTAACTGATAACCTTTACCAAAAGGATCATCCCAAGGGTCCAAAAAGCCGACAACACGCGCCATTCGATATGGTTCAACAATAATCAGTAATACAACTAAACCGACGCCAGTTAGAATAAGCACAAAGAACTGCCATAATTTAGCGCCAGCTAAAAACAGTAAACCAACCGTTGTTACAAACATAACAACCACTGTGCCTAAATCAGGTTGCAGCAAAATAAGTAGCGCATACACTGCAAATACAGCTATTGGCTTTGCAAAGCCTTTAATATTTTCTTGTACTTCTTCGCGTTTTCTTACCAAATAACCCGCAATATAACTAAAAAAGTATAATTTAGCGGCCTCAGCAACCTGAAAACCAACAGGACCAATAGGTATCCATCGTTTAGCACCATTCACTTCACGCCCAACAATTAATACCGCTATTAACAGCACCATACCTAGTATTAATAAATAAGGGTTGGATCGTTTCCACCAATCCATTGGCACACAAACACTTATCCAAAAAAGCACAAAAGACATTGCCAAAAACATGCTGTGGCGAATAGTAATATGGTATGGGTCATCAAATAACCGCTCAGCGGTCGGCATTGAAGCGCTGGTTACCATGATAAAACCAACACCAATTAACATAATTACGCAGTACAACAGCGGTACATCATACAACTGACCTGAAGGTTTTGGTGTTAATGCATCTCTTATATCGGCAAAAGCAATCATAGTTGCCCTGCCATAACACATTGAATAAAGTCATCACCACGTTGCATATAGTTGTTATACATATCAATGCTGGCACATGCAGGTGCTAACAAAACAATATTGCCTGTACTACTAAGTACGTTGGCCAAAGCAACGGCTTCTTCCATGTTGTTAGTTAAATAGCTCTTATTGGTAATCGCAGCTAAGTCACTTGCATCTTTACCAAAACAAATTAATGCTTTTACATGCTGTTCTATGTAGGGTTTAAGTGCGTTTAAATCAGCGCCTTTAGCATCGCCACCTGCAATAACAATCAGGTTTTCACCATTACTAGCCAAACTATCTATTGCAGCAATGGTCGCTCCAACATTCGTTGCCTTTGAATCGTTAAAATACTTTACACCGTTAAGCTCAGCTACAAATTGGCAGCGATGAGCCAACCCATTAAATTGACCTAACGCGTTCTTATATTGATCTTTACTTACTTCAAACGGACTTAAAAGCGCCATTACTGCAAGCGTATTTAAATAATTGTGTTTACCCACTACCGCAAGCGTATCAACAGGTAAAAAGGCATCGCCTTTAAGCATAAAATGAGTTTCGCCATTATGCTGCGCTAAATGGTAATCACCTTGTTGAGCACCAAAGCTGATTAGGGGGGTTGTACCGCGCTCAACTGGATGTGTTTGAATATCGTCTGCATTGACAACAATAAGCTCTGCACCGCCATAAATACTTAGCTTTGAGTCTATATAAGCTTGGTAACTGTCGTATCGGTCAAGGTGATCTTCTGACACATTTAATACCGTTGCACTCAAAGGTTTTAAACTCGTTGTGGTATCTAGCTGAAAACTAGATAACTCAAGTACATACACATCAAAATCATCGTTGAGTAAATCAAGCACCGCTGTGCCAATATTCCCACCCAAAGCAACTTTATAGCCGGCTTCTTTTAATACTTCATAAGCGAGGGTAACCACGGTTGATTTACCGTTAGAGCCCGTAACAGCAACAACCGGTTTTGTATTAATACGTGCAAATAACTCAACGTCGCCAATCACTTCAACACCTGCGTTAATTGCATTTGCAACAGCTGGTATTTTTAAGCTAAGCCCAGGGCTTATAATAATCATATTGCTTGAACAAAGCTCAGCGTCATCTAAATTACCAAAGTGGGTATCTAGATTTGGCGCATGCTCTTTTAACCAATCAATCCCCGGCGGGGTTGCTCGGCTATCAACGACCTTGGGGGCGAGGCCATGAGATAATAGAAAACGCACAATGCCCAGACCGGTTACACCGAGTCCGAGCACTGTTATTTGTTTGTTTTTTATCTCGTTTAAATACTGCATTTATCGAATCTTTAAAGTAGCTAAGCCAGCAAGCACTAGCACAACAGAAATAATCCAAAAGCGCACAATAACGCGAGGCTCTGGCCAACCTTTTAATTCATAATGATGATGAATCGGCGCCATTCTAAAAATGCGTTGTCCGCGCAATTTATACGACCCCACTTGTAATATTACCGATAGTGCTTCCATTACAAATACACCGCCCATAATAATAAGTAGTAACTCTTGGCGTACTAAAACAGCAATAATACCTAATGCGCCACCAAGTGCTAATGAGCCAACATCACCCATAAATACTTGTGCTGGGTAAGTGTTAAACCATAAAAAGCCAAGCCCTGCGCCCACAATGGCAGTACACACAACCACAAGCTCACTCGCTAGCGGTAAATGTGGAATATGTAAGTAAGCCGAAAAGTTAATATTACCTGTTAAGTAAGCAATAATTGCCAATGCTGCAGCCACCAAAATAATTGGCACAATCGCCAAGCCATCTAAACCATCTGTCAGGTTTACCGCGTTTGATGTACCTACTATCGCAAAGTACGTGAGCACAATATAAAACAAACCTAATTGCGGTAATACGTCTTTAAAAAATGGAACAACAAGAGATGTCTCAGATGCTTGAGCACTGGTAAAGTACAAAGCAGTAGCTACAACTAATGCAATGACCGATTGCCAAAAGTACTTCCACTTAGCAATTAAACCTTTTGGGTCTTTACGAATAACTTTACGGTAATCATCAATAAAGCCAACAATACCTAATGAGCCAATTACAAACAGTGTTGCCCACACATATTTATTTGATAAATCGGCCCAAAGTAGCGTGCTGGTAAAAATAGCCGCTAAAATAAGTAAGCCACCCATAGTCGGTGTACCCGACTTAGACAAATGCGATTGCGGGCCATCGTCGCGAACTGTTTGACCTATTTGCATACGTTGCAAACCACGAATTAACTTAGGCCCCAAATAAAGAGACATAATTAGCGCAGTTAAAATACCTAAAATGGCACGTAGCGTTAAATACGAAAAAACATGAAAACCACTAAAATACTGTGTTAAATACTCTGCCAGCCAAACTAACATTATGATACTCCATTGATGGCTTGTTGCTGGCCATTAACTAAATCGGTTACTAATAATTCCATGCGAGAACTGCGCGATCCTTTCACTACTATTGTTGTTTTTTTATTCACTTTATTAATACTTTCTTGAATTTTTTGCTGCATCTGTTCGCGGCTCGAAAAGTGACGATTAGGGAGTTCAAACACATCACTTGCGTATTTACTTAACACGCCTAATGTAAATAACTCATCAATCCCTTGTTCAAGTGCATACTCGCCAACTTCTTGATGGTACTTACGTGCATCTTCACCAAGCTCACCCATATCTCCGAGTGCTAAAATGCGGTGACCTTGCATATCACTTAACAAGTCAATCGCAGCCTTTACCGACTTAACATTGGCATTATAGGTGTCATCAACCACGGTAAGTAAATCAGACACTTCAATTAAATTAACGCGCCCTTTTACATCACCCATTGTGGCAAGTGCATTGGCTATTTCTTCAAGGGTTACATCAAATTCACTGGTCAGCGCCGCAGCGATAAGTGCATTACTAATATTATGCTTACCAGGTAGTGCCAAAGTAACAGGCACTTGCTTGTTTTTAGTGCAAAGCGTAAAGCTTGCACGTGCATTGGCATCAAGCGTGATGTTCTCTGCCCAAATGTCTAGTTTTTCGGTTGTAGAAAAGCGCTTAACATTACGCCCTTCAAGTTTATCTAACCAATACTGGCTAAATTCACTATCGCAATTAACAATGGCAACGCCGTCATCTTTTAGGCCATCAAAAATCTCACCTTTAGCTTTTGCAACGCCCATTAAGCTACCAAAACCTTCCAAGTGAGCTGCTGCAACATTACATACAACGGCCACATCTGGTTTTGTCATTGCCGTTGTGTAAGCAATTTCACCTAAGTGATTTGCACCTAGCTCAATAACAGCAAAACGATGTTGAGGCTCTAAGCGCAATAACGTAAGAGGGACGCCAATATCGTTGTTAAAATTACCTTTAGTAGCTAATACATCACCGTGAACCGACAAAATTGCCGCACACATTTCTTTTACGGTGGTTTTGCCTACACTCCCTGTAATTGCAATTGTTTTAGGCGCCACTTGGGCCATAACAGCGGTGCCAATTGTACCTAGTGCAATACGTGTATCGCTTACTATAAATTGTGGAATATCTACATCAACTTTGTGCTGAACAATAACGCCTATAGCGCCTTTTTGTTTAGCCTCAGCTATAAATTTATGGCCATCAAAATTTGGCCCTTTAAGTGCTAAAAACACTTCGCCATCGCACACTGTGCGAGTATCAGTATTTATATTTAGCACGTGTTGATTATCACCTTGATAATCGGCTGTTAGCACATTAGCTAACCAATCAAAATCCATTGGGATCATTGTGTTATCCCTCTTACTGCTTTTTTTAGTTGTTCTTGTACATAACGGCGATCGCAAAAGTCGATGCGCTTATCGCCTATAATTTGATAATCTTCGTGGCCTTTACCTGCAATCAAAATAACATCATCAGCTGTAGCGTTTTCTATAGCAAAACGAATTGCAGTTGCTCTATCAGCCTCTAGATGTGCATTTTGAGGATGGGTTAGACCGCCTGCTACATCTGCAATAATGTCATCAGGATTTTCTGTTCGAGGGTTATCGCTGGTAATAATCACTTTATTAGCGTTTTGCTCTGCAGCTTGCGCCATTAATGCGCGCTTACCTTTGTCTCTGTCGCCACCGCAACCAAATACACAACTTACACCACCTGGCACATGCAACTGCAATGCTTGTAATGCAAGTGCAAGTGCATCGGGTGTATGGGCGTAATCAACAACACACGTTGGCATGCCAGCTTGACTAAAAGCTTGCATTCGACCAGCGACTGGCTGTAACTGCGCACAACCAGCAACTAGTTGTTCAAGCGGATAACCTAGCCCTAGTAATGTAGCGAGCGCTGCCGTTAAGTTATATAAGTTGAATTCGCCAAACAGAGGCGATTTAATTGAAATATCACCCCAACTTGTCGACAACTGCGCCGAAATACCTTCACTTGAATATTCAACATCAGAAAAATAAACGTATCGGGCATTCTTAGGAGCTAAATTTTTTCGGCCATAACAAATTAGGTTATTAAAATCATACTTTTCAAGCCATTGCTCAGCTTGAAAGTCATCTTGATTGAGCACTACAACTTGCGGCTCAAAATCACGGAAAAGCATTAATTTCGCATCACCGTAACTTGCCATATCACCATGGTAATCTAAGTGATCGCGCGAAAGATTAGTAAACACAGCCGCTTTAAACTGACATTTAGCAACGCGTTGTTGCACTAACCCATGAGATGATACTTCCATGGCTACCAGCTTTTTATGCTGCGAATTTAAATCGCTCAAAATATGCTGTAAATCAACTGTTGAAGGCGTAGTGTTTATCAGTGGAATTAAGTTATCAGGATGGCCATAACCTAAAGTGCCTATAATAGCCGAATCAGTACTACAAAATTGCGCTAAGTGGGCAATCATTGCTGTGGTAGTCGATTTACCATTTGTACCTGTTACACCAATTAAATCAAGAGTCTGACTTGGTTGGCTATAAAAGCGACTAGCTAATTCTGGAAGCTTTTTATCAAGCTCTGAGACTAAATACAGTGGCTCAAAACTGCTTTCAAATTCACATAATCTGTCAGCAATGATAGCTATTGCGCCATTTTCAATTGCTTTATTAATAAATTGTCCGCCATCAAGTGTATGGCCTTTAATAGCAACAAATACATCACCTGGCGTTACTTCACGGCTATCAAGGCGTAAATGCTTTACCAGTTGCGAGGGCGCATCTATTTCGATGTATTTTAAAATATCCTTTAAATCACGCATCGTTATCTTTACCTTGTACGTACGCAACCTCTTCCTTGTCAGGCGCTACGTTTAATATTCTTAATGCGTTAGAGATGATTTCTGCAAATGCAGGGCCAGCGGTGGCACCTCCATAGTACACATCACCACCTGGTTCATTAATCATAACTACCACGGCTAAACGAGGATTACTTGCCGGTGCTACACCTGCAAAGTAACCTACATATTCATCACCATAACCACCTGCTACGGCTTTTTTAGATGTACCTGTTTTACCGGCAGCACGATACCCATCAACTTTTATGTTGCGAGCAGTACCGTCTTTTTCAAATACACTTTCCATCATGTGGACTACGGCTTCTACGTCTTTTTGTTTAAAAATACGTTCGCCTTCAGGTATATTATCTTGCTTTAAAATAGTCAGTGGTCGATTAACTCCACCAGCGCCTAACATGGTATAAAAGCGCGCCATTTGCGCAGTACTTACCGAAATTGCATAACCAAATGATAAAGTGGCAATTTCAAAGTCAGACCAACGACGATTTGGATAAAACAAACCGCTGCTTTCACCTACCATTCCAGTACCGGTGTCACTGCCAAAGCCTACTTTTTGATATAAGCCAACAAGGTAATCTTTAGGCACTAACTGAGTAACCTTCGCAACCCCCATATTTGAGGAGTACTTTAGTATTTCGCGCAGTGTTAGTTCGCCGTGATTACGAGTATCTCTAACTAAACTACCACCTAAACGCATCCAACCTGGGTAGGTATCAATCGTGTCATCTGCCTGAATGGCGCCGTAGTCTAGCCCAGCTAAAATGGCTAGAGGCTTAACAGTTGAGCCTGGTTCAAACAAATCTGTAATTGCGCGATTACGACGCTTATGAGGTGCAGCATCGCTTAAGTTATTTGGATTAAATGAAGGACTATTTACCATTGCCAGCACTTCACCGGTTTTAACATCAACTACCATAGCTGAGCCCGATGTGGCTTTGTAAGTCAGTACAGCTGATTTTACAGCTTTGTAGGCAATAGCTTGAATTCGCTGGTCAATACTTAGTTCTATACTTTCTGGCTCTACGCGCTCACGCTCGTCAAGCACTTCTACTTCACGCCCTTGTGCGTCTTTACGTATAGTGCGGCGGCCTTCCTCGCCCGTTAAAGCGTTTTCGTATAGCTTTTCAATACCTTCAATGCCTTTACCGTCTATATTAGTAAAACCAATAACATGCGCGGTAACCTCACCGGCGGGGTAATAGCGTTTAGATTCATCTAGTAAATGAATACCTGGTAGGCGTAAATCGCCAATATAATTTGCTACAGCAGGAGTAACTTGGCGCTTTAAATAAACAAAGCGACGCGAGGGATCGTTTAATAGTCGAGAGTTAATCTTCTTAGGATCAATGCGCAATACATCAGCAAGCTCACGCCAGCGTAAATCGTTTTTATAATAAAGTGCAGTACGCTTATCAAGCTCAGCGGTATTTTCAGCTAAAGATAAATGATCTTCGCCGCTTTTACGTGCTTGTTTAATTACTTTAGAGACTAGCGACTTGTGCAATGCTTTAGGATCAGCATATACACTTACAACAGGCACACTTACCGCTAACTCTTTACCATTACGGTCAAAAATCATCCCGCGTTGCACATGTAGTTTTTCAACGCGCACGGTACGTTTGTCACTTTCTGAACGTGCTTTATCAGGTTCTATTACTTGTAAATAAGCAGCGCGAGATACGAGTGTTACAAACACCATAAACACAACTGCACACACCAGCATAAAGCGCCATGTGATTAAATTAGTGACTGGTTTTTTGCCTCTATTTCTCATTGTACTATTATTACCTGCTCATCTTGACTCGTAGGTCTTTTCATTTTCAATTGTGATGTAGCTACTTCTTCAATGCGTGCATGTTGCGAATAAAATTCTTCTTCAACAAGTAAGTAGCGCCACTCTAAATCGAGCTCATCGCGTTCTTGTAATAATTGATCTTGCTGTATAAGTTGGCCACGAGCTAAGTGGGTTGTTTGCACAACAGCTAAACTAGAAGCGAATATCACAACCAACAAGGCCGAGGTTAGCTTATTAGCTCCTAGGCCTTTTAATATTTCAAAGAATAAATTAGGTTGCCGATAGCTCGCTTTTTTACTCATCCCAACCTCTGTGCAATCCTAAGTACAGAACTACGAGAACGTGGATTACGCTCTACTTCTGCAGCACTTGGCTTAATAGCTTTACCCACTGCTTTTAACGTCAGATTTTTATTTATTTGTGCGTCAGTTAAAGGCAGACCTCTGGGTAATGCTTCTCCCTTACTCTGTTTTCTAATAAACTGTTTTACAATACGGTCTTCTAAAGAATGAAACGAAATCACCACTAAACGTCCGCCTGGCTTTAGCACTTTAACTGCAGACTGTAGCGCTGTTTGAATCTCTTCAAGCTCGCTATTGATATAAATACGAATCGCCTGAAAAGTACGTGTTGCAGGGTGCTTAAACTTATCTTTTACCGGTACAGCTTCATCAACAAGGTCAGCAAGCTGCTTGGTAGTTGTGATTGGCGTGTGCTCACGAACTTCAAGTACTTTGTGTGCAATGCGTTTACCAAACTTTTCTTCCCCCAATTTTTTAATTACGTGGGTAATATCATCCAACTCAGCCTCTGCTAACCACTGTGCTGCACTGCGACCTGTTGTAGGGTCCATACGCATATCGAGTGGGCCGTCTTTCATAAAACTAAAGCCACGCTCAGCGTCATCTAATTGTGGTGACGAAACACCAATGTCTAATAAAATGCCATCGACTTTACCAATTAGATCGTTTTGCTGTGCTACTTCGTATAGGTTTGAAAAGCGAGTATGTGCAATTGCAAAACGTGGGTCATCAGCAAATTTTTCAGCTGATTGTATTGCTTGTGGATCTTGGTCAATTGCTTGCAGGCGACCTTCATCACCAAGGCGTGCTAAAATTTGCCCAGAGTGGCCACCACGTCCAAATGTACCATCCATGTATATACCGTCTGGCTTAATTGCAAGGGCATCGATGGTCTCATCCATTAATACGGATACGTGTTCAAATTGCGCTGTCATTAGCTATTGTGTGCCTTTTTTTGTGCCGTTAGAGTGTAAAATTATCTAAATCTTGGTTAGGTTCAAAATCACCAAGCCTTTCAAGCTCAGTATCTTGCTGCATTTGCTCGTGCCAACGCGCCTCGTCCCAAATTTCAAACTTATTCATCAAACCAACCAGCATGATTTTTTTGCCAAGAGATGCATGGGCACGTAATGACGGCGCAAGCAAAATTCGACCATTTTTATCAAGTTGATACTCTGTGGCGTTACCTAGCAACATACGTTGCATTCGTCGAGCTCGTGGATTCATATTAGATATTTTCGCTAAACGGCTTTCTATTTCGAGCCACTCAGCCAATGGATATAACCATAAACACGGTTCATTTAATGCGACGGTACAAATAACTGTCCCCTGATCTTCAGACAACAGAGATTCTCGGTACTTTGTCGGTACCGCAAAACGCCCCTTATCATCCAAACTCAGTGAACTCGCGCCACGAAACATAAAAAACCTACTTTGAAATTGTTTTATTCAATTTTTTGTTTATTTTATCCAATGAGATCCACTAAAAACCACTTTTTACCACAGTGCTCCAGTTTAGGGCTTGACAAGCCATTTTGTCAAGTAAGCTGACCAGCTTTAGTGAGTCTCAAAGCTAGAAAAAATAAGGGCTCAAGCGAAGCGTTTGAATTACGTGGGAAAAAGTGGGATTGAGGTAAAGAAAAATATCAGCTTTGCTTTTATAACTTTCTGTTTACATGCATTGCTTACTGAATAACCAATGAATATTTACAATTTTTAAGGCGTTTTTATCCTCTTTGTAAAATTTACCTAGCCGTGTAGTAATAGTTACTGTTTATTTTAAAATACTAATTATCAAAAATTAAAAAACACAAACAAAACCTTTCAAATTCAGGCAGTTAAAATAAATAACAAGTTTGGTTTAATCATTGCATCATCTAAATCACTATTTAAATTTTAACTTATTAAGGATTGATTATGGCTACCGCAACGAATACGAAACCAAATACAACTTCAGATGTTAAGCCTGACGTTAAACTAACAAATACTGAGTCTCCTCTTACAGAGAAAGCAACATCAGCGGCGCACGATGCTGTAGATGCACTTTCTAGCAAAGCTGCAACAGCTGAAAGCAGTGTGCGTAAAGGAGCTTCTAGCTCAGCAGATGCATTGAGCGAAAAACAACTTATTGCACGTGAAAAACTAAGCGAATGTACTGCAAAAACTCGTGCTTTTGCTTCTGAAAATCCATTAGCAACTGCGGGTATTGCTTTTGCTGCGGGTATGTTAATCACATCACTACTTCGTCGTAAGTAATTAGTGATGAATAACCCACAAACAACAGCAACCAAGGATGGTAATGCGCAAGACCAAACTACTGAGCAACATAGCCAAAAGGATGATTGGCAAGATCATGTTGCAATGCTTTTAGAGTATTCTAAGCAGCTCAAGGATGATTACCAAACTCAAGGAAAGATCACCCACCAGCTTGCTAAAGCTGAATGGCGGTTATCGCTTAGATCGCTTGCATTGATCACTATATTTTTAGGATGCTTTGCCAGTGGTTTGGTTTTGTTGTGGGCAGGATTTCTAGGTGCTGTTGGATACGGTGTATACGATGTTTTTGGGTCGGTATGGCTAAGTATAGCAACAGCTACTTTACTACAAGTTGCTTGTTTAATATGGCTTTGGAAAAATACAGTTTACTTAAGCAATAAAATTGGCTTTAGTAAAACACTTAAAAGTTTAAAGCAGCTATTTAACTTACAAGGACATTAGTATGTTAGTTAACTACTTAATTAAAGCACCTAATGAAAACGTTGATGCTCTAAGTAAGCAAGTGGATACGCGCAGTGAATTGAAACGCCAACATCATGCAGCGTTCCAATATAGACTAAAGCGTTTTGCCGTAACCAAAGTTGGGCTTTCAAGTGCCTTTATCGCAGGTGCAGCAGTACAAGCGGGTAAAAGCGAAACCAGCTTCGTAAGAAAATACGGCTGGCTAGTGAACTTGATAGCTTAAGCGCTAAACATTTCTACCGTGATCAGATAAGTAATCAATACTTGGACCACTTGGCACAACTTGTGTTGGGTTGATCATTGTGTGACTAAAATAGTAGTGACGCTTAATATGATAAAAATCAACTGTTTCAGCCACTCCTTTAACTTGATATAGCTCCCTAAGGTATCCACTTAATGCAGGATAGCTTTCAATTGTGCGTAAATTACATTTAAAATGGCCAACGTACACACTATCAAACCGAATGAGTGTAGTGAATAGTCGCCAATCTGCCTCGGTGAGCCTATTACCTGTTAAATAACGCTGCTTGCTCAGTATCCCTTCTACTTTATCGAGTGCTTTGAATAAATCGTTAAACGCCTCTTCGTATGCATCTTGAGTTGTTGCGAATCCCGTACGATAAACACCATTATTTATATTTGGATAAATCAACGCATTTAATTCATCAATTTTTGGTCGTAGTGCCTCCGGATAGTAGTCATCGTTATTACCTGTTAACTCATTAAACGCACTATTGAACATACGTATAATATCGGCAGACTCATTACTGACAATTTTATTTAGCTTTTTATCCCACAATACGGGTACTGTAACTCGCCCGGAATACTTAGGATTATTTTTTGTATACACTTGATGTAAGTAGTTACTATTAAATAAAGCATCACCAGTACTGTGGTTTTGCGTATCAAAAGCCCAACCACTATCAAGCATATCAGGGCTAACAACCGACACCGTAATTAAATCGTGCAACCCTTTTAACGCTCTAAATATAAGCGTTCGATGCGCCCAAGGACACGCAAGTGACACATATAAATGATACCTGTTCGCTTGTGCTTTAAATCCGGCCTCGCCCGTTATTCCAGCGCTACCATCAACAGTTACCCAGTGACGTAACTGCGCCGTTTCGCGTTCAAACTTACCGTTACTTGAATCTGTGTCGTACCATTTATCTTGCCATTGGCCGTTAACTAATAATCCCATAAAACTCTCCTAAAAATACCGTTATATTTTGCCAAACTCACCGTTTTGATAATCACGCACTGCTTGCTGTACTTCTGCTTGCGTCGTCATTACAAACGGACCCATATGAGCAATTGGCTGATTAAGTGGATCGCCTGCTAAAACTAAAACGCCAGCGCCTTGTTCAGAGCTAATATTAATATCACTGCCTGGTTCTAAAATAAGTAACTTACCCGCTGGTATTGTTTGATTGTCGCTCATTATTAGTGAGCCGCTATGAATATAAAGCATTACTTTTTGTTGGCTAAGAGGCTCTAAATAAGTGCTTTTACCAGCAGGTAATGTAATATCAGCAAGCGCCGCATTAGCAGCTAAACTTTGCAGCTCGCTTGCAAGCGTTTCACTTTCGAACTGCCACGATCCCGCAAGTGCTTTTAACGTCACGCCTTGCGTATTTGTAAAACTAGGAGCTGGGTTTTTAGTCGTATCTTGATAACGTGAATCACGCATTTTTTCTGCGCTTGGCATGTTTATCCAAATTTGAAAGCCATGCAAACCGTCAACAGCATCAGCGAGTGGCATTTCACTGTGCATGACGCCGCGCCCTGTGCTCATCCATTGCACATCACCTGCTTTAATTGCTTCTTTGTTACCCATTTGGTCACGATGCTCAAAGCCACCTTTTAGAATATAAGTAAACGTTTCAATTCCTCGGTGCGGATGCTCAGGAAAGCCTCCCATATAATCTTTTTTTTCATCTGACTTAAGTTCATCAATCATCAAAAATGGATCCAAATATTTACCATCAAACCCAGGTATACGGCTAATGCTCACGCCATCGCCATCTTGAGTTGCATAAGCTGTAAGTATTTTTGATATTTTCATTTTTTAATTCACTCTAAAGAATAAGTTTATGAGACTATTAAATCATTCATTAAACAAAACAACTATGTCTTTAAATCGAGCTTAAAGTTCTAAAAAATAGAACGACATTGATTCATTGGTTACATTTTCAACCTTATAATTACTATGGTTATTTGGAGTGAATTTGGCTACAATTGTTATTGCAAAATACGAAACTAAGGAATGGTTATTTTTACTTATTCTCTCAAACATCAGCTTTATCGTTTGCTTATATTGCTAAGTATTCCGGGCACCGCTGTAATTATTTTTACTCTGCTGCTTGAACGCCACCACTCTATTGAGCAAAGTGAAAAAAAAGTAGAAAACATTGCTAAGCAATTAATTTTACAGCAAAAGCACTTAGTCGATGATATTGACCGTTTAGCGCGTTATTTGGCTAAAGAGGAAAGTAAGAAAGAAAATATAGCAACGTCCTGCCCTAATTATTTTAATCAATTTAGAGCTATTTATGCCCATGTTGCCAATATCGGGATTATAGATCCAAATGGCATTGTTATGTGTACAACAAGCGGATTAACCAAAACAATAAGTATTGCAGATCGTGCGTATTTTCAAAATGCCTTAAAAAGTAACCAATTGTCGGTAGGTTATTTTCAGCACGATAGAAACTTGCAAAAAAACACCCTTAACTTTGCGTTGCCTATCATTAATAAAAAAAATGTAATTCAGGGCGTTGTAGTTATCGTTGTTGCGCTTGACTGGTGGAACAATGCTTTTAATAATATTGAACTGCCGACTGGCTCTATTGCTGCAATCGCTGATTCTAATGGAAAAATTTTAGCGCGTTACCCACCAACAACTGCAGCCCTTGGCGATAATATTGCAAAGACTTTATTAGCAACTGATTCTTCGATTGATAATGAGGCATTAACAAAAATAAAATCTATTGAGGGTGAAGATCGAATGCTTCATCACTCTATTATTTATAAAGATCCGAGTAATAACAGCTTAAATATACATATTGCACTTCCTATTACGCATGCTTTAAAGCAAATAAATAATAATTTTTTTATAGCGATTGGTGTGTTTATTTTATCACTGCTAGTGCTATGTTTAATTGCACGTAAGCTGCTTAAAACCAGCATTATCGACCCAATTAATAATCTAACAAATGCAACAAACGTGTTGGCTAAGGGCGAAATGCCGTCACAAAAAACACAGCCAAATAATCCAGAGCTAAATACTCTCTATCAGCGCTTTAAATCAATGGCGCAAACTAGGTTAACAGCTGAAGCTAATTTAAAAAACAAGCACGATGAGCTTACCAGCTTGCTTAATACTCTACCCGACAGTTACGTTAGAATTAACATCCATGGCGATATTCTCAACATAACGGGGCAATTTAAGCCTCAAGTAAACCCAAACAGCACTGCAGTACCTCATTTATCATCAATACTTTCACACAGCAATGTTCAGCTTTTGTTATCGCAGTTATCTAAGCTTGATGTTTCGAGTAATTTAGAATTTACACTCGAAAAATCAGATCCTAAACGCAGCTTTGAAGCGCGTATTAGTGCAATGCAAAGTAAAAATGAATACGTTGTTGTGCTAAGAGATATAACACAACGAAAAATAAATGAAGAAGCACTCCACCTTGCCTCGCTAGTGTATAACAACAGTAGTGAAGGCATGGCAATCACCGATCCAGCGGGTATAATATTTGATGTAAACCCTGCGTTTTGCAAAACGACTTTATATAGTAAAGAAGAAGTTATTGGGCGCTCCTCTTCAATTCTTTCATCAGGAAAACATGATAAGAATTTTTACAATAAAATGTGGTCTGAATTACAGCAAACAGGCCGCTGGCAAGGCGAGGTTATTAACCGTAAAAAGAACGGGCAGCTATACTCTGAGTGGCTCACAATCGATACGGTTTATGATACAAACAACGCACCTATTCGTCGAATCGCGATATTTACAGACCTCACTGAGAAAAAACAAGCCGATGAAACAATTTGGCGACAAGCTCACTATGATCACCTAACTGACTTACCAAATCGTTTAGAGTTAAAGGAGCGATTAAATCAACGATTTTCAAACATTGTTACTCCCGACAATCAATTGGTTGTCATGCTTTTAGATATAGATCACTTTAAAGATATTAATGACACATTAGGCCATCACTATGGTGATAACTTATTAAAACTCGTATCTCAGCGTATAGTCCAGTCGGCAAAAAATGCTGAGTTTGTGGCACGTATTGGTGGTGATGAGTTTGTTATTGTGTTTAATCGTATAAAAAGTACGCGTCATATTAATCAAATTGCCAGTAATATTTTGCTTAGCCTATCGTCGGCTTTGCATCTTGAAAACGAAGAGTTATTTATTAGCGCCAGCATGGGCATAGCATGCGCCCCTAATGATGGTGAAAATACTGAACAACTTTTAAAGGCAGCCGATCAGGCTATGTATAAAGCAAAAAGTAATGGTCGTAACTGTTTTGAATTTTTCTCTGCTGACATGCGCGAATATGCACACGCGCGCATGGTGCTATTAAAAGACTTACGAAGTGCCATTGAACTTGAACAGTTTGAGTTGTTTTATCAGCCCATTGTTGCTTTGAATGATTTACATATTCATAAAGCTGAAGCACTTATTCGTTGGCAACATCCCGAAAAAGGCCTAATTAGCCCTGTCGCATTTATTCCTCTTGCTGAAGAAACTAGGCAAATAAATGCAATTGGCCAATTTGTATTTGCTCAAACCTTGCAAACGCTTAACGATATAAAAACCCTAACCGATGACACTTTTCAAATAAGTGTAAACGTGTCGCCAGTGCAGTTATCCACGCCAGAGAGTGGTATAGATGAATGGTACGATATGCTAAAAGCTGCAAAATTACCTGCATCCTCAATTGTGGCAGAAATAACTGAAGGCCTAATGATTAACCCCGAAGCATTAACGCAACGTCGCTTAAAAGAAATAGTAAAATCAGGTATGCAGCTTGCCCTTGATGATTTTGGTACAGGATATTCGTCACTCGCTTACTTACAAGAAATGGATACCGACTATTTAAAAATAGATAAACGTTTTGTTGATAATATCCAAGTAGGCAGTCAAGAACTTGCACTGTGTGAAGCAATAATTGTTATGGCGCATCAACTGGGCTTAAAAGTAATCGCCGAAGGAATTGAAACTAAATTACAAATGCAGCTATTACTTGAAGCCGGATGTGATTACGGACAAGGTTATTTATTTTCAAGACCTTTAAATAAAAGCAGTTTTATGGCACTTCTAGCTGATAAAAAAGTCGCTTTATTAAAATAAATAAACAAAAAATTACTGTTACGCAATAAATAATGCGTCTGCGCGGTCAAGTTAAGCAATCAGATATAAGTAGTAACAGGATTTAAAAATGGCAAAAGCAACATTAGAGCAATGGCGAATGTTTAAAGCGGTTGTGGATCACGGCGGATTTGCAGGCGCAAGTGCGGCTGTACATAAAAGTCAGTCAACCGTACACCATGCTGTTCAAAAACTTGAAGCCGCCTTGCAAATTAAGTTGCTTGAAGTAAAAGGTCGTAAAGCATTTTTAACCGATAGCGGTAAACTAATTTTACGCAGAGCTGAATTTTTAATTGAAGAAGCAACTAAAATAGAATCGGTAGCGAGCACACTAAGCGAAGGCGTAGAAAGCACATTAAAAATAGCTGTTGATGAAGTTTTTCCACACACCATTTTATACCAGGCACTTGCTAAAACGAGTGAACTTTACCCGCTTTTAAAGATTGATTTAGTAGAAAGCGTGCTAACCGGTGCAAACGAATTACTACATAACTCAGTGGTTGATTTAGCCATTTCATCAATTCCTATCTATGGAATTAGTTGCAGTACGTTATGCGATATAGAGTTTATAGCCGTTGCGCATAAAGACCATGTATTACACCAACAAACTGAACAACTCAACTTTCGCGATTTAAAGCTACACCGGCAAATAGTAGTTCGCGACTCAGCAACCCACACCAGTCACAATGATGGCTGGTTAGGTGCTGATATGCGCTGGACAGTCAGCCATTTACGCAACTCTATTGATATGGTTAGTCAAAATTTGGGTTACGCTTGGCTGCCAAAAACACAAATAGCACATTTAATTGAAGATAAAACGCTCATCCCACTTAATTTAGACCAAGGTACAACCCGTACCCTTAATTTATATTTAATGTGCAACGACAACGACAGGCTTGGTCCTGCAGCACAAGAGTTTAAAGAGCAGCTTATAGCTCTCACTAACTTTAGCTAATAGCTATTCGTTTTTTACATCGAGGTGATCTGCCACATAGGCGCCTCGCTGCCCACGCTCTTTAGCTGGGCCTATAGTACTGTCTTTACCTGTTTGCTGCTCAGTAGCTGCATTAATAACAGCACCTAATGTGATTATATAAGCGCTGATATACAACCACATCAACATGATCACTACACCACCTAGTGAGCCGTAAGTTTCGTTGTAACTAGAAAAACGCGACACATAAAAAGAAAAACCTATAGATGCCAAAATCCAAAGTACAGTAGCAATAGACGAACCCATCGTGATCCAACGCCATTTGGCCGGTTTACGATGTGGGGCATAACGATATAAAAGTACCAATGCAAAATTAAAGGTAAAAGCTAATAATGGCCAAGAGATGAGTTTAATTAATAAATCTATACTTTCTTTTAGTCCCACTAAATTAAGTACAATAGGTAAAATACCAATAATTAATAACGCAAAAATTGCGACAACAATCGCCCCTACCGAAAATAAAAAGCGTACTAATTGAGCTTTAAAAAATGAACGCTTTTCATATTCACGATAACTAATATTACACGCAGTAATAAGTGCTTGGCTGCCCTTAGAACTACTCCAAATAGTAAGTATAAGCGTACCGATTGCACTTAAGCTCAAGCTTGCACTTGATGTTTTTGCAAGGCTAGAAACCTGAGATAAAATTAGTTCACTGGTACTTGGTGGGAGCAAAGTAACTATTTTACTTAAATGATCACTAATATCTGCGGGGGATGAAAAGTACGCATACACAGATACCATCGCCGCAATGGCCGGAAAAATAGCAAGTAACGCATAAAATGCCACACCCGCTGCCACTATAGATAAGTTATCTTCACTCATTTGCTTAAAAATGCGCTTAACAATATCCCACCAACCTATAAAAGGGATATGACCAGGCTGCTCAGCTTGCTGTCCTCGTTTAGCTTCTTTCATTCTAAACCTCAATATTTGTATTACATTACTACAGCAAAATGTTTGCCAAGTTAAATAAAGTATTTGGTACTAAACTTGCTGTTACCTAATATTAGCGATTATAAAAACCAAACACGGACGATAAGCCATGCCTAGTAGCCAATCAAACATTATAGCTTTAAACAATACGCCTCCCAGCACGCAAAGTTTTCAAGGCGATGTGTTTACGTGGCAGTTTTTTCATGAACAAGCTGTGCAATTACTTCATGCAACAGCGCAAATATTACCCACACTATTACTCGGTATAATACTTTTAGCATTAAGCTATTTAATTGCAGGGCCACTTTCTCGATTGCTTATAAAGCCTGTTGACTACATGACTGACAGTAAACTAGTTCATCTAGTTGTAAGGCGCAGTATAAGCACTTTAATTATTTTATTTGGCGTGTACTTATTCCTGCGTTTAGCAGGGCTTACCGAGTTTGCTGTTGCCATTATGAGTGGCACGGGACTAATAGGACTTATATTAGGTTTTGCCTTTAGAGACATAGCTGAAAACTTTATCGCTAGTTTATTACTGAGCATACAAAGGCCTTTTAAAATCGACGATGTAATTGAAGTAGACAATCGTTTAGGTGTTGTTAAAAAAGTAACCGCAAGAGCAACCACACTTGTTGATTACGATGGCAATCATATTCAAATACCCAATGCAACGGTATATAAAAATACCATTAAAAACCTGACTGCCAATCCAAAAATGCGCGGAAAAGTAGAAATTGGTATTGGCTATGATAACGATATACGCAGCGCACAAACCCTCGCACTAGATATTGCCAATCAACAAAATGCGGTACTTAGCGACCCACCTGCGCAAGTTTTAATAAAAAACTTAGGCTCATCTACTATTAACTTCGTTTTGTATTTTTGGGTTAATAGCGAGCAGCACAGTCCATTAAAAGTAGCTTCCCAGCTTATGCGCGAATTAGTCAATGAGTTCACAAAACAAAACATCAGCATGCCTGATGACGCACGAGAAAGAATTATACTCACCGACCCTAGTGAAAATGTCTCTAGCTTAGAGGAAAAACAACCATCGCAAGTGCAAAGCGAAAAAAGTGAAACAGTTGATCAAACTAAAACACTTGATGATGTGAGCAGTGATACCGACGAAATACGTGAACAAGCAGAGCAATCAAGAGATCCAGAGCAAGGAAAAAATATTATTTAAGCAAGGCTATTTAATCGCGCTGCTACCAAGGCAAGTAGCAGCGAAAGTTCAACCTTAAACGACCTCCTCTACAGCGAACGTTATTTATATATAAATAGTAAATAAAAGCACAAAACCACTGTAATTTAGATTTTTAATGCATTTATCCCAACTTAAACACTCAAATTAAATAATACAGCTAACAATGTAATAACTTTTGTTATACCCATAGTAAAAGTTATAACCTTTTATACCCTATTGATAATAAACATAAAAACCTCTCACACACTTCAAGAAGATGCTTACTACAACTATAAGCCATACATAATTATGCAAAAAGTTATATTAACAAAAGCCTCCAAAAACCCAGCAAAACCAATAACATCAATAACTTATTAACAACTCATTGCTTGGCATTATTAATGCAATAACAATAATCTAACAACATTAGAGCTTAACTATGCGCATATACAATAAAACTCGCCAAGAAAAAGATTTACTCGGTACTAACGATACCCCTGCTGATGTTTTAGATGGCATACAAATACAACACGCTATCAATAAATCCGACATGCAAATAGCTGTCGTCGAGCCGTGCTCAAAATAGCTCACAAACACTGCTGAGCGAACAAACCTATTAAAAATCAAAAGCATTAAAAACTTAAATAACCCAAAAGTTAAATAACTCCCATTAATAATTGGAAATAAAAAATGACTAATACAACAAGTATGAAAAATAATGAGCCAAAAAAAATGTCGCTCTGGCTAAAAATACTTATAGGTATGATAGCGGGTATTTTTGCCGGCATGCTTTTAGGTAGTAATGCTGAATATATAAAACCAATTGGCCAGCTATTTATCAGTGCAATTAAAATGTTAATTGTACCGCTTATATTTTGCTCTTTAATTGTGGGCGTTACCTCAATGAAAGACACCACAAAAATGGGCCGTATTGGTATTAAATCAATCATATTTTATTTAGCTACAACCGCTATTGCCATTTCAATTGGGCTGGGCCTAGGGATCTTTTTTGAGCCAGGTGCAGGCTTAAATATGGTTGCCACAACAGTAACCGATACAAAACCAACTACCAGCTTAATGGATACTATTGTAGGCCTAGTGCCAAAAAATCCAGTGGGCTCGTTGGCATCGGGTAATATTTTACAAATTATTGTATTTGCATTGAGCTTAGGTATTGCTTTAAACCTTATTGGTGAAAAAGGCGAACCAGCAGCCAAAGTATTTGAAAGCCTAGCAGACGCTATGTACAAACTAACAGAGCTGGTAATGCGACTTGCGCCATATGGTGTATTTGCATTAATGGCATGGGTATCAGGTAAATATGGGTTAGACGTACTATTACCACTTATTAAAGTAATTGGTTTAGTTTACCTAGGCTGCATAATTCACATTTTAGTATTGGGTGGCGGTTTTGTTGGCTTGCTAGGTAAGCTTAACCCACAGCGTTTTTATAAAGGTATTATTGAAGCGCAAGTTATTGCTTTTACAACCACAAGTAGCTCAGGAACCTTACCTGCAAGTATAAAATGCGCAACCCAAAATCTAGGTGTATCTCGCACTGTTTCAAGCTTTGTTTTACCCGTAGGCGCAACCATAAACATGGATGGCACCGCGCTATATCAAGGTGTATTAGCATTATTTATTGCTCAAGCCTTTGGTGTTGATCTTTCTACTACCGATTACCTCACAATTATTGCTACCGCCACACTTGCATCAGTAGGTACAGCCGGTGTCCCTGGCGCAGGCCTAATTATGTTGTCATTGGTATTAACCACTGTTGGTTTACCGCTTGAAGGTATCGCTATTGTTGCAGGCATTGACCGTATTTTAGATATGGCACGCACCACTATTAATGTAACGGGTGATTTAATGGTGACTTTATTAATTGGTAAAAGCGAAGGTGAGCTTGATATCGCTGTTTACAACAAAGAAAACACAGCTCCACAAACGGCTAAACCGGTTATTTAATTACCAATTTTATAGAGAATAAAAATGACGACTAAATTTATATATGTACCCATTGCATTAAGCTTAATGGCGCTAGTTAAACCAGCTCATGCAGATGTAACTATTGAAGGTTTAAATGGCTTAGAAGCAGTTAAGTTATTTGGTGATATGCGTATGCGATTTGAGCGCACTGATGGCGATACAATCGATACAACTAGCCGCGCCAGATTACGTGCTCGTTTTGGTATTAAATATGCAGCAACGGAGAACTGGTCTGCGCAAATGCGCTTTAGAACCACCTCTAGCCAGCACGATTCAACGCATCAAACATTTGGCATAACAAATACAACCGACAACGACGACTTTGGCTTAGACAGAGCCTTCATGAAGTATACTGGCATTAATAATACTCGTGTATATATTGGTAAAGCCGCCGCTGTTTATATGCATTCATCTGAATTACTATTTCGTGACGATATTGCCCTTGAAGGTGTGCAAGCTAATTGGACAAACAATACATTTAGCGTAAACGCAGGGCATATAATCCTTGAAGAAAACGTAGATAATGGCGAAGGTAAACGCGATGCAAGCTGGCAGCAACTGCAAGGTGTTTATGCAGCGCAGTTTAACGATATAAAGTTTAAAGCGGGTATTGGTGGTATTTTTGTAAGTGCCTCAGACACCGCTTACGCAAGTGCTGAGTCAGGGCTTGATGACGACCAAGCTGGTAATGTGATGACTTACAATGCCGATTTAAGAATGGGGCCATTTCGCTTAGCTGCCGACTTCTATACAAGTGAAGCACAAAGTGACAATACCGCTTACACTGTACACGCCCGCTATCAAATCAATAAAGAGTTTGGTGTGCGCTTTTATATATTACACACAGAAGCTTATGCATTACCTATGAATGGTGCGTTTACACAAACTAATACACCGGGTTCGTATACTAATATTAAAGGCACGCGTGTTCAGCTCGATTATAAAATAGCTGATAACTTAAATGCCGATTTAAGATGGTACAGCGTAGATAACCTTAATAAAGATATTGCGACCAACAACGAAGGCCGCGACAGGCTACAAGTAAATTTGAATATGAAATTTTAATATATTCTTAACAAAGCGATTTAATTTTTTAATTTAAATCGCTTTTATTTCAATAAAAATTAATCTATTAATTTTTTAAAACCATTAAAAAATCACTATAAACATGTCCAATTAATCACTCAGCTAGCTATTTTATCTACTAATAAATATCCACTTCATAAATTTATTTAATAACAGCAAAAAAATACCTATAAGTACCTAATTTCTATAAAATGAAAATAGGGATTATAGTCCACCTGCATAAATATTTAGTCTATTAAAACTAGGGAAGAGGTTTAACTAATTGGTTTCACTTTTTAAAACACATTACTTTGCATTTACCATACTACTTATTACTTTTTTAGGTTGTAGTGTATCGATATGCCACGCTGAAGATTACCTACAGCCCGCTGCAGAGCCGCAAACTAAGCAAATAGTTATTGGTGGCGACTACAACTACCCGCCCTATGAGTTTATTGATAAAAAAGGGAAGTATACCGGTTACAATGTTGAGTTGAGCCGTGAAATTGCTGCCGTAATGGGCTTAAATATCAAAATAAAATTGGATACCTGGGAAAATACCCGCGCTTTATTTGATCAAGGTGAAATAGATATTTTACAAGGGATGGCTGCCACACCAGAGCGCACTGATCTTTATAACTTTAGCCCTCACACCTATGTAAATCACTCTATATTTGCACGAGACGATAGCCCTAAAATAACTAACTACACAGAGCTTGAAGGCTATCGCGTTATTGTACAAGCCAACGGCTCAGCGTTTGATATGCTAAACGAAGCTAAATTAAATATTGTATTAATTCCAGTTGAAACCCATGCCGATGCACTACGTTTGCTCGCATCAGGTAGATATGACTTTGCGGTAGTATCTAACTTACCGGGTTTATATTTAAGCCAAAAGTTAGGACTCTCTAATATTAAAGCGATATCTAACCTAGAACGAAATCGCTTATATGGCTATGCAACTAAAACAGACGATAAAGCCCTACTCTCGCAATTTACTCAAGGTTTAGCTATTTTAAAAAATACCGGCCGACAGCAAGAAATATACGATAAGTGGTTTGGCCCGTTAAAGGCCTCTATTTGGTCAAAAGCTGGCATAGCTGCAGGCTTATTTGTAATCGTGCTGTTATTGATAAGTACCGTTGTGCTTATTTGGAATAAAGCACTGCGTAAAAAAGTAGAAAGCCGTACAAAAGAGCTTCAAGCACAACAACTACAACTGCTTCATGCAGATAAAATGGCATCTTTAGGGGTACTTGTTTCTGGCGTTGCACATGAAATAAATAACCCGTGTAGTATATTAACGCTCAACTTCCCTTTTGTTAAGGAAGCCTTTGAACAAGCCACAGAGATTCTCGATGAGCATCAAGTAGAACACGGCGACTTTTTAATTGCAGGTGTTAGCTATAACCGCCTAAAGCATGTGCTCCCAGAAACACTCGACGACATGCACGTTGCAAGTAACAAAGTTAAAGGCATTGTTGAAGATTTAAAAAGCTTTGCAGTAAAGGGCGAAACCGCCCATCAAAAAAATGAACGCCTTGATTTAAACGAATTAACAAAGCGCTCTTTGCGCCTTGTTAATAACCAACTTAAAAACTCAACCAGCAATGTAGAAGTTAACCTTGCTAATAAGCTACCTACATTTTATGGCTCGGGTAGTAGAATAGAGCAAGTGATAGTTAACCTAATTTTAAATGCCTGCCAAGCACTTGAAAATAAAAGCCAAAAAATCACCATTACCACTTATTTCCATTCAAAATACGACAGTGTAGTGCTTACAGTAGAAGATCAGGGTATTGGGATTAACGCCAAAGACTTAAGAAAGTTAACCGACCCATTTTATACAACTAAACGCCAATCAGGTGGAACAGGCTTAGGGCTATCTGTATCTGCTGGGATTGTACGTGATCATCAAGGGCAAATAACCTTTAAATCAACCCTTGGCGAAGGCACAAAAGCAAAACTCTCACTACCACTAATACAAAAAGAGAATGAGTTATGAACACAAATTTATATCCCGGGTTTCAAGTTTTGATTTGTGACGATGACACAAGCTTTTTACGCAGTATTTCTTTTGCTATTGAGCGTTATTGTGGCATTAATAATGTTGTTCAATGTAGCGATAGTAGAGATGTACTGAGCCATTTAGCATCGGACAATATACGTGTTGTATTGCTTGATTTAAACATGCCGCATATAAGTGGCGATGAACTACTTCCAAAAATAATAGAGCTATATCCGTATATTTCTGTAGTAATTATTAGTGGTATTAACCAGGTTGAGTCGGCAGTGCAATGCATTAAGCTTGGCGCATACGACTACCACGTTAAAACCGAAGAACCAGAGAGACTAAGCAACAGCATAATGCAGGTTATTCGCTATCAAGAACTAAATTTAGAAAACCAGGCAATGCGCGATCATATGCTCGAAAAGCAAAGTATTTTACATCCTGCATTTTCTAAAATAATTAGTGTAAATCACCAAATGCACTCGGCATTTAATTACATAGAATCTATTTCAAATAGCCAGCAGCCTATTTTAATTACAGGCGAAAGTGGAGTCGGCAAAGAACTCATAGCCAGAGCCATACATGAAACGAGCAGTTGTAGTGGCGAACTCGTGTGTGTAAATGTGGCAGGCCTCGATGACAACTTATTCTCCGATACATTATTTGGCCACAAAAAAGGCGCTTTTACAGGCGCCGACCAAGCCCGTAAAGGCATGATAGAGAAAGCCTCTGGCGGTATCTTGTTTTTAGATGAAATTGGCGATTTAAGCCTTGTCTCACAAGTAAAACTTTTACGTTTATTACAAGAAGGTGAGTACTACCCGGTTGGCAGCGATACACCAAAAAGAATAAACGCCCGTATTATTGCTGCAACTCATCAAAACTTACACAGCAAAAAAGAAGATGGCCAATTTAGAAACGACTTGTACTATCGTTTAAAAATTCACCATGTAAATATTCCACCACTTAGAGAACGAAAAGAAGACATAGCACTGTTACTTGAGCACTTTTTAACACTTGCAGCTGATGAGTTTGATAAAGAGCTTGCATCAATTCCTACAGGGTTACTTGTTTTGCTAGAAAACTACAGCTTCCCCGGAAATATTAGGGAACTACGCGCAATGGCGTTTGATGCAATGAGCACGCATCAATCAGGGGAGCTTTCAATGAAGGCATTTAAAGGTATTATTGACTCTATGCCTGGTGTAAACATACATGCCCAACCAGAAAAGCCTTTATTTGAGGGCTCAACCACCTTACCCACTCTAAAAAAAGCGGCAGACCTACTCGTTAAAGAAGCCATGAAGCGAGCAAATTCAAACCAATCGTTAGCAGCGCAATTACTAGGAATATCTCAGCCAGCGCTAAGTAAACGTTTAAAGAATATGCAGTAACTTTAATGCAAAAATTCAAAACACAAAAAAGCCCGCAGCGTTAACTGCGGGCTTTCTATTTAATGAGTGAGTCAGCCGGTAAGCCGGGTTTTGTCCTTTCCGAAGAAAGTGATAATCATTCGTCTAGGCCATAAATCGCTCTATGGCTCAAGCAACCTACCCGGTTCTCACGTGGGCCACGCGTTCATTATTTAAAATGATAGAACCCTATTTGGTCTTGCTCCGAGTGGAGTTTACCTTGCAACCGACTATTACTAGCGGCCCGGTGCGCTCTTACCGCACCCTTTCACCCTTACCAATCGAGATTGGCGGTCTCCTCTCTGCTGCACTTGTCGTGGGCTCACGCCCCCCAGCCGTTAGCTGGCACTCTGCCCTATGGAGCCCGGACTTTCCTCCCCCTGATCATTTTCGTCACAGGCAGCGATCATCTTGGCTGACTCGGCGCGCAGTATACATGAGGCTAATACCAAGCGCAGTAAAATTTACTCTTTTTCTTCAATAATTGTTTTGTATAAAGCGTTTTTCTTCATTCCAAAGTATTCAGCAACAACGCCACAGGCTTTTTTCATTGGCATTTCACTCTCAAGCAGTGCCAGCATTTTGCGCGCTTCTGGTGGAACATCGTCTACTAGTTTTGGTTTGCCCGGCAACATTAATACAATTTCGCCGCGTTGCTTAGTGGGATCATCTGTTAAAAACTGTTTAAGCTCACTTACACTACCATTAAAAAATGTTTCAAAGGTTTTGGTTAGCTCTTTAGCAAACACAACTTGCTGCTCATCACCAAGAGCTAGTGCTAAATCATCAAGGCTTGCCATAATACGGTGCGTACTTTCGTACATTATGCTGGTAATACCTGAGTTAACAGCTTCGGTAAAAAAGTCTTGGCGAGCTTTGCTTTTAGCTGGCGTAAAACCAATAAACTGAAAACGATCGGTTGGTAAGCCTGAACAACATACGGCTGTAATTGCAGCACATGCACCTGGAACAGGTGTAACATGAGCGCCTTGTTCACGACATAGATTTACCACCGCGTAGCCTGGATCACTAATTAGTGGCGTACCAGCGTCAGATACTAAAGCAATATTTAAACCTTGATTAAGTTGATCAATAATTTGTTGTGCTTTTTGCTTTTCGTTGTGGTCGTGTAATGCAAACGTTTTTGCCTTAATTCCAAAGTGGCTAAGTAGCTTGCCGGTATGGCGAGTGTCTTCAGCAGCTATTAAGTCAACTTGCGATAATGTCGCAATGGCACGGTGACTTAAGTCGTCATAATTGCCAATTGGGGTGGCAACAATGTAAAGAGTGCCAATTTTCTGTGAATTCTCCTCATTTAACATTGAGGTCTCCTGCGTCAGTCAGTAATATAAGCAAATCGCGTTAACGTATTGGGAAATCATTGTGCGACTTAAACTAGTTAGTCTATTAATTATATTGTCAGGGTTATCGGCGTGTAGCACAACCGAAAAACCAACTAAAAACAGCGATAACGTAAGTAACCGCACTAATGCACTGCAAAATCAGGCAACCAGTGCGCAATCTATCTATCAATTGGCGCAAAACCGCCAAGGTGCCGATAAAATACAGTTATTGTATAGCGCCCGTGATGCTGCAATTAGTGAGCAAAATTGGCCTTTGTTAGAGAAAATTGGTAATGAGCTTGAATTAACCGCAAGTGTTGATCAAATCCAAAACCGTCTTTATATTGCATTTGCACAAAAACAACAGAATAAGAATGATCAAGCTTTGGTGATTTTACAATCGCTAGACGGACAACTTACTCAACCTGAGCATTTTGCTTGGCATCAGTTTTTAACAGCCAGTATTTATGCATCGCAAAATTTTCCAAAAAAAGCTGCCCCCTATTTCTTTAGAGCTTCTGAAACAGCTACAAAAAACAATATAGAAATCCCTCAGCTCAATCAAAATTTGTGGGATAACTTAAAACAGCTCTCTTCATATGCGCTTGAACGTTTTAACCGTGGTTCGGTTATCCAGCAAGGCTGGGTAAACCTTGGTCTATACTATCAAGTATATGCAAGTAGTGGCGTGGAGCTAGACCAAGCAATTAATAATTGGCGCAGGCGCTATATTGGGCATCCGGCTTTTTCTGTATTACCTGAACAAGACGAAATGCTTACTGAACTCGCCCCTATTAATATAGAGCGTTTAGTTGTGTTGTTTCCACAATCAGGCCCTAACGAACGCTTAGGTGATGCGCTTAAAGCGGGTGTGTTAGCTGCACTTGATACGCAAACTATCAACGACACTATTTTTATTGATGAAAACCTAAGCACTGAGGAAATCGCAGCGCAACTTGAAGAAATAAAGCCTGATTTTGTAATTGGTCCTCTACTTAAAGCAAATATTGATAAACTAGCCAATGCACAAACTCTTATTGATACTCCGGTACTGCATTTAAACACCTTTGATGGTGAGCGCATTTCGCTTCAGCATTATTACTTTGCATTGAACCCTGAGCACGAAGTACAACAAGCTCTGGAACACTTTTTAACTAAGGGCTATCAAAAGCCTATGCTGCTTGCGCCAAATAATGCAAATGGCCAACGTTTAGTTGATTATTTTAACCTACAGTGGCAACGCTACAGCGAAACCAAGCCACAAATCGGTTTTTATAACGATAAAAAAGATATGCCAAACACAATTACCAGCTTATTAGAAGTTGATAAGTCAAAAGATCGCATACAAACAGTTAAAGCATTATTTAAGCAAGAAGTAGAAAACGAAACGCGTTCACGCAGTGATATAGACGTTATTTATATTTTGGGTGATGCCATAGAAACTCGCTTAATTAAACCTTACCTTGATGTAAACGTCAGTACATTTGCTGATCGTATCCCACTTTATGCAAGCTCTAAAAGTCATAGTAAACAAATTGACAGTACAGACAAAGGCGACTTAGACGGCCTATACTTCACAGAATTACCGTGGATGCTTGATTCACAAATTAAACAACATAATTTACGCCAGCAGTACAACTCTCTATGGCCTGAGCAAATTGATATTAGCCAACGCTTATTTGCAATGGCGTACGATGCTGTATCAATATTACATGACATTAGACAGTTAAGCGTAATGCCAGGCAATCAATATAGTGGTTTAAGTGGTAAGTTGTCTGTTAATACCAGCGGCCATATAGAACGCATGCTCGACTGGGCTCAATATACAAACCGTCGCATTAAGCCTGTGCAATTAGAAACACAACGCCCGGTACCATTGTTTATGCAATCAGCGGGTGATATACAAACTATAAATTAAACTTTATTAAGTTAAGGGGGCGGCATGTCGTGGTTTAAAGAGCTGTGGCAAAATAGTCGCGAAAAAGGCCAGTATTATGAGCTTGAAGCGCAAAAATACTTAGTTACTCAGGGCTTAACACCCATTGAACGTAATTATTACTGCCCCTTTGGCGAGCTTGATGTCATTATGAAAGAAGGCGACACCCTTGTATTCATTGAGGTCAAGTTTCGCAAAAATAATGCCCGTGGCGGTGCCAACTATGCACTTAGCCCACAAAAACAAGCTCGATTAAAACGTAGTATTTATCATTACTTAGCAGCTAAAAATTTAACTAACCAAGCACTAAGAATTGATTATGTAGCCATTACAGGAGAAGCATCTCCTAATATTAATTGGCTTAAAAATGTATTTTAAACGCAAATACAAAGATAAATTATTGGTAGGCTATGCAAGACACAATTAAAGAAATTTTTACAGAAAGCATTCAAGTTCAAATCGCTGCTGGTGAAGTGCTACCTAGTGCGCTTGAGTCAGCTGCATTTACTATTGCACAAAGTCTGATAAACGGAAATAAACTCATTTGCTGCGGTACTGCAAATTGCCACATGCTCGCTCAGCATATGGCGGGAGTATTGGTTAATCATTATGAAACCGAGCGTCCTTGTTTACCTGCAATCGCTCTATCGCAAGAAAACGTTAATCTTGGGCAAAGTACTCAGGTAGACGATCACGATACATTTGCTCGTCAAGTCCGCGCTTTTGCCCAGCAAGGCGACTTATTGCTCGTACTTGCTATTAACGGTAACGAAAAACATGTTATTTCTGCCGTTGAAGCTGCACTAACTAAAGATATGAAGGTCATAGTTATGGTTGGT
Source organism: Pseudoalteromonas sp. SR45-1 (assembly GCF_014163655.1). Classification (NCBI taxonomy): domain Bacteria; kingdom Pseudomonadati; phylum Pseudomonadota; class Gammaproteobacteria; order Alteromonadales; family Pseudoalteromonadaceae; genus Pseudoalteromonas; species Pseudoalteromonas sp. SR45-1. The sequence goes on along the minus strand of NZ_JACJDR010000002.1, from coordinate 88,680 downwards.
GATGATGGTGGCGAGTTGGTTGGCCTACTTGGCCCTAACGATGTTGAAATTAGATCCCCATCTAAACGCCCTAGCCGCATTATCGAATCCCATTTAGTTAACTTACATTGTTTAAGCGAACTTGTTGATTTAACGCTTTTCCCTCAGGATGAAAATTATGTTTAAACGCTCTCTTATTGTTTTAGGTACTGTTGTATTACTACAAGGCTGCGCAGCTGCTGTTGTTGCAGGTACAGCCAGTGCAGTAACTGCAGCGAACGATCGCCGTACCATTGGCTCTCAAATTGACGATAACAATATTGAAATAAAAGCCAGTATTGCACTTAGCGAAGTAGAACGCCTTGAAAAGTTTGCCAATATAAGCGCTGTAAGCGTTAACGGTATTGTTTTACTTGTAGGCCAAGTATCTAATGAAGAAATGAGAAACGAAGCACAGCGTACCATTGAGGGCGTTTCAGGTATTCGTAAGATACATAACCAAATTCGTATTGGCTCAAATATTGGCATTACTACACAAACGCATGACTCTTGGTTAACATCTAAAGTAAAAGCTCAGCTACTAACAGCAAAAGACATTAGCAGTAATAACATTAAAGTAGTTACTGAAAACGCTGAAGTATTTTTAATGGGTTTAGTATCTGACTCTGAGTCTACTCAAGCTGTAAACATTGCCCGAAATGTATCTGGCGTAGAGCGGGTAATTAAAGTATTTGAATATATGTAAAGTAAAATACAGACATAAAAAAACCGCTTATTAAGCGGTTTTTTTTTGCATTTACTTATTATTTAATAACGCGTAAATGAGAGCCTTTTTTCTTCTGTGGCTTTTCTGGTGGTGTTTCATCAATAAATTCAGCTGATGAATCAACACTTTCAAGCTCAGGCACAAAATCGTCTTCGTCCTCTAAAAACTCATCTGCAGTAAAGACTGTTCCTTCGCCATTTTCACGCGCGTATATTGCAAGCACAGCACCTAGAGGCACATACACTTGCATTGGCTGACCACCAAAGCGCGCATTGAAGCTAAGTTGGGTTAAGTCTAACGAAAACTGTGTGACCGCTGATGGACTTATGTTTAAAACAATTTGTCCGTCTTGAACAAACTGTGTTGGCACTTGTACATTTGCAAACCCAGCGTCTACCACTAAATGCGGTGTACACTCGTTATCGACTATCCAATCAAAAAAAGCACGTAATAAATAAGGACGATTAGGCGTCATTATAAACGGATCTCACGCTCAGCTTCAGTTAAAGAGGCTTGGAATGACTCACGTTCAAATAAACGGATCATGTACTCTTTAAGCTCTTTAGAACCTGCACCATTAAGCTCAATACCAAACTCTGGTAAACGCCATAATAGTGGAGCTAAATAACAATCTACTAAGCTAAACTCTTCACTCATAAAGTAAGGTGCTTCGCTAAAAATAGGTGCTACAGCAAGTAATGCTTCTGTTAGCTCTTTACGAGCTTGAGCAGCATCTGACGTGTTGTTACTGATTTTGTCAGCTAGGCTGTACCAGTCAGTATCAATACGATGCATCATTAAGCGGCTACGACCACGCATTACCGGGTAAACAGGCATTAGTGGAGGATGAGGAAAACGCTCATCAAGGTATTCCATGATGATGTTTGCCTGGTATAAACCAAGCTCACGGTCAATCAGTGTTGGCACTGTGCCGTAAGGGTTAATTTCGTGAAGTGCTTCTGGCAAGTTATCTTTTTCAGCCAAATGAATATCTACACTTACACCTTTTTCCGCAAGTACAATACGTACTTGGTGGCTATACATACAGTTAGCACCAGAAAAAAGGGTCATTACAGGGCGCTTATTGGCAGCTACGGCCATGCCTATACCTCCATTAAATAACTAAAACAGCAAAAGGGGCTTAAGCCCCTATTGCAAAATTACCTTTAAAAATGTTCAAGTTAATGAACATCTCTCCAGTATTCTTTCTTAAGCATAAATGCCAAGATAAATAGAATTATTAAGAATCCTATTACCTTAATACCTAGCGCTTCCGATTCAAGACGTGAAGGTTCACCCACGTACTCAAGGAAGTTTGTTAAATCACGAGCCGCTTGGTCGTATTCATCTACGCTTAATTCACCCGTACCATCAGTTTCAGTAGCAATAACTTTGGTCACAGTGTGGCCATGTTCTTCTACTTCTTTAGTGATAGGCGTTGGTAAACCTTGTAGTTCTTGAAGAACATGAGGCATACCTACCAATGGAAAAACAATATTGTTAACTCCAAACGGGCGAGATTCATCTTTATAAAACGATTTTAGGTACGTGTAAATATAATCTGGTGATTTTACACGTGCAATTAGAGTTAAATCCGGCGGAGCCGCACCAAACCATTTTGCTGCATCGTCTTTTGTAATTGCGTTGGTGATATGGCTACCTACTTTAGAGCCGTCAAAAATTAACTGCTCTAAACCAACTTCTGTTGGGATACCGATATCACGAAAAGTACGCTCATAACGTTGATACTGCATTTGGTGACAACCAAGACAGTAGTTCATGAACAACTTTGCACCGCGTTGTAAAGATGGTTGATCAGTAAGGTCGTTATTCGCTTCCATTAAAGGAACCGACGGACCTGCTGCCATAACCATGTTAGGCAACAAGTTTACTGATAAAGCAAATAAACCAATAATAAGCTTCTTCATCATTTCGTTAACCTCTCTGGCAATGGCTTAGTTTTTTCGTTCTTACTGTATACAAACAACAGTACGAAGAACATAAAGTAAGTCACAGTACAGATTTGAGAAATAATCGTTTTCATATCAGTTTGTGGAGTTGCACCCACCCAACCAAGAAGAACGAAAGTTACAACAAAGCCTGCAATGTTCCATTTATGGAAACCACAACGGTAACGAACCGATTTAACTCTACCACGGTCTATCCAAGGTAGTAATGCAAGTACTACAATCGATGCACCCATCGCCGCAACACCGATTAACTTATCAGGGATTGCACGTAAGATTGCATAGAATGGCGTAAAGTACCAAACCGGGAAAATATGCTCAGGTGTTTTAAGTGGGTTAGCTGCCTCGAAGTTTGGACCTTCTAAAAAGAAGCCATTCATCGCCGGCATAAAGAACACAACCCAACAAAACAGTATTAAGAAACCAACCACACCCACAATATCTTTAACTGTGTAGTAAGGGTGGAACGGTATCGCATCAACAATGTCTTTTTTGTTAGTGTAATACTCGTGGAATTTAAATTTAGGCTTATCTTCTTCAGCTACTGAGCCTTTCTTACGTTTAATCTCAATACCTTCAGGGTTATTTGAACCCACTTCGTGTAGAGCAACAATGTGTAAGAAAACTAAGATTACAATAACCAGTGGTAGTGCAATTACATGTAATGCAAAGAAGCGATTAAGCGTTGCACCTGATATTACGTAGTCACCACGGATCCAAAGTGTTAAGTCATCACCAATAACCGGAATAGCACCGAATAATGAAATGATTACTTGTGCGCCCCAGAACGACATTTGGCCCCATGGTAATAAATATCCCATGAATGCTTCAGCCATTAGCGCTAAGAAAATGAACATACCAAATAACCACAGTAATTCACGCGGTTTTTGGTAAGAACCGTAGATCATGCCACGGAACATATGCATATATACAACGATGAAAAACGCTGATGCACCTGTTGAGTGCAAGTAACGTAGTAACCAGCCATATTCTACATCACGCATGATGTACTCTACCGAAGCAAAAGCACCTTCAGCAGACGGAACAAAGTTCATCGTTAACCAAATACCTGTTAGGATTTGGTTTACTAGTACTAACATGGCTAGTGAGCCAAAAAAGTACCAGAAGTTAAAGTTTTTAGGTGCTGGATACTGTGCAATGTGCATGTTCCAAACACGTGTCATTGGGATTCGGTCGTCTATCCAACCAATAATCTTACCAAACATTAGGCTACCCCTCTTTCTTCGCCCACTAAAATAGTGGTGTCATCTAGAAAAGTATAAGGTGGTATTTCTAAGTTTAATGGTGCAGGTACCGATTGAAATACTCGACCAGCCATATCAAATTTAGAACCGTGGCACGGGCAGTAGAAACCGTCATCAGTCCCTTCTACTTTCTCACCAAAATTACCTTGTAAAAAGCCTGGTGAACATCCTAAATGCGTACAAATACCTACAGCCAAAAATATTTCTGGACGTAATGAACGGTAATCATTTGTTGATGATTCTAATTGTTGTGGCTCTTGCGATTGCGGATCACGAAGTTGACCTTCATGTTCTTTCATCTGCTCAAGCATTTTTGGGGTACGTGATACAACCCATACAGGTTTACCACGCCACTCGACACGTATTAATTGTCCAGGCTCAAGTTTGCTGATATCTACTTCTACAGGCGCACCCGCAGATTTAGCTCGCTCACTTGGATTCCAAGACGCAATAAAAGGAACAGCAGCCCCAGCCGCACCAACACCACCTACAACAGAGGTAGCTATGGTTAAAAAGCGACGTCGGCCATTGTCTACAGGCGCATTGCTCATCCACTTATCTCCACTATGATTCTCAACACTTGCTATATTGAGAACATCAGTTACAGCAGGTTAATTATTCGAAATTTTTAAAATAGAAGCGATCATAATTAAAACCCTTGATTAAAACAAGGTTATTCAAAGCCCCATGCTCGAATAAACCTGACTTGATCAAAAATTTGATTAAGCTAGCTCGAGAATAAAGCCGAACGACTATAATAACGCTTCTGTAAAAACAATATACTGACCGAGATCAACACCACTAAGAGGAAACAGTAAAAACTGTACATAGTGTCGTTAAACTCACTCATTTTACTTCCACGCCAATTGTAGCAAAAAATTCCACCAATTAACTGATGGATTTAAACTAATTACGATAATTATTTAACTTTTTTGCAGCTATCTGAGTGTTTTTTAACTTTCGTTCGATTAATACGCAGTTATTAATAAATTTGATCATCATTAATTACAGCAATACCAAGTATGGCGACCGCTATAAACAAATTTAAATTAAGTAGCAAATGTAAACTTTTTGATTTGAAAACAAAAAACCCAGCATAAGCTGGGTTTTTGAATTCTTGATAACGTATAGATTAACGTTTTGAGAACTGTGGACGCTTACGCGCTTTCTTAAGACCCACTTTCTTACGTTCAACTTTACGTGCATCACGTGTAACAAAACCTGCTTTACGAAGTTGTGGACGTAGTGACTCGTCAAACTCCATAAGTGCACGAGTGATACCGTGACGGATAGCACCAGCTTGACCAGTTGTACCACCACCAGAAACGGTGATGTAAAGGTCAAATTTTTCAGTCATATCAACTAGCTCAAGAGCTTGATGAACAACCATGCGTGCTGTTTCGCGACCAAAATACTCTTCTAGAGAGCGTTTGTTGATTACGATGTTACCAGTGCCTGGGCGTAAGAATACGCGAGCACTTGAACTTTTACGACGACCTGTACCGTAGTATTGATTTGCCATGATGGTGCTCCTTAAATGTCTAGAACCTGAGGCTGTTGTGCAGCATGGTTATGCTCAGTACCTGCGTAAACTTTAAGTTTACGGTACATAGCGCGGCCTAAAGGACCACGTGGCAACATGCCTTTTACAGCTTTCTCGATGATCATTTCAGGCTTTGCAGCTTGAAGTTTATCAAAAGTAGTAGACTTAAGGCCACCTGGAAAACCAGAGTGAGCGTAGTACACTTTATCTTTGAATTTGTTACCAGTTACAGTAACTTTTTCAGCGTTGATAACGATGATGTAATCACCAGTATCTACGTGAGGAGTGTATTCAGCTTTATGCTTACCGCGTAGGCGGTGAGCGATTTCAGTAGCGATGCGACCTAAAGTTTTACCTTCAGCGTCAACTACGTACCAGTCACGTTTTACTGTTTCTGGTTTAGCAACAAACGTTTTCATTTATAAAAATCCAATGTTTTTCAATTAAAACCACAAGTAGTTAATATTAACTACTGCTCTAAGTTTGCTATAACCCCTTCGAGTTTTAGACTTTTGCGCCGCTCACAAGTGGCTAGACTATATGAGGACATAGAACGCAACGTGGCAGACGCGGGAGTATACCAGCACTTAAAACACATTGCTACTCGCCGGTTGTTTTTTCCACAAGAAATTTCAGAAATAAGAAATACTATATATGTACCTCTTTTTTTATAGTTGCCCTATTACACATTTACTTACTTATTTAAACTAAATGCTCTCTAGCTAAATATTCTAAGGATTGCATTTCTTGTAAACGACTAATACAACGCTTAAATTCAAAATTTAAATTACCTTGGGTATAAAGTTCGGTAATAGGTTTTTCAGCCGATATAATTAAAGTTACATGGCGCTCGTAAAATTCATCCACTAAAGCAATAAAACGTCTAGCAGCATCATCATTAGTTTGACCTAGCTGTTTTACGTTAGAAATAATCACCGTATTGTATAAGCGGCTAATCTCCATGTAATCGACCTGGCTACGTGCTGTTTCGCACAATTCACTAAACTCAAACATCACAACGCATTTAGCTACTTTACGCGTTTTGATTTTTCGCCCTTCTATCTCTATCGGCTCATCTAATTGCCCTGGCTCTGGCGATAACTTATCGAAGTACTCAAATAGGTTTTTATCCGCATCTTCATCTAACGGACTATGAAAAATTTCAGCTTGCTCTAAAGTACGTAAGCGATAATCGATACCTGAATCTACATTAACTATCTCGGTATTTTTTTTAACAAGCTCAATAGCTGGCATAAAACGAGCTCGCTGTAAGCCATTTCTGTAAAGTTCATCAGGCACTATATTAGAGGTTGCTACAAGTACTATGCCCCGTGCAAATAGCGCTTCCATTAAGCCACCTAATAGCATGGCATCAGTAATGTCTTGTACAAAAAACTCATCAAAGCAAATAATGTCTGTTTCTGCTTTAAAAGTGTCAGCAATTTTTTCTAATGGATTAGCCGTATTATTTAGCTTTTTAAGCTCGTTATGCACTCGGTGCATAAATCGATGAAAGTGCACACGCATTTTACGTGTGCCCGGTAATGATTCGTAAAAAGTGTCAACTAAATAAGTTTTACCACGCCCTACTCCCCCCCAAAAGTACAAACCTTTTACAGGCGCAGGTTCTTCTTTACTAAATAGCTTAGCAAAAAAGCCTTTTTGTTTTGGCTTTGTCTGAGTTAGGACATCGTATAGACGTTGTAAATGGCGCACAGCATTTTCTTGTGCTGCGTCGTGTACAAAGTCATCTCGCTTTAAGTCTTGTTGGTATGTTTGCCAAGGAGTCATATCTATTTACAGTTAAAACACAGTTTAATTTGCAAAGCATATTAACACGCATCATAACTCGGGGTATATTACACTTAGTATGATTTATAATTGAATCGGCATTCGTTAGTTATTTTCCCAAAGGGGTAGTTTTTATGGGCACAGTTATGTGGGTAGGTTTGATTGTTATTGTTGCTGTTGTAGCATTTTTTATTGGCGCATTTGTTACTAAAAAACAGTTCAAACAAGATGAATTAAAAGAGCAAGCAGAGCAAGCTGAAAATGCGTTAGAGCAGTATCGTCAAGATGTAGCTGATCATTTAGCGAATACTGGTAAGCTCGTAAATAAAATGAAAGAAAACTATGATCAACTGCTTAGTCACGTTGAAGAAACAAACCAGCTTCTTCTAGAAGATAGAAATAAAGCACCAGCTGAACCATTCTTTTCAAAAGAAACAACAGAACAACTGCAGGCTTCATTAAAAGAGCGTCAATGCGATCGTTCTACAGCCGCAGCACAACCAGCTGATTATGTATCAGGTGAATCAGGTTTATTTGCTGGTCAAAATAAAGTTTCAGAACATTCTAAAGCATCTTGATGAACTTTTTTTTGACCCCATAGTCTTTAGATATAACAGCTTTGTTGTTTTATCTTAATAAACCGAAAAGGGCTGCTGTAAAGTAGCCCTTTTTGTTTTGCTTTATCTTAAGTGGAGTTACCCCTGACTATGAAAATGAAATTATCACTTATCAGCGCAGCTATTTTATCTACAAGCTTGTTAATGAGCCCAGTAGCGTCTTATGCAAAAATGCCAATTGCAGTAAATGGTCAACAACTACCAACTCTTGCCCCCATGCTAGAGAAAATATCTCCAGGTGTTGTAAGTATCCAAGTTTCAGGCTCAAAAGAAGTACGCCGCCGTGCAGATCCGCTTGAATACTTTTTTGGACAGCAACAGCCTCGCAGTCAAAAGCGTCAATTTAGTGGATTAGGCTCTGGGGTGATTATTGATGCTGATGAGGGTTATGTAGTCACTAATAATCACGTAATCCAAGATGCCGAAAAAATGGTAGTAACCCTCGAAGATGGCCGTGAATTTGAAGCAACTAAAATTGGTACTGATACAGAATCAGACATCGCTCTTTTACAAATAGACGCTGATGACTTAACTGAAATAAAACTCGCAAATTCAGACAGTTTACGAGTGGGCGACTTTGCTGTTGCTATTGGTAACCCATTTGGACTTAGCCACACAGTTACATCTGGTATTGTTAGTGCTCTTGGTCGTAGTGGTTTAAATATTGAGGGCTACGAAGATTTCATTCAAACCGATGCTGCTATTAACCAAGGCAACTCTGGTGGTGCATTAGTTAACTTAAACGGTGAATTGATTGGTATTAACACTGCGATTTTAGGTGCTTCTGGCGGTAACGTGGGTATTGGTTTTGCCATTCCATCAAACATGATGAAAAACTTAGTTGATCAAATTGTTGAACACGGTGAAGTACGCCGAGGTTCGCTGGGTATCTCTGGCCGCCCACTTGATGCAGGCCTTGCTAAAGCGCAGCAACTTGACGTTAAACAAGGTGCTTATGTAATGCAAGTAATGGACGACACTGCTGCAAGTAAAGCAGGTATAAAAGCAGGTGACGTAATTGTTAGCATTAATGGCGGTGATATTAGTGGTTTCCACGAGCTGCGCAGCAAAATTGCTACGCTAGGTGAAGGCCGCGAAATAAAACTAGGTATTTACCGCGATGGTAAAATTAAAACGGTAAAAGTAACTCTTGATGGTGCATCAGGTGTTACAGCGACAGGCGAAGAGCTGCATCCTGCGTTCCAAGGCGCGACACTTGAAAACGTGCAAAAAAATAGTAATAAAGGTGTTGAGGTTACGTCTGTAGACCCTCGCTCACCTTCTGCCCGTGTTGGCCTTGAAGAAGGTGATATTATTATGCAAGTGAATCGCCAACGAGTAGAGACTATTCGTGATATGAATAAGATTATCGAAAACACCAAAGGTAATATCGTACTTGGCGTGCAACGTGGTCGTGAGTCTATATTTATTTTAATTCAGTAATAAATAGCACTATTAATGTAATAAAAATAACAGTGGCACTTGCCGCTGTTATTTTTTTTATGTCATCATAAAGAGATTGCTCACTTACATAATAAGAAAACTGTGCTGAAATTAATAAAATTTATTCTTCCCCCTTTATTTGCAGGTCTAAGTATTGCTTTTTTAGTGGTTTTTTTCAGCCCTAATATGCGAGCCGCCTTACTTCCTAATGTTCCCCTTCCAAGCGCGATGAGTGCGAGTCACCTGAGTTTTTCTGATGCAGTTAAACGAGCAGCTCCTTCTGTAGTTACTATTTTTTCAGAAAGCATTTCCAAAGAACCTCGTTATAAAAGAAAAAACACGGTACAAGAGCTAGGCTCTGGCGTCATTATGTCGCAAGACGGTTATATTCTTACTAACTACCATGTTGTGAATAATGCAGACCAAATTATGGTTATCTTAACCGATGGCCGACGCTTTTTTGATGTGCAACTAATTGGTTTTGATACCATTACTGATTTAGCCTTACTTAAAATCAATGCAGATCACCTCCCGGTGATTCCCGTAAACGATAGCTATGTATCAAATGTAGGCGATGTTGTACTTGCTATAGGCAACCCGCTTAACTTAGGGCAAACAATCACTCAAGGCATTATTAGTGCAACGGGTAAGCAAAAAATTACAGATAGCCCTTACAATAACTTATTGCAAATGGATGCAGCTATTAACGTGGGCAACTCCGGCGGCGCATTAGTCAATTCCAATGGTGATTTAGTCGGCATTACTTCTGCACAATTTAAAACGCGTGAGAACTTGAATATTCAAGGAATATTTTTTGCGGTTCCTTACTCACTTGCTAAAAAAGTGATGGGTAAACTCATTCGTCACGGTCGGGTTGTGCGCGGCTATTTAGGCTTTGAAGGCACAGCAGTAGATAGTACGGGTAAAGAAGTAAACGACAGCCTAACGCCGGTTACCGGCATGCGTATTACTAATTTAGACCCTTTGGGGCCAGCATGGCAAGCAGGCATTGAAGAGCAAGATATCGTCATTAAAATTGCAGGGCTTTCGGTAGCAAACCCACAAAAAGTGCTTGAAAAAATAGGTAATACGGAGCCCGGTAAAGAAATAGAATTTGAGCTATACAGAGATGGCAAAATAGAAAAAATCATGGTGGTGGTAGCTGAGCTTGAAACAAAGCTTTAAAAAAGAGTAATACCAATCGTCAATAAAAAGGTCGGATAGCAATTTGCGTATCCGACCTTTTTTAAATAGCTTAACTAGTTATCTACTTAGCTACTTCTACGTTTAATGTTTGCACCCAACGCACTTAGCTTATCTTCAATGCGCTGATAGCCTCTATCAACGTGATAAATACGGTCAACAACCGTTTCACCCTGTGCCACTATACCCGTTAAAATTAAGCTAGCTGAAGCGCGTAAATCGGTTGCCATCACTTGCGCACCCGTTAAGCTTTCAGTCTCACCACAAATTGCGGTATGCCCTTCTAAACGAATATTAGCGCCCATACGCTGCAACTCTGGTACATGCATAAAACGGTTTTCAAAAATCGTTTCTGTGATCGTTGCACTACCATTTGCTACTACATTCAATGCTGTAAACTGAGCTTGCATATCCGTAGGAAAACCTGGGTGTGGAGCTGTTTTAATATTCACGGCTTTAAGTTCTCGGCCGCGCATATCAAGATAAATACTATCGTTATGTACTTCTAGGTGCGCATTCGTAGCACGTAGCTTTTCAATCACAGGCTCAAGAGAATGAAAGTCTGTATTTTTACAAAGTACTTCACCGCCAGCCATTGCTGCTGCGACTAAAAACGTCCCAGTTTCAATTCGGTCAGGTAAAATACTGTGTTCACAGCCAGCTAAACGCTCAACGCCTTCAACTTCAATGCGGCTAGTACCTGCACCTGTGATTTTAGCGCCCATAGCAATTAGGCAGTTAGCTAAATCAATTATTTCAGGCTCGCGTGCCGCATTATCAAGTATGGTTTTACCATCAGCGAGGGCCGCTGCCATTAATAGGTTTTCGGTAGCGCCTACACTTACCATTTCCATAAAAATTTCAGCGCCTTTTAAGCGACCATTAACCTTGGCATTAATATAACCATTTTCAACGTTTATTTGTGCGCCCATGCGCTCCAAACCTTGAATATGGATATCAACAGGGCGAGCACCAATAGCGCACCCACCAGGTAAAGACACTTGAGCCTCACCAAAACGTGCAACTAGAGGGCCTAATGCAAGCACAGAGGCGCGCATTTGCTTTACTAAGTCGTAAGGCGCTAATGTTTTATTAACCGTTGCACCGTCAATTACTAGCGTATCGCCCTGCCAATTAACATCTGCACCTAAAGTTTTTAATAAGGCTTCAGTGGTCACTATGTCGCGAAGACGCGGTACATTAGTAAATATACTTTTACCATCAGCTAATAGTGAAGCAAATAAGATAGGAAGTGCGGCATTTTTAGCGCCCGAAATAGTCACTTCACCAGCAAGTGAAGTGCCACCTTGAATTACAAATTGATCCATTAGGAGGCCCTAGTTATTGCGGTAAAATGAATTTTTGTTCACGCTTCCACTCTACAGGAGTAAATGCACGAATAGATACTGCGTGAATTGTCCCATCTGAAATTGTATTCATTAATGGACCATAAACTAGCTGCTGCTTTTTAACTCGGCTTAAACCGTCAAAGCATTCGCCTACTGCAACAACTTCATAATGACTACCATTGGCTTTTACATGTACTTCAGCTAATTGAAGTTCTTCGCGTAATAATGTTTCGACTTGGCTAGTTTCCATAACTCTCACTCAAATAGGGTTGTAACCTGACCCAATTGCATTAAATTTTGCAATTGCTCAGGTAGGTTTTGCAATTCAAGGCGAATGCCTTGCTGCTTTAATTCTGCAAAAGAGTGAATTAACCAAGCTAAGCCTGCTGTGTCAACCCTTGATACTCCACTTAGGTCGAAATAGATGATTTTATGCTTAGTTAATAACTTATTGTTCAGAAGCTGTTCATCGCCAATTGAATTTCGAGTAAGCTCACCGCTTACTCCAAAATGTTGTCCATCAACTTGGCTTATTGCCAATTTAGTCATTCGAGTTACTGCCTCTAAACTGAACTGGTAGCTGACTCTTTTGCTCTAAAAGGTTACTTACATTATCAATACCTTGCTGACGCAAAATACCTTGCAGCTCGCTTTGCTTTGCATCCAGTAAACTAATACCTTCGGCAATCATATCGTACGCGCGCCATTCACCGTCGCGGTCTTCGCGTACTTTAAAATCGATTCTGATATCAGGTTTACCGTCTTCAATAATTTTAGTCTTAACAACAACGACGTCTTTACCTTTAAACGCTTGCTCTGCACCAAACTCAACTTTCTGGTTTGTGTATTGAGTAAATACACCTGCATAAGTAGCAACTAAGTACTCTCTAAATACACCAATAAAGCGTTGAATTTCTTTAATTGCTTTGGCCTTTTCAGCCTCGTCGGTAATTGCACGAACTTTAGATACTTCACTGCCAAGTACACGAAGTGCTGCATATTTATAGTCGATATAAGGCATTAATTCTTCTTCGACTATTACGCGAAGGTATTCCTGATCTTTAACAATTAATGGCTGATCTTTTTTAATGCGCGCAAATGTATTATCGGCAACTTGGCGTACCATTTTATTAGGATCGACTAATTTCACATCTGCTGCACTTACGCTTTGAGTTAGCGTCATTGTGCCAATTGCTACAATAGCTAAAAACTTTTTCAACATAATAATTACTCACTACCTTGGTTGAATAAAAACTGCCCGATTAATTCTTCAAGTACAATGGCAGACTTAGTATCAGTGATTGAATCGCCATCACCTAGTGCTTTACTTTCCACACCAAATAAATCGTCAATTGCTTCATCTTGCTTGTTTTCTGTCACTGTTTCGCCTAAACAACGTTGCTTAGCAGAATCTGGAGAAATTACAGGGTGAATACCTAAGTACTGCTCACCTAAAATACCCGACGTTAAAATAGAGATTGAGCTTGTGTCTGAAAAACGACATAAGTACTGTGCGTCAATGGTCATATTAACGACTGGTAAAAACTCTTGTGGGTGAACATAAATTGATTCAACACGGCCAATTACAACACCACCTACTTTTACTGGCGCACGCGCTTTTAACGAGCCGATGTTTTCAAACTTGGCATTAAGCGTATATGTTTCGCCAGAGCCACTAATACCTGAATTGGCAACTTTAAGTGCAAGCATCGCAAAAGCTAAAATGCCAAGTGCTACAAAAAAACCAACTAAAATTTCTAATTTCCGTGAATTCATTATCTATACCCTATTAGCTGGTAAACATTACCGCTGTCAAAATAAAGTCAAAACCTAAAACTGCTAATGACGAATGAACAACCGTTTCGGTGGTTGCTTTGCTGATCCCTTCTGAGGTCGGCACACAGTCATATCCTTTATAAAGCGCAATCCAGGTCACCACTATGGCAAATACAAAGCTTTTAATAATACCGTTTAGTATGTCTTGCTGAAACGACACTTGCGATTGCATGATTGACCAAAAACTACCTGTATCAACCCCCAGCCAATCTACCCCCACTAAATGAGCGCCTATAATTGCTACAGCTGAAAATATCAATGCAAGCAATGGCATGCTTATAAAACCCGCCCAAAAGCGCGGTGCAATAATACGTTTTAGCGGATCGATTGCCATCATCTCAAGTGATGAAAGTTGCTCTGTTGCTTTCATTAAGCCAATTTCAGCTGTCAAAGCGCTACCTGCGCGTCCTGCAAATAATAATGCAGTAACAACCGGGCCTAGTTCTCGCAATAAGCTCAGTGCCACTAACGGCCCTAAACTATCCTCAGCGCCATAACCAACCAATACGGTGTAACCTTGTAAAGCCAACACCATACCGATAAACAAACCCGACACCATAATAATGAGTAACGATTGCGAACCAACCATATAGAGCTGGCGAACAAGTAACGGTGTGCCTTTTTTAAAATTAGGAACATGCGCTAATGCACTAAACAGCATATAAGCAGAACGACCAAGGGCCGCAAAGCGTCCTAGCGTTTTATGTCCTAGCTTTTGAAATAAATCCAACATTATGCTTTTTCTCCAAGTAGTTCGTCTGCATAAGCCTGAGCCGGAAAATGAAATGGTACAGGACCATCCGACAAGCCTTTTAAAAACTGTTGAACTAAAGGAGATTCATGATTACGCATTTCATCTGGAGTACCAGAACCAATTACCCCTTGATCGGCGATAATTATAACGTGTTCGGCAATACTCATTACCTCTGTTACATCGTGCGTCACGATTAAAGACGATAAACCTAATACTTCGTTGAGCGACTTAATTAGCTTAACCAATACGCCCATCGAAATAGGATCTTGCCCTGCAAATGGTTCATCGTACATGATTAGCTCTGGATCAAGTGCTATAGCGCGTGCAAGTGCAGCACGCCTTGCCATACCGCCGGATAACTCAGATGGCATTAAATCTTTAGCGCCACGTAGTCCAACCGCTTGCAGTTTCATTAACACAACTAATCGAATCAGGTCTTCACTTAGCTTTGTGTGCTCTCTTATAGGAAACGCGATATTGTCAAATACCGACATATCAGTAAACAACGCACCACTTTGAAAAAGCATACTCATTTTAGTACGTGCTTCGTATAACTCTTTACGAGACATTTTAGGAATGCTGCCACCTTCAAATAAAATATCACCTGAATCTGGTTTAAGCTGACCACCAATTAAACGCAACATAGTGGTTTTGCCAATTCCGCTTGGCCCCATAATCGCAGTAATTTTACCTTTAGGAACGCTAAAACTCATATTTTTATATATGGTTCTATTGCCTCTCGAAAAGCTAACATCCTTGACTTCTACTATTGATTGCGACAAGTCGCTCTCCATAAAAATGTTCACTAGTGCCCCTATTTTAAAGCTTTTTTGTCAAAGATGGAAAAAACAATTCGTAAGATTTTGTAATACACCCATGAAAAGGATTATAAGACTCGCTCAAAACAGCTTAACCCCGGCTTAAATTTTTAAATTAGCTGTTTAAAAGCAACATTGTTACCTAGTTGACCTTACTCTTTTATTTATACTTTCATCTTGGCTTTTGTTACTATTCGCGCCATCCGTA
The DNA here is from genome assembly GCF_014163655.1 of Pseudoalteromonas sp. SR45-1. Classification (NCBI taxonomy): domain Bacteria; kingdom Pseudomonadati; phylum Pseudomonadota; class Gammaproteobacteria; order Alteromonadales; family Pseudoalteromonadaceae; genus Pseudoalteromonas; species Pseudoalteromonas sp. SR45-1. The sequence goes on along the minus strand of NZ_JACJDR010000002.1, from coordinate 73,141 downwards.
TTTTGTATAACTGGCTTAACACAATGGTTACCTCGTTTGTTATTTTAATTCTTGGTTTTGCAGCTCTTGTTTGGAGTGCCGATAGGTTTGTTTATGGGGCTGCGGCTCTTGCTAAAAACTTTGGTGTACCTACACTTATTGTTGGTTTGACCGTTGTAGCCATGGGCTCTTCAGCCCCTGAAATGATGGTTTCAGCCTCTGCCGCTTTGGCTAACAAAACCGACACAGCCGTTGGCAATGCTGTTGGCTCTAATATTACAAACATTTTACTTGTGTTAGGTATCACTGCTCTATTTCGCCCTCTTTCAGTTTCATCTAGTACGTTAAAACGTGAAATGCCATTAGTGATGCTCGTATCTTTAGCTACTTGGTATGTGTTCTCAGATAACTACTTTTCATTTAGTGAAGGTGTTGCGCTTTTAGTTGGCTTTATCGTATTCATCGGTGGGTTAATCATTGTATCTATGCGTGCAAAAAACCAAGATGACCCATTTGTCTCAGAAGCCTGCGACGATGTACCAAACGATGTACCTACTAAAAAAGCGGTATTTTGGTTAATTGTCGGCATGGTACTCTTGCCGGTTAGTTCTCATTTTTTAATCGGCTCAGCTGTTGATATTGCTAAATACTTCGGCTTAAGCGACTTAGTCATTGGTTTAACAATTATTGCCATTGGTACTAGCTTGCCTGAACTTGCCGCCTCGGTTGCAGGTGTACTTAAAAATGAAGATGATTTAGCACTAGGTAATATTGTTGGCTCAAACATATTTAATATTTTAGCTGTATTACCTCTAGCAGGTATTATTAATCCTTCAGCAATTGATCCATCGTTAGTAAGCCGAGATATATTAATTATGATTGGTGCAACACTTGCTCTTATTATTATGTCATTGAACTTTAGAGGCACCCAGCGTATCAATAGGGTAGAAGGCGGCTTATTGCTAATAGCGTTTTTGGGTTACCAAGGGTATATTTTTAGTCAAGTAGGGTAAATGATGGCAACGCTAAACTTTATTGAACAAGGCCTTCGCGTTTTAGATGTTGAGCGCCAAGCACTTAGTGATATTGCACAATATGTAGATGAAAATTTTCATAACGCGTGCCAATTAATGTACGACTGTGAAGGCCGTATTATTGTTATTGGCATGGGAAAATCAGGCCATATTGGCAATAAAATAGCGGCAACCCTTGCAAGCACTGGCAGCCCTGCGTTTTTTGTTCACCCTGGTGAAGCAAGTCATGGTGATTTAGGTATGATCACTAAAAATGACGTGGTTATGCTTATTTCTAATTCAGGGGAAACCAGCGAAGTTTTAAATATCATTCCGGTTTTAAAACGACTTGGTGCCAAAATGATAGCGATGACTGGCAATACACAATCAACAATGGCAACCCTTGCTAATGTACATGTGTGCATTAAAGTAGAAAAAGAAGCTTGCTCATTGGGTCTAGCCCCTACATCAAGTACCACTGCAACGCTTGCGATGGGCGATGCCATGGCAGTTGCATTATTAGAAGCTCGCGGCTTTACAGCTGATGACTTCGCGCTATCTCACCCAGGTGGTAGTTTAGGCAAGCGCTTATTACTTACTTTAAAAGATGTTATGCACAGCGGCGCAAATACACCTATTATTGATATTTCACAAACAGTTAAAGATGCTCTAATAGAAATGTCAGCTAAAGGATTAGGTATGACAGCCATTGTTGATGAAAATCAGCAACTCGTAGGGTTATTTACCGATGGTGACTTACGTCGCATTTTAGAACAAAGAATTGATATTCATACAACACAAATAGATGTTGTTATGACTAAGTCATGCACTACAGCTACGCAAGATATTTTAGCCGCTGAAGCGCTCAATATTATGGAACGTAAACGTATAAATGGCCTAATCGTCGTCAATGAGAAAAACCAACCTATTGGCGCATTAAATATGCAAGACCTATTAAAAGCAGGAGTGTTATAAATGCAATTTGAAGAACTCTATCAACCGCTGAGCGATGATGCAAAAGCACGCGCTAAAAAAGTAAAACTACTTATATGCGATATTGATGGTGTATTTTCTGATGGCCGTATTTACCTTGGCAATCAAGGTGAAGAGCTAAAAGCATTTAATACAAAAGATGGTTTTGGCATTAAAGCACTTATAAACAGTGGCTTTGAAGTAGCTGTTATTACTGGTCGTCATTCACAGATAGTACAACAACGTATGAGCAGCTTAACCGTACAGCATATTTATCAAGGCCAAGAAAATAAGCTCATTGCCTATCAAGAATTAAAAGATAAACTCAACCTTAGCGATGAACAAATTGCTTATATTGGTGATGACGGTCCTGACATGCCTGTTATGGAGTTAGTAGGCTTTGCCGTTGCAGTAAATGATGCCCACCCTCTTATTAAGCGTTTGTCACATTATGTAACGCAAATGCCTGGTGGTTTTGGCGCTGTGAGAGAACTCACCGATTTGCTCATGCTTGAAAATGGTAAAGCATTGACTACACAAGGTACTAGTTCATGAATGCAGCGCGCATAATATTAAGCGTTTTATTCATTAGCTGTATGGTTTGGCTTTGGTACCCTTATTTTACACAAACAAATATTGTGCCTCAGGCTGAGCCTGAAGTTGTTGCTAAGCCTGATTACATAGCTATTGAGCTCAAACAGACAGCCTATGATGAGCAAGGTAAAATTAGCCACAAAGTCACTGCGGCTAAAATGGAGCTATACCAGCAATTAGGTTTCACGTTTTTTGAAAAACCCATTTTTACTTTATATAACGAGCAACAAACGTGGCAAATAAATGCAGACGAAGCAACATTATATGAAGATAAACAATTAATTTTAGAAGGTAATGTGGTTGCCAAAAATTTAACCGATAACGCCATGATAGACAAAATCAATGCTGATAATATTCAGGTTGATATAAAGTTATTAACAATGCGTTCGGAGCAACCCGTCATTATCACTGGACCCAATTTAAAAATCACCGGTAAAGGCCTAGAAGCCGACTTGAAAACCGAAGTGATAAAACTAATTAACCATACGCGAACCATATATTATGACCAATAAAATATTAAAATCACTTATCATTCCTACACTTATACTAGCGTTTAATAGTAGTGCTGCAGAGCAAAACACGCAACCTGCTGCCAATCAAATTTCAATAAGTGCCGACAAGCAAGAAGGTCAATTGAAAGCTAATGTGGGTATTTTTGAGAAAAACGTTGAGATTATTCACGGTAATCGCCGCATTACAGCCGATCGCCTCGAAGTACACAAACGTGATGAACTTGGTGATAATAAACAATTATTAATTGCCACAGGCAGCCCTGCGCACTTTGAAGAAAAGCAATCAGACGGCACGACTATGAGCGCCAGTGCTGACGAAGTACGTTATGATGTATCTAAGCGTTTTTTAACGCTTGTTGGTAATGCACAAGTATCGCAAGCCGGACAAAAAATAAATGCTAAAAGCATTACCTACGACATAGAGCAGCAGCTCATCAGTGCCGAAAAAGATGAAAACTCAACTGACCGCGTTCACACAATTTTAGTACCGATCGAAACTAAAAAAAGTAAAAAAGGCGATAAAGGTCAACCATGAGCACATTAAAAGCAGAACTATTGGCAAAAAGCTATAAAGGTCGTGAAGTTGTAAAAAACGTCGGCCTTGAAGTACAAGCTGGCAGTATAGTTGGCTTACTTGGCCCTAACGGTGCTGGTAAAACAACGACTTTTTATATGATTGTAGGGCTTGTTCCTAGCGACAAAGGTAAAATATCTATTGATGATAACGATATTACTCTTTTACCTATGCATAGTCGTGCTAGATTAGGCATAGGCTACTTACCACAAGAGTCATCGATTTTTAGAAAGCTGACTGTTTATCAAAACTTAATGGCCATTTTAGAAACGCGCAAAGAACTAAATAAACAAGCCAGAGAAGACACGCTCAATAACTTATTAGATGAATTTAGCATACAACACATTCGTGATAGCCAAGGTATGGCATTATCGGGGGGAGAACGTCGTCGTGTAGAAATAGCACGAGCGCTGGCAGCAGATCCTAAATTTATATTACTGGATGAACCGTTTGCCGGTGTTGACCCTATTTCGGTATTAGATATAAAGAAAATAATAGAACATCTTAAAAATCGTGGGATTGGTGTATTAATTACCGACCATAACGTAAGAGAGACCCTTGATGTTTGTGAAAAAGCCTACATTGTTTCTCATGGGGAGCTGATTGCATCAGGTACTCCAGAACACGTATTAAATGATAAAACAGTACGCGATGTTTACTTAGGCGAGCAATTTAGGCTGTAACATTTACGCCATGTCTTTAAGCATCTGCTAGTATTAATTATAACAACATAAAAGGATTGTTAGAGATACATGAGGCAATCACTACAGCTGCGCATGGGCCAGCAACTTACAATGACTCCACAGTTGCAACAAGCTATTCGTTTGTTGCAACTCAGTACATTGGATCTCCAGCAAGAAATACAAGAAGCTCTCGACAGTAATCCACTATTAGAGGTTGAAGAGGCAGACTATTCCGAAGACGCTGCTGGTAAAAACGAGCAAAAAGCTGATACCGATGACATAACTGTTAGCGCATCTGCTGATGATGCTCCGAGCGAATACGAACAAGATACTGGTGAAGCACTTGCAAAAGACACGCTAAGTGACGACATGGCTATGGATGTCAGTTGGGATGAGTACATGAGTGCCGCTCCTGCAGCCTCATCAGGTCCAATGCCTGAAGACGAATCAATATACCAAGGCGCCTCTACTGAAACGCTCCATGAGTATTTAATGTGGCAATTACAACTAACGCCATTTAGCCCTACAGACGAAGCTATTGCTATTGCTATTGTAGAAGCTGTCGATGATTCAGGTATTTTAACACTAAGCTGCGAAGAGATTTTAGAAAGCTTTAATCAAGAAAACGAAGATGATAACGAAGTCGAACTTGATGAAATTGAAGCGGTATTAAAACGCATCCAACTGTTTGATCCTGTTGGTATTGCTGCACGTAGTTTACAAGAGTGTTTGTGTATTCAGCTTAATCAATTTGATAAAGAAACACCTTATATTAATGAAACGAAAATGATTTTAACCGAGCATATTGATCTATTAGCAGCTCGCGACTATCGTACATTAATGAAAAAAACTAAGCTCAAAGAAGAAGAGCTTAAAGAAGTAATGACACTAATACATACTCTCAACCCAAAACCTGCAGATACTATTGTAAGGGAAGAATCTGAGTATGTTATTCCTGATGTGTCAGTTAAAAAAATTAAAGGCCGCTGGGTTGTCGAATTAAACCCAGATAGCATGCCTAAAATTCGTGTTAATAGCCAATACGCAGCAATGTCTCGCACTGTAAAATCAAGTGGCGACAGCCAGTTTATTCGCTCACATTTACAAGAAGCTAAATGGTTTATTAAAAGCTTAGAAAGTAGAAACGACACGCTATTAAAAGTTACTAATTGTATTGTTAAGCAACAACAAGGCTTTTTTGAACATGGCCCTGAAGCCATGAAACCAATGGTTTTAAATGATGTTGCTGAAATGGTAGAAATGCACGAATCGACAATTTCTCGCGTAACTACTCAAAAGTACATGCATACACCCCGTGGTATATTTGAGCTTAAATATTTTTTCTCAAGCCATGTAAGTACTGAAAACGGTGGTGAATGTTCATCTACAGCAATACGTGCGCTTATCCGAAAATTAATCGCAGCAGAAAACTCAGCAAAACCATTGAGTGATAGCAAAATAGCGGATATATTGGCTGAGCAAGGAATTAAAGTAGCGAGACGTACAATCGCAAAATACCGCGAATCTCTTGCTATTCCACCGTCAAATCAGCGTAAAAGTCTGATTTAAGACGCTAAACTAAGAGGGTAATGCTTATGCAACTAAACTTAACTGGTCGTCACGTAGAATTAACCGATTCACTAAGAGACTATATTAATACTAAATTTGCGAAGCTTGAAAGACACTCTGATCATATTAATAATGTTCATGTCATTCTCGATGTAGAAAAATTAAATCAAAAAGCAGAAGCCACAATACACGTAAGCGGTGCTGAGCTATTTGCCTCTACAGAACATCAAGATATGTATGCCGCTATTGACTCGTTGATCGACAAGCTCGATCGCCAAGTAATCAAACACAAAGAGAAGCTTGCTCGACACTAATATGATGAAATTAAGTTCACTTATATGCCAGGACTGCAGCAAAGCTGCGGTCCTTTTTAATAGCAAAAAAAGAATTTTAGAGTTCATTAGCGAACTTGCTCACGACAAACTTCCGTATTTACCGCAACAAGATATTCTTAATGCTTTAATGAGCAGAGAGAAATTAGGTAGTACAGGTATAGGACGTGGCATTGCTATTCCTCATGGAAGAATGAGCGGTGCAGAAGAGCCTTTGGCTTTAGTGCTCGTTAGCGAAACTCCAATAAACTTTGATGCAATCGATAATCGCCCTGTTGATATTTTTGTCGCACTCATCGTACCAGATGGCGATAACCAGCAGCACTTAAAGACTCTAGCAACCATTGCTGATAAACTAAACAACAAAGATTTTTGTAAACAGTTACGCAGTGCAAAATCTGATACTGAGCTTTACCAAGTTATTGTCGATCAATCATAGTTTTATAAAGGGTGTTAAATGGAGTTAATTATCATAAGCGGCCGTTCTGGTTCTGGAAAGTCGGTTGCTTTGCGCGTTGTAGAAGATTTAGGTTATTATTGCGTAGATAATATTCCAGTAAACCTACTACCTTCATTAGTTCGCAGTGTGTCTGATAGCTACGATAAAATTGCTGTTAGCATAGATGTGCGCAACATACCTAAAGAACAAGATGAATTTAACGATATTCTTGAATACTTACCAGGCTTTGCAAACCCTACGTTATTTTATTTAGATAGTGACGATCAGACATTGATCAAACGCTTTTCTGAAACACGCAGATTACACCCACTATCAATAGACTCGTTGCCTCTTGATTTAGCCATCAAAAAAGAAAAAGAATTACTTGATGTATTAACCACTCGCGCCGACTTTATGATAGATACGACTGATTTAAGTGTTCATCAACTCGCTGAATCTATTCGTGAAAAGATTTTAGGTAAAAAAGATAAGCAACTGATTGTCACATTTGAATCATTTGGCTTTAAACACGGTATACCAAAAGAAGCAGACTACGTATTTGATGCACGCTTTTTACCAAATCCACACTGGGAACCAGAGTTGAAGCCTTTAAATGGGTTAGATCAACCGGTTAAAGACTATTTAGCTAATCACAGCATAGTGCAAAAATTCACATGGCAAATTCAAACATTTGTACAAACGTGGTTACCGCATTTAGAAAGAAATAACCGCAGTTATTTAACCATTGCTATTGGGTGTACAGGCGGGCAACATCGCTCTGTGTATTTAGCGCAAACTATCGGTGAAAGTTTTGCAATGACACATCCCAATGTAAAAATTCGCCATCGCGAGCAAGAAAAATAATATAGCTGAATAATCACCTGTTCAGCTTAGGTAGAGTAAGTTATGCATTGTGAAGATACCTTTTTAATAAAAAACAAATTAGGCTTACACGCCAGAGCAGCTACTGTGCTTGCGCAATTAGCAGTACAATTTGATGCGACAATCACATTATTCCAAGATGACAAAGAAGCAGCAGGCGATAGCGTACTTGCATTAATGTTACTTGAAAGTAGCCAAGGAAAAGAAGTTAAAGTTGTTTGTAAAGGCCCTGATTCTGAGCAAGCTTTACACGCTGTTGGAGAATTAATAGCACAACGCTTTAATGAACAAGAATAATCTGTTTTATAAAAACAATATTCGCATTACTAGTGCTTCAATTAAAACAGATATATAAAATAAATAGGTTAGTAACGCCAGTTAACTCACCTCCCCCCATAAAGTAATATAACAATTTATAAAGGACGCCAATGCCAGAAGCTTTTGAACAAGATTATCCACTACAGCAACTAAAGCAGGTGACGAAGTCACTCAATAGTGGTCAATTTGTTCAAGTTAGGCGCATGCTCGCAAAAACGGCTCCTTGTGATACCGCATTATTATTAGAATCATCACCGCATAAAATTCGCCGACTGCTTTGGCAATTGGTCGATCCTGATGTGCAGGGTGATGTTCTTGAAGAATTATCTGAAGATGTTCGTTTAGGCATTATTGCCCAAATGGAACCTAAGCACATTGCCGCCGCAACTGAAGACATGGGCCACGATGACTTAGGTGAAGTATTACGTAGCCTGCCAGATACCGTCTATAAAGACGTTGTTAGCGCGATGGACATTCAAGACCGTGAACGTGCCACGCAAGCACTGTCATATCAAGAGCGTTCAGCAGGTGCGCTAATGAACACCGATACGGTGACCATTCGCCCTGATGTAACACTCGATGTTGTACTTCGTTATATTAGACTGCGTGGTGAGTTACCAGAGGGTACAGATGATTTATATGTTGTTGATAAACATAACTGCTTTATAGGCGCTTTATCGCTGAGTACATTATTAACTAATCCGCCAGAAAAAATTGTCCGCGATTTAATGGATGAAGATTGTGAGTCTATCCCAATCTCAATGGATGAAAGTGAAGTAGCGCAATTATTTGAGCGTCATAATTGGATATCGGCCCCAGTGGTGGACGATAACGACCAACTCCTCGGTCGTGTTACTATCGATGACATCGTTGATGTAATCCGAGAAGATGCCGAGCATAGCTTATTAAGCCTAGCCGGTCTTGATGATGAAGAGGATACATTCGCGCCAGTACTAAAAAGCTCTAAAAAACGCTCAGTTTGGCTAGGAGTTAACTTACTAACCGCACTTGCAGCTGCTTTTGTAGCTAGCTTTTTTGAAGGCACTTTAGATGTTCTCCCTATTTTGGCTGTGCTTAACGGTATTGTCCCTTCTATGGGTGGTGTTGCTGGTAGCCAATCATTAACGCTTGTTATCCGTGGTATTGCAGTAGGTCATATAAACCAAACAAACCAACGTTTCTTGATGATGAAAGAACTGGCCATTGGCGCGCTAAACGGTATTTTGTGGTCACTATTAATTGCGGGTGTTATTGCGCTATGGCAGTGGGACTTTATGCTTGGTGGCGTACTCGCCTTCGCTATGTTTATGAACTTAGTTGTGGCAGGTGTTGCTGGTGCAAGTATTCCAATAATTCTTAAAAGAATGAATATAGACCCTGCTCTTGCAGGGAGTGTGGTGCTAACCACAGTGACTGATATTGTTGGTATATTCGCCTTTTTAGGTACTGCTACATGGTTGCTGATATAAATTAAACGCTTTAAAAGTAAAAAACTACAGCAAAAATAGTTAGGGTAAATCAGTAGCTATGGCAACGGATACCAAACATAAAAATGACATACCTAAAAAAACGCTAAAACAAAAAAGCGTATCCATATTAAAAAGTGTACTGGTATATAGCTCTATATTTTTCGTCATTTATACCGCCGTCAATTGGTGGCGGCAACCTGTCATGCCAGCAAATCCTCAATTACAATTAATCGACTATAAAGGGCAAAACATTAATTTAGCAGCAATGAGCCAAGATAAACCCACGCTTGTGTATTTTTGGGGAACTTGGTGTCCTATTTGTAGTATTACCTCCCCTGCCATAAACGAACTCGAAAACGAGAATAAATACCCTGTTGTGAGCATCGCGATAAAATCAGGCTCTGATCAAGAGCTGCATGATTATTTAAATGAGCAAGGCTACAGCTTCAGTACTGTTAACGATCAACACGGGGAGATATTTTCCGATTGGCAGGGACAAGTCACGCCATCTTATATAATCTTAAAAGATAATAAAATGACGCAAGGACTCACCGGCATTCAGCCGTTATGGTCACTTAAATTGCGTTTGTGGTTATCATCAATGCTTTAAAAAAAAGCTAAACTTAGCACAGGATATCTAAAGAGAGGGGGCTCTAAAACCTCACTCTTTATCACCTACAATAATATAGATAATAAAGAGCAAAGCTGACTTAATTTACGTATACAAAAGCTAAAAAACGCGTACCGCAATTAGCCTTATCTATTAGCGAATAAAATTACTAACGTGTGCTTTGACGATTACCGCCCACTTTTGGCTTAGTGTTTGCCTTTTTAAATTGGCTAAAACCAGTATGTCGCGTTAGTGCCGGACGCCCACCTTTTTTACCACCTTTACCTGATTTTTCATCGCGCCCTTCTTCTGGCACTAAACAGTTAGGCCCTTTACCAATTAAATTAGCTTTACCCATTTTACGTAAAGCTTCACGTATCATTGGCCAACCAGCTGCATCGTGGTAGCGTAAAATAGCTTTATGTAATCTACGTTGGCGTGCGCCTTTAGGTACTGGAACAACTTCTGAGTTGTTTTTTATATTACGTAAAGAGTTCATCTCTGTATGGTAAATAGTCGTCGCATTAGCCATAGGTGATGGGTAAAAATTTTGTACCTGATCAAGCTTAAAGTCGTTTGATTTAAGCCATAAAGCCATGTTTACCATGTCTTCATCTTTTGTACCTGGGTGAGCAGATATAAAGTAAGGAATTAAATACTGCTTTTTACCGGCTTCTTTAGAGTACTTATCAAATAGTTCTTTAAATTGATCGTACGCTCCCATACCTGGTTTCATCATTTTTGATAATGGACCATCCTCTGTATGCTCTGGCGCTATTTTTAAGTAACCGCCTACATGGTGCGTTACTAATTCTTTAACGTAACGCGGGTCGCGTACAGCTAAATCGTAACGTACACCTGAAGCAATCAATACCTTTTTAATACCCTTAACTTCACGTGCTTTTTTATACAAATCTATTGTTGGCGTATGATCTGTATCCATGTGTTTACAAATATCTGGATACACACATGATAAGCGTCTACAGGTACTCTCGGCCTTTTTGCTCGTACAGCGCAGCTTATACATATTCGCCGTTGGGCCACCTAAATCAGAAATAACACCAGTAAAGCCGGGAACTTTATCTCTAATTTGTTCAATTTCTTCAATAATAGATTCTTGTGAACGACTTTGAATAATGCGCCCTTCATGTTCTGTAATTGAGCAAAACGAACAACCACCAAAACAGCCACGCATAATATTAACAGACGTTTTAATCATATCGTAAGCAGGGATTTTAGCATCACCATAACTTGGGTGAGGAATACGCTGATACGGCAAACCAAATACAGCATCCATTTCATGTGTTTCTAATGGATATGCTGGCGGGTTTACCCAAATAGAGCGATCGCCATGTCGTTGGTAAAGCGCTCTTGCACAACCAGGGTTTGTTTCTTGATGTAAAATTCTCGAGGCATGGGCGTATAAAGGTTTGTTAACACTTACTTGCTCATAAGCAGGTAACTTAACATAGGTTTTTTCCCACGGCTTAGGACGTGCAGGCTGAACCATGATTGGTTTTGCCGCTTCTGCTTTTAAATCAATACCCGCTTGTTTAAATTCAGATTTACTACAGCCAACATCATCCGCGCCATATGGGTTTGGAATAGGGTCTATTTTACCAATTTTATCAATAGCGGTAGAATCACTGCCACGCCAACCAGGTAGAGGCTCTTTTCGAATAACAGCCGTGCCGCGAATATCCTGAATCGTATCCATCGTTTCACCCGCCGCAATACGGTGTGCAACTTCAACTAGCGGGCGCTCTGCGTTACCGTAAATTAAAATATCGGCTTTTGCATCAAACAAAATACTACGACGTACTTTTTCCTGCCAATAGTCGTAATGAGCAATACGGCGAAGGCTGGCTTCAATACCGCCAATAACAATTGGGATACCTTTGTATGCTTCACGGCATTTTTGCGAGTAAATCATCACGGCGCGATCTGGGCGCTTACCGCCAACGTTATTAGGCGTGTAAGCATCATCGTGGCGCATGCGTTTTTCCGCTGTATAGCGGTTGATCATCGAATCCATGTTGCCGGCTGTTACACCAAAAAATAAATTCGGTCTGCCGAGCTCCATAAATGCATCTTTAGAGTCCCATGCAGGTTGGGCAATAATCCCCACTCTAAAGCCTTGCGCTTCAAGTACACGGCCAATTACAGCCATACCAAAACTAGGATGATCAACGTACGCATCGCCACTAATTATTATTATGTCGCAACTATCCCAGCCAAGTGCATCCATTTCTTCACGTGTAGTTGGTAAAAATGGCGCGGTGCCATAACATTCAGCCCAGTATTTAGGGTATGAAAATAAGGCGCGCTTAGCTTTGAGTGTGCTCATAATTGTGGCCGTAGAATAACAAAAGGCGCGAATTATACCCTACTAAATTCTTTATATATACAAAGTAGTCAAAGCATATCGCGCTTTAAATTCTAAATCGTTCATTAGCTTAAATAATAAGTTAATCTTTTTTAGCGTTTATTTATAAATTCTATCAATTCATGCTCAGGCATTGGTTTAGCATACATAAAACCTTGTACCTCATCACAGCCTAAGTTTTTTAAGAACTGAGCTTGTTCTTGTGTTTCAACGCCTTCAGCAATCGTTTTTAAACCCAACTTAGCACCAAGAGAAATAACTAAGGCAGCAATAGCGCCAGTGTCATCATTTGGCAGATCCTTAATAAATGCACGATCTATTTTCAATCTATCCAAGGGTAAACTTTGTATATAACTAAGCGATGAAAAGCCAGTCCCAAAGTCATCAATAGCAACTTCCATCCCTAGCTCTTGAAGCTCTCTAAGTGTATTAATAACAGTTTCGAGTTCATCCATTACTACGCTTTCAGTGACTTCTAATTCTATGTTTTTTGGCTTAACGCCATATTTTAATAATGTATTTTTAACGTTTTGAGCATAGCCTTTTACTTTAAACTGTGGAACAGACACATTAACCGCAATACAAATTTCGGTACCCATATTTTCTAGGCGCTTTTGTTGTTGGCAAGCTTGCTCTAAAACCCACTGCCCTATATCAACAATCAAGCCCGCATCTTCTGCAAGTGGAACAAATACCGCTGGCGATATATATGATCCATTACCGGTGGGCCACCTAAGTAATGCCTCACACCCAATTAGAGACAAGTCTCCTAATGAAAGTTGAGGTTGGTACCATACCTCTAACTTGTTTCGAGCAAAATCATGGCGTAATTGCCTAATAATTCCTATGCGCCAAGCCATTTTATCTTGCATGTCTACACTGTAATAAATTCCCTCTTTGTGTTTTGTTTTTTTAGCTTGATTAAGTGCAATATAAGCAACTTTAAGTGTATCAATCCCGCTACTTTGAAAGTCTTGCTGTTGGCATAAACCCAATCTAAAATCGATAGGCAATGTATGCTCTTCTGCGCAAAATGGAACACCTAACTGCTCATTCAATTTTTTTAAGTCGAGTTCATCACGGCGAATAATAAAACCAAAAACATCAGCACCAATACGAGATAGTAACTTAGCTGTTGGGTAGTTTTCTTTTAACCTTTGCACAATGCCAATTAATACTTTATTGCCGACCTCTTGCCCTAAGCCATTATTAATATCTGCAAAATTAACTATATCAAGTAGTACAAATACATAATCATTCACGTGCGGCTTTTGATAACGCTCTACCCGTTCAATAAAATTGGTACGATTTGAAATACCTGTAAGCACATCTTTATAAGCTGCATCTCTTAACTTTACAAACAGCCTTATATTATCCAGGGCAACACTCACATTTGTTAAGAAGATTTCAGCAAACTGCAATTGTGCTTGCAAAGGAACATGGTCACATTCTATATATAAAGCCGCTTTTCTATGCTTACTTTTTAATACAAATGTTGCACTTGAGCCTGTATGTTGATGCTTTAATAAATCAAAACACAACTCAACTTGTTTAAATACTTTGCTATCAACATTAATTAATTTTTCACCAAAGTAGTCTTCGTAATGCCCACAACCACCTAATACTTGAATAAAGTCATCGCCGTCTAATTTGCTGCACACAAGCCCTCGAGGTGAACACTTTAAAATAATACTCATGTGCTTGATGATTTCTTTGCATAGTTGCTTAATATCAGTAAGCCCTAAAATAGACTTTGATGCAGAAACAATCGTGTTCATTGCATCACTTTGATATTCAAGCTGGCATACCTGCTCGTAAGAGCGAATAGCGGTTATGAGCGATGTTACTAATTTAGAGCGAGTGAGTTCTGTTTTAGTTTTATAATCATTTATATCGTATTCACGTATTACTTTTTCTTCTGGTATATTACCAGCTTGCCCTGTTCTTAAAATAATTCTCACATGTTGATTATTTAATTCGTCACGCACCCTTTTTACAACCTGCAAGCCAGCATCGTCAGTTTCCATAATAACGTCTAAAAAAATAACTGAAATATCGTTATTTTCAGCTAAAATCTCTATTGCTTCAGCTCCCGAATAGGCATCATGAAATCGCAAGCCTGCCCCCAAAAACTCAACCCCAGACAAAGCTAACTTTGTTACAGAGTGGATCTCAGGTTCGTCATCAACAATTAAAATATCCCAAAACTTAGTCGGCTCAATTACTGCATCATCTTCATAGTCTTGTTCAAAAAATAAAAAATCGTTTTGATCTGACGACATTCGCTCTCCTAGGTAGCAATTTATAAATTATTTTTGGTTTATAATCTAATTCATACTATAGTCGATTAATAAAAAGTTGTTGTATTTCAACTCAAAAAACTAATAAAAGGTGTGCTTATTAAACCATTAAAAATATTGTTCAAAGGCGTACTGTTATTGCTATTGGTATTAGTACTGGTAGGGCTAATACTTCCTCAAAGTTATAGTGTAAATAAAACAATAGAAATCAATGCAAATATTGACGCAGTAAAACCGCTTATTACTGACTTTAATCAATGGCAAAAATGGTCTCCATGGGAAAAAGTAGACCCAAGTATACGTTTTACCTTGGGCGAACCTAGCTCTGGCCTAGGTGCTCATCAGTCTTGGAAAGGAAAATGGGGGTATGGTGAAATGATCATAACTTCGGTGAATCAAAATAAGGTCAGCTTTAATATACTTTTAAATGCTGAGCATATTATTAGGGGGACTTTTAATTTTAGTGAGCAAAACGGTATCGTCACTTTAATATGTAAGATTAACGGACAAACAACCGCCCCTTTAATATCGGGTTACACCGCAATTTTGAGCGAATATGTGCTCCGTAATACAGTTTCAATGGGGTTAAATAACCTTAAAACTGTTGCTCAGCTTAGTCATTCACAAAGGACAATGCACAGCCATGACAGTCAAGACAGCACAAGCGAGAATTAACCTTGCTAACATTATCGAATCCTTACTTGGTTACCCTATAACAAAAATAGGCAGTAACGGAGTACTGCCTACCCCCGAACAAAATTACGATATTAAAGGCCAAGTTAAGCCGCTTTATCATATCAACAGTGAAAACTCTGTTTTAGCTCGTGCCCAAAAGCGCCAAGATTTATTACTAATAAAACAACAACAAAATATAGAGTCAATTTTAGCAATGGCTATGGGGTTTTGCCCCGATGTAGCAAGTACTAAACAACCCGATGCTGACTGGGTAGAGCATTTTATCGCACTGTGCGAGGATACTTCAAATGCGTCAATGCAAACTTTATGGGCCAAAATTTTAACGGGAGAAACACTCAACCCTGGTACGTTTTCAATTAAAAGTCTGCAAACATTAAAGCATATGACACAGCGAGAAGCTGACTCTTTACAAAAATGTGTGTCGCTCTCAGGCTATAACGAAAAAGACGACAGCCACTTTATATTACTCGGCTTTTACAAAAAACCGTCATTGTTTGATTTGCTACGAAAAGGCAATAAAGTATCTTTAAATTTAGGAAAAACGGGTATTAGCTTTCCTGATATTTTAACGCTCATGGATCTTAATTTACTGTATAGAAAAGAAATTGAATCTGCAGTGCTTAAAGCGGGGCAAGAACTTACCCTTTCATTTTTATCGCAAAAAGTAACGTTAAAAGCAAAAAGTAGTGATTTGGTATTGAGCTATTATAAATTCACGCAAACAGGTGATGAGTTATCTAAACTCATTAATTTTCCTGTAAATAAAATTTATAAGCAGTTAATTAATAATGCGCTGGAGGGAGAGTTTGATTTAGCGTGGCACGCAATAAAATAATATGCCACGCTTTGTTTAATTAGAAAATACTAATTAAAAGTGAACCTGAATACCCGCAAATGGGCCAGATGCATCAATATCAGTCGTAATATCATCTACATCATCAAGTTCTAATACCATAGAGCGGTAACCTGCTTTAACAGCAACATCTACTGCTAGGTTATCAATAAGTTCCCACGCTACGCCTACTTGGTAATCTTGTACTTTGCTATCGTCAATAGCCAAAAAGCTACCTTCAAAAAATACACTTAAACCAGTAAATGGTAAGCCGGCTTCGGCACGGCCATATGCAAGAGGAACAAAACCAGAGAAATCTTTTGTTTCGGTAAAGTTAAAACCACCATTTTGAGTAGTACCATTTACAACAATATCACCATCAAACTGCTTAGCATTTAAACCTAAGTCAATTGAGATTAAATCGTTATCAAAAATCTCATAATAAAAAATGTAATCGATGTGTGTTAAATCACTTACCGTATTTACCGTAGAGCCTACAACATAATCAGAGCCATTAAAGCTAAATGTATCTGTAAGTAGCGCAGAACCATTTAACTCAAGCTCGGTATACTTTAATTTAATATTTGGAACTAATGGTACAGGGTGCTCAAGTGCCGCGTAGTAACTTACAAAAGTCTCATCTTCAAAATTAAAATCTTGAGATGCATTATTTTTATAAGAAAATTGACCATCGTTATCTGACTTCCACCCATCAACACCTACGTATAAACCTAGTAGAGTGTCAGCTTGCGCTGCTGGTGCTAAACATGCCATTGAAAGGGCTGCTGCTAAACAATACTTTTTCATTTTTTATCCTTGAGCTAGTAGTTCGCTGAGTTCGATTAAAGCCGCATTGGCTCTAGAAATATAATTTGCCATAACTAAAGAATGGTTTGCCACATAGCCAAAACCATTGCCGTTTAAAATAAGTGGGCTCCATACTGTTTCTTGAGTCGCCTCAAGTTCACGTATGATTTGTTGTAAGCTTACACGTGCATTTTTCTTTTCAAGCACGTCATTAAAGTCATACTCTATCGCTTGTAAAAAATGCAGTAACGCCCAAGTAGCACCGCGCGACTCGTAAAACACATCGTCAATTTCTAACCATGGTGTTCTTACTTGCTGCTGCAGTGGCGCAAGAGTTGCTTGTTTATTAGATGAATTACCCGCTAAATCGGTGTTTACTTTTTCTTGGCCTACACTGGCACTTAAACGTTGGCTTAAGCTACCTAAACGTTTTTCAGCTTCTTTAAGCCAACTACGTAAGTTATCTGCTCGTGCGTAAAATTGGCTATCGCGCTCATGCTCATTAGCAATTTGTCCACGATATACCATTAAGTAGTCAATACCTTTTTGGTACTCACCTTCGGCACTTGGCCATGCCCATGCCTCAGAGCTTATATTAAACTGCGGCTGCGCCTTTTTAAGGGCTTCATGTTCCGTTGATTGTGATTGAGAACGGCTAAAATCTTTTCGCATAGAAAGCGATAAATCACGTACCATTTCTAGTGCGCCATATTCCCACGCTGGTATATCATCCATAATAATACTTGGTGGTATTACATCATTTGATAAGTAGCCACCCGGTTTATCTAGTAAGGTATTGGCTACCGTAATTAATGTAGAAGTAGTTACATAACCCGTTACTATTTTTTCATTACGAAGCTGCGCTTGCTCTTTCGCGTTTGCAACAACGTCAAAACGTGAAGGTTCTGTGCTCCAATAAACAGCAATTGCGTAAAAAATGATAAGCAGTAAAACAATTATTCCTGCTATTTTTCCTTTATGTTGCGACATGTGTACTCCTAATGATGAGCGTGTTGAGTAGATGGTTTTGACTGCTTAGCTTGCGCTTCAAGCGACACGACTTGAGCATTAGTAAATAAGCGATTACCGTCACTAAAATATAGTGTGAGTTTACGTTCTTGTCCTACTTTTAATGGCTCTTGTGGTTCAAATGCCATTAAATGATAACCGCCAGGCTGAAAGCTGACACTTTCGTGCGCCTTAATTTCAACCGATTCAACTTGTAGCATTTTCATCATGCCGTCTACATGTGAATGTTCGTGTATTTCAACACGCCCTAAGCCATCAATAGTTGCCTTAGTTAAAGTTGCTGCGGCTCCACTGTGATTAATAAGGGTTAAATAACCTACAGTTGAAGTACTGCCAGGTAAAAACTCTCTAACTTGCGCGTTAGTTACTTCGAGCACAGCCACATCAGAACCATGATCGTGTCCTGAGTGCGCCGCCAACGATGACGAAAAAAAACTAAATATTAATGCAGAAGCCATCGAAAAACATAGTTTCGTCATCATTATTATCCTTATGAAAACTTTAAATTACAGGCTAAATTTAACATAGTTAACCTATAATAGTCAGTCAAATTAAGGATTAAGAGGCTACTTTTTTGTTATCGGCAACAAGCCAACACAACACTGCAACAAATAGTAACGGCCATGCAATCATTATAGATCCGAATAAAAGCGCTAAAACAGTCCCTGCTAATGCCACTACACCGGCACCAACTAATCCCATAGTAATTAAAGCCACTACCGCAACTACAGCAATAATTGCGGCCAAAGCACCTACAAGCTCGAGCCCAGCCCAACTAATGTCAGCAATCCATAACGGCAACTGCCAAGAATCAATCTGCACAAACGTTATTAAATCAGTAAACAGTAATAAATAGATAATTACACATACTGCCAAAGCTTTCATAGTAATTCTCCTTATACCAACCGGCTTATACATGAGGTCTATTTAACGATAAGAAAATTGCGCTATAACTAGGCAAAAATTTTTATACTTAGCTGTTCTAAATTAAAATTTTTAACAACGTTATAGGGTGATTTAATTCGTTAAATTGTTCAAATATTTATGCCTGTTGGTATTAATACTCTTTATTTTCAAGACAGCAATGCGCTATAAAATAGCCAAGTGCAACTGCAAACGGAAAACTCAAAAACAATAAAATAGTAACTACGCGTGTTGCCCATACCGGAAAGTCCAATCTATGGGCTAAACCACTACAAACACCCGATATTTTTTTATTCAGAGTATCTTTATACCAACCTCGTTGACGATTAAAGCTGTTCATAGCAATCTCCTAAGCAGTGTGTTTTAAATTAGTATTTAAGTTCGCCTTTAAGCGAGCCAGTTCAGCATCAATTTTTTCATTTTTAACTAACGACTCAATTTGGGCACTGGTAGAACTTGCTGTATCAGTCAGCTCATAAGCCTCTACTTGAGCTTCAATACCTTCAACTCGCTGCTCTATTTGTTCAAAACGAGACAACGCATGGGCAACTTTATCGCTTTGTAGTTGCGTACTGATTCGCCCTCTAGCAATAGCAACATTATGGCGTTGCATTAACTGAGCTTGCTTAGTTTTAGCCATAGCCATTTTTTGCTGCAAGCGTTCACAATCAGACTTAATTTTTGCAATAGACTCTTGCAATGTTTCTAGTTGAGTTTGCTTATTTTCAATGCTTTCGTTAACGTGTTGCTTCTCAAGTAAAGCTGATTTAGCAAGGTCATCACTGCCCTTCTCAACCGCACGTTCTGCTTTCATTTGCCAAGCTGCTAATTCTGTTTTTTTAGTATCAATTTGGCGATTAATTACTTTCTCTTCACACAATAAAGCGGCTGCTGTACTACGACACTCATTCAATGCATCTTGCATCTCGGTAAGCATTAGGTTTAAAAGTTTTTCTGGATCTTCTGCTTTATCAAGCATGGCGACAATGTTTGATTGAATTACATCACTTACGCGGTTAAATATTCCCATGGTATTCTCCTGTTGATTTTTAATTAATTTCAACAAGAAGATTCCAAGAGTTGTGCCAAGTCCATCAAAAAGAAAATAAAGCATTTAAAATCATAATGGTAAATAACAAACATTCTAAATTTTAGTGACTTTAAGCTGAACAACATAGAGTGTAATTGGCCAATAAATTATGATTTTGACTAATTTTTAGGATTAAAAAAGCCACTCGAAAGTGGCTTAAATTTAGAATTTTTAAAGCTTAGTTTTTATTCTGGTACAAAGCTTAATGCTTTATCCATTACCGATAAATCAGCTTGCTTACCGTGACCACTTTCAGAAAGGTGGCGTCTAAAACCTCGCGCACCAGGCTGCCCCTGAAAAATACCGAGCATGTGACGTGCAATATGCCAAAAATTAGCACCCAAACGCATTTCTTCTTCAATGTAGTCATACATTGAACGCACTACGTCGTGGCGTGACTGCGTGTTTGCAGCATCACCATAAATTTTCTCATCAACGTCATTGAGCATAAATGGGTTGCTGTAAGCCTCACGCCCAATCATTACACCATCAATATGTTGCAAATGTTCTAGGCTCTGCTCAATTGTTTTAACACCGCCATTTAGGCTTAAGTCTAGCTGCGGATAATCTTTTTTAAGTTGATAAACACGTGGATAATCAAGCGGTGGAACTTCACGATTTTCTTTCGGGCTTAAACCATTAAGCCATGCTTTACGAGCATGAATAATAAAATCATCACACCCTACTTTATGAGACGCTTCAATAAGCGCACATAAAAACTCATACGAATCTTGCTCATCAATACCAATACGCGTTTTAACGGTAACAGGAATGCTTACTTCGTTTTTCATTGCTGCTACGCACTCAGCAACTAATTGAGGTTCAGCCATTAAACATGCGCCAAATCGGCCATTTTGAACTCTGTCTGACGGGCAACCTACATTTAAATTTATTTCGTCATAACCACGCTCACCTGCAAGTTTTGCACATTGCGCAAGCACTTTAGGATCAGAGCCACCAAGTTGCAGCGCAACTGGGCCTTCGTGTTTATTAAAATGTAAGTAGTCGCCTCGACCAAATAAAATAGCCCCTGTGGTTATCATTTCAGTATAAAGCACAGTATGTTTAGTCATTTTGCGATGAAAAGTACGACAATGGCGATCAGTCCAATCAAGCATGGGGGCCACAGAAAAGCGTCTATCCAAAGTACATTTATTCAAAGCAAACCTCAGGGTATTAAAGTTATTAAGCACAGCTTAAAAGGCGCTGCATTTTACACAAAAGCCTAGCGAGCATCAATGTTAAGAGAAAACCTGCAAGCCAAAATAATGGGCTATACCATTTAAAATATTGGTAACCGCAACCGAGCTTAAAATAAGCCCCATAATTCTACTTACTATACTTGCACCACTGTCACCAATTAATTTATGTACATGCGTTGCAAGCAGTAACAAAACCAGTACAACAGCCAATACAGCAAGCATCATCGAAGACGTTAGTAATTGCTCAACCCAAGTATATTCTTCATTACGAGTCATTAATACGGCGCCTAACATAGCGCCAGGGCTCGCGATAGAGGGAATCGCAAGCGGAAAAATAGCGGTTTCAGTGCTGTCGCGTACACTTTTAATTTCGGCTTCTGGTTTACTTTCACCAAATATCATTGAGAGCGCAAAAATAAGTAATATGATACCGCCGGCTATTTGAAAAGCCGAAAGCGGAATTTCAATTGCGTTAAGTAATTGCTCACCTGCAAGTACAAAAAATAAGAGCACTAATGCAGATACGCCTACCGCTTTATATATAACTTTGCGTTTAAATTTCTCATCATCACCACGTGTGACTGCAATAAATACAGGTACAGTACCAATGGGGTCAATAACCGCAAAAAAGAAAATAAATATAGCTAATAGTTCGTGCATTACTGGGTTTCCTAGGTAAAAAGCGCTTAATAAAAACGCTGCAACTACAACACAGTATGTTAGTATATCACGGTAGCATAAGGATAAGAGTAATGATGAATATAGAATCACTCGTAAGTAAAGCAA
Organism: Pseudoalteromonas sp. SR45-1; assembly: GCF_014163655.1. Classification (NCBI taxonomy): domain Bacteria; kingdom Pseudomonadati; phylum Pseudomonadota; class Gammaproteobacteria; order Alteromonadales; family Pseudoalteromonadaceae; genus Pseudoalteromonas; species Pseudoalteromonas sp. SR45-1. The sequence goes on along the minus strand of NZ_JACJDR010000002.1, from coordinate 51,143 downwards.
AACAAGTTTGTGACAACCGTGGTGCGCGTTTTACGCCTATCCGCGAGAAAGTATTTCGCCTATTAGCCAGCGCACAAGGTGGTGTTGGTGCATACGATTTGCTTGAGCAATTAAAAATAACTGAAACGGGTGCTAAACCTGCAACTATTTATCGTGCATTAGACTTTTTAGCTGAGCTAGGTTTTATTCATAAAATTGAAAGCACAAATGCATTTATGCTGTGTCATCATTTTGATCATATACACCCAGTACAATTATTAATTTGCGATACCTGTGGTTTTGTCAAAGAGTTACACTCGAGTGTAATTTCGCATGAGCTAAATAATTTAGCTGCCGAAGGTGGGTTTGTTGTATCAGGGCAGACAATAGAAGCACATGGTAAATGTGAATCTTGCAGAGCATCATAATCCTTCAAAGTTATCCTTAGTGACTATACTCAAACTATATAGTCATTTCACAGAACAAATTTAAGAGTAGCCACTATGAATGTAGAATTCATCAATCCCTTTTTATCTTCTTTAATTAATGTTTTGAGCACTATGGCTCAAACTCAATTGAAGCCAGGTAAACCTCGCATTAAAACTGATGAGATAGCCTGTGGTGATGTATCAGGTTTGATTGGCATGGTTGGCCCGCAAACGCGAGGATCATTTTCAATTACATTTGATGAAGGATTAGCATTGACCATCATGGAGCGTATGCTTGGCGAACGCCCTGATACCATAGATGAAGAAGTTACTGATATGGTTGGCGAAATAACCAACATGGTAACAGGTGGTGCTAAAAATTTACTTGGCGAGAAAGGCTTCGACTTTGATATGGCAACGCCTATTGTGGTATCGGGTAAGGGTCATACAATTACTCACAAAAGCCAAGGTAAAAAAATCATCATGCCATTTAGCTGTGATGCTGGTAATGCAAACATTGAAGTTAGTTTCGATAAATTATGAGTTGGCAGCAAAAGCAAATTACATTAAAGCCTCGCCCGCGAGGTTTTCATATAATCGATGACGAAATATTGTCTCAGCTTCCTGAACTGGCAAATTATAAAGTTGGTTTGTTGCATTTATTTATTCAGCATACCTCAGCGAGCCTTACAATAAACGAAAATGCAGACCCCACTGTTCGTATGGACATGGAGAGCCATTTCAATAAATTCGTTCCTGAGCGTCAACCTTATTATCGCCACGATTATGAAGGTGACGACGACATGCCTGCACACATAAAAACCAGTACGTTAGGCTGCGAGTTAAGTATTCCTATTTCAAATGGCTATTTAGCGTTAGGTACATGGCAAGGTATTTATTTAGGTGAACATCGCGATTCTGGTGGCTCTAGAGGAGTTATAGCAACTATTCAGGGTGAGCTTTTTTAACTCAAGCTTCTCGGTTTAAAATGTTAACCTCTGTGTTTCTTCAGCCATACCCTCATAGATTCAAAATACGCCACTCTATAGACGTAAATCTTAGGCGCGCGAAGTAATAATTTCTAACAACCAAAACTTTAATGCTGAATATTGCACAAAGAATAAAGTAGATAAGAGAGATTTTAAATTATAATTTTATTTATGATTTTTAATACAAAGGATTTTGAAAGGATATAAAAAGATTGGAGCGGTACACGAGGCTCGAACTCGTGACCTCGACCTTGGCAAGGTCGCGCTCTACCAACTGAGCTAGTACCGCATAACTAAATTTACTATCACTACAATTTCTTTTGGTTAGAAATTGGAGCGGTACACGAGGCTCGAACTCGTGACCTCGACCTTGGCAAGGTCGCGCTCTACCAACTGAGCTAGTACCGCATTATATTTTCATTCAACACTACAATTTCTTTTGGTTAGAAATTGGAGCGGTACACGAGGCTCGAACTCGTGACCTCGACCTTGGCAAGGTCGCGCTCTACCAACTGAGCTAGTACCGCATTTTTTATTTCTTCAGTTATTTTACGCTTAAGCGCGACGGGTCGCGTTCAACATTCTAGCAACTGAGCTAGTACCGCATTTTAATTATGGATGTAAAACGACCACAATAAAAACAACTCAAACACACTAACCCCGCGTGGGTTATCGTCTTGAGCGGGGCAGGATTCTACAATAATCCGATGTGTTTGCAAGTGTTTTTTACAAATTAAAGAAATTTTCTCTATAGACTTTTAATTCCATAATCGAATCTTTAATGTCATCCAAAGCAAGGTGCGAGCCTTTTTTATTCACTTTTGCAAGCACTTCGGGTTTCCAGCGACGTGCTAATTCTTTAATAGTACTCACGTCAAGATTGCGGTAATGAAAAAAATCTTCAAGTTCACGCATGTATTTATTCATAAAGCGGCGGTCCTGCCCAATTGAATTACCACACATTGGTGATACACCTGCAGGCACCCACTGTTTTAAAAAATCTAACGTTTGTGCCACGGCATACTCTTCATCGAATGTACTTGCTTTACAGCGCGCTGTTAAACCCGACTTACCATGCTGCGTAGTACACCACTCGTCCATACCATTTAGTAATTCATCACTTTGATGAATAGCTATGGTTGGCCCTTCAGCTAATATATTCAGGTCTGCGTCAGTGACAACCGTCGCAATTTCGAGTATTTTATCGGTCTCTGGTTCGAGTCCTGTCATTTCAAGATCGAGCCAAATTAAATTTGATTTATTAATAGTCATAATTACCTAAGCGGTGCTTTCCTTTAGATCCAACGCATTTCGATATATCATATTAGCATCAACCGTCGAGCTAAAGCTTTTTTTAGGAAAAGCGACATTTAACTAAGGTTATAGGCCTCCAGTGGCAAAACAGAAAAAATTAAGTAAAGGCCAATCGCGTCAGATCAAGGCCAACCACCAAAAGCGCATTAATAGCGCAGACTCAAGACCAGCTAAAAAAGGCGCGCAAGAGTGGCAAACCGATAATTTAGGTCAGGTCGAGAGCGCAATTGTGATCAGTCGTTTTGGCCAACACGCCGATGTCGAAACTGAAAATGGCGATGTACTTCGTTGTAATATACGACGTACCGTGTCAAATTTAGTGTGTGGTGATGAGGTATTGTTTCGCCGTGCCAAAGTAAGTGAAGGTGATTTAGCCGGAGTAATTGAAGCCACGCAAGAGCGTCGCTCGCAACTTACCCGCCCTGACTTTTACGACGGCGTAAAAGTTATTGCGGCTAACATTGATCAAATACTCATGGTATCGGCGGTATTACCTGAGTTTACCCCAAGTATTATCGACCGCTATTTAATAGCCTGTGAAGATATGGGTATTGAGCCAATTTTAGTACTCAATAAAATAGATTTAATTGATGACGCAGGTCTTAGCGAAATACAAAAAGTTCTCGATATCTATCGTAAACTTGATTACCAAGTACTCCTTGTTAGTAATATATCGGGTAATGGTATTGATGAATTAAAAGAAGTACTTGTTGGTAAAAATAACATTTTTGTTGGTCAAAGTGGTGTGGGTAAATCAACCCTCGTTAATACTGTATTACCTAACGCTGAAATATTAACTAAAGAAGTATCTGAAAACAGCGGCCTAGGCCAGCACACAACAACTGTTTCACGCCTTCACCATTTACCAAGTGGCGGTAACCTAATCGACTCGCCAGGAATTCGCGAATTTGGTTTATGGCATTTAGATGTTGAGCGTGTAACCTGGTGCTTTAAAGAGTTTAGAGAATTTATAGGCGGATGCCGCTTTAGAGACTGTAAACATTTAAACGATCCGGGCTGTATAGTTAAAGAAGCTGTAGCAGATGGCAAAATTTCTCAATTGCGCTTTGACAGCTACCACCGAATTTTAGAAACAATGGCCGATGGCCGTGCAGGCGCCCGTGCGCCTCGCGTATAATTTAGGATAAATACTGTGAGTTTAGACAAATTTAAAATCGCAATGCAGTACGCAATGCCAAAACACTTTATTTCACGCGTAGTGGGTAAATTAGCCGCAGCTAAAGCAGGTGCTTTAACAACGACTTTAATTAAACTATTTATTAAGCAATATAAAGTAGATATGAGCGAAGCCCAATACCCAGATCCGGCTCATTATAAAAGCTTTAATGAATTTTTTACTCGTCCTTTAAAAGACGGCATGCGCCCAATGGTAGAAGATAGCAATATCATCACTCAGCCAGTGGATGGCGCAATCAGCCAGCTAGGCGATATTGTTGACGGACAGCTAATACAAGCTAAAGGTCACGATTACAGCTTACAAGCGCTACTAGGCGGCTCACAAGATGATACAACACCATTTTTAGGCGGTAAGTTTGCCACTATTTATTTAGCACCTAAAGATTACCACCGTATTCATATGCCAATTGATGGCACACTAAGCAAAATGATTTACGTGCCAGGTGATTTATTTTCAGTAAACCCACTTACCGCGCAAAACGTGCCTAACTTGTTTGCGCGTAATGAACGAGTAGTAGCAATTTTTGAAACTGAGATTGGTCCGCTTGCAATGGTACTTGTTGGCGCAACAATTGTAGCCAGCATAGAAACAATTTGGGCAGGTACTGTCACGCCACCAGCTGGTAGCGATGTATTTAGTTGGAAATACCCAACCACTGGCGATAACGCTATCACGCTTAAAAAGGGTGAAGAAATGGGTCGCTTTAAATTAGGCTCTACTGTGGTACTTGCATGGGGTGCTGATAAAGCTGAAATATTGGAAGATCAACTACCTGAAGTGGTTACTCGCTTAGGTACTGCGTTTGCAAAAATTAACGACTAAAATCAATCGTTAATTTGAAATTAAAAAACCGCGTTTATTTAAACGCGGTTTTTTATTTTTGTAGGCGTAAAGCCTGCTTACACGAAAAGGGCCGCTTTTAATATTTATAACTAATACTTTACTTACTTATTGGCTTCTCTAAAGCAAAGCGCCCTCTTAACCTCTTTGTGAATAAATCACTTAAGATCTTATTGCACAAATAGGAGTAAATGAGAAGACACCAAAGCATAGAAATTACGAGCTTTGCTCGTCACGCCAGCAAGCTGTGCGTCAACAAGCTGTGCGTCAACAAGCTTGGTGCAAAAGTTTGATATGTTGTAGGCGTGAAGCTTGCTCACGCGAAAAGCGCAGCTTTTAATTCTTTAACGCTACATTTAATAAAAGGCACAAGCCCCTCAAAAACTTATTTACCACACTCTTTACACTCTAAATCTTTAATCACTTTGAAATGCTGCTGCTTTAAAGTGAGTGCATCAAAGGTTATAAATTCACACCTCTCTGCATGCCCCAGCAATAAGTTGAGCGTAAGTTGCGCCTGCATAGAGCCTATTACACCAAGTAACGGGCTAATAACCCCTGCGTTACTGCAATTGATAACTGGTGTAGCTTCGCCCTGTGGAAAAACACAGCCATAACACGGGCTATCACTTTGCCTAAAATCAAAGCCCATTAATTGCCCTTTGGTTGCGAGTGCAGCACCCGAAATTAACGGTGTTTTATTGCTAATACAATAACGGTTAACACTATAGCGAGTACTAAAGTTATCAGAGCAATCAAGTACGATGTCAGCACCTTTGAGCATGTTAGCTGCATTACTCTCATCTAGCTTTTGACAATGCGTTACTATGTTTATTTGATTATTAAGACTCGCTAATACTTTACCCGCTGCGGCGACCTTGCTTTGTCCTAAGTGATTTATTTTATAAAGCACTTGGCGTTGTAAGTTTGAAAGCTCCACCTCATCATCGTCAATTAAAATAAGCGTTCCAACACCCGCAGCGGCTAAATATAAAAGTGCTGGGCTACCTAACCCACCAGCCCCCACTACTGCAACCGTTGAGGATTTAAGTGCTAATTGCCCTTCAAGCCCAACTTCTTCAAGCAATAAATGGCGGCTGTAACGCAGAGTTTCTTTATCGCTTAGCTCACTCACGTTTATCAGCCTTAATTAGTATTACCCTTGTTAGTTTTAATTGGCACTGCTTATGGCCACTTGCAGAGCGCTTATAGCCTCTACGTAATTATCAGCTTCGGTAATCGCACGCACTACGGCAACACTGCCCACGCCTGTTTTCGCTACCTGCTCAGCACGGCTTAAATCAATACCGCCTATTGCTACTTTTGGGTAGCTTTGCATAAGTGGTACAAACTTAATCAGCTTTTCAAGGCCTTGTATTTGACCTGTCATATCTTTTGTTGTGGTTGGGTAAATAGCGCCAAATGCCATATAACTAGGGCGATAATTATGCGCACGTAGCATTTCATAAAAACCATGAGTAGAAAGCCCAAGCCTTAACCCAGCGTCTTTAATTGCCGCTAAATTAGCAATGTCTAAATCCTCTTGCCCTAAATGCACGCCATATGCACCGTGCTTAATAGCTAACTGCCAGTAGTCGTTTATAAATACCTGTGCGTTGTATTGCTTGCCCAGCTCAACAGCTTGCTTAATGAGCCCATCAAGCTCATCTTGCGTTTTATTTTTAACGCGTAACTGCGCTGTTTTAATGCCTTGTTGTAAGCATTTTTCTAACCAATCTGTGCTATCTACAACTGCATACAAGCCAAGCGATTTACTTTCACAAGGTGCAAAATCAGCAGCCATATTAAAATCAAGCGGCACATCAAAATCTAATTCATCACCCAGCCAGCTCCCAGGCTCAATTACTTGTGGGTAGTCAGCTAAATTAGTGGGGAACGATGTATGAGCAACCGGTCCAATCCCTTCGCCATAGCGTACCGACTGTTTTAGCCCTTGGTTTATATATGCTTTAGCTAAAATAAAGGCATCTTTTAATGGGTAGTCTTTAGCTAAACACGCAGCAATTACTGAAGCCATGCTACACCCGGTGCCGTGGTTATGCGGTGTTTGTATTTTTTGATTACCTAACCAATATTCTTCGCCATTTTGTGTATTACTATCAATACAATAATCAATGCAGTAGCCACTTGGGTAATCCCAATGTCCGCCTTTAATAACAACAGCTTTTGCCCCCCAGCTTAATAGCTTATTAGCCGCTTCTTTTATTGCAGCTGGGCCAATTAAATACACACCAGTTAATAACTGTGTTTCGTGGGTGTTTGGAGTTATTACATCCACTAGCGGCAGTAAACATTCTTTTATTGCACTTACCGTGTCCTCTTCTGTTAGTAAGTCACCGCTTGAGGCAATAGCAACAGGGTCATATACAATAACGGGAGGCACAGACCACTTAGCTTTATAGTGGCTTATATGCTCGCTGATCAACTGAATTTGCTGCACATTGGCTAACATGCCAATTTTTATTACTTTGGCTTTCATGTCTTTTTCAAGCGCTAGTAACTGCGACTCAATAATATCAGTCGACACTGCATTAATAGCCTCTACGCCTAAACTATTTTGTGCAGTAAGCGCCGTAATTGCCGTGCAGCCATGCACGCCAAAACTTTGCATTGCTTTTATATCAGCTTGAATACCTGCACCGCCGCCAGAGTCAGAGCCGGCAATTGTCCATACTACGTTATTCATATTTTTTTCCTTACTGCTGATGCCAAAATGGCATCCCCATTGTTGGGGTTGATGGGGCTGCAACGTCTTTTTCCGGCATTGCTTTTGCTTGATATGCAAAGCGCCCTGCTTCAACTGCGGCTTTAAATGCGCGGCTCATAGTAATTGGGCAGCCCGCCCCTGCAATGGCTGAATTTAATAATACCGCATCATACCCCATTTCGAGTGCTTGGCAGGCATGCGATGGCAAACCTAAACCTGCATCTACTATTAATGTGGTATCGGGTAAACGCTCTCGAATAGTTTTTAAATTATAGCTATTTAACAAGCCTTTACCGGTGCCTATTGGCGCCCCCCACGGCATAAGCACCTCACACCCTAGCTCATTTAAGCGCTGGCAAAGTACTAAGTCATCGGTGCAATAAGGCAATACTTTAAAGCCATCATTAATTAATATTTTTGTGGCTTCAAGTAACGCAAAAGGGTCAGGCTGTAAATTGTAATCATCGCCAATCAGCTCCAGCTTAATCCAGTCGGTGGCAAATACCTCTCGGCACATTTTTGCAAGCGTTATGGCTTCTTTAACACTGTGGCACCCGGCGGTATTAGGCAGTATTTTTAAGCCTGTATTTTTTATTAACTGCCAAAAGTCATCACCGGCTGCTGCACTTTGTTGGCGCCTAAGCGACACGGTAACAATTTCAGCACCAGAGGCGACTATCGATTGGGTCATGATATCAGGCGACGGATAAAGCGCAGAGCCTATTAATAAACGGCTATTTACTTGCTCACCATAAATAGTTAAACAGTCTTTAGTTTGCATGAGCTTTATCCGCCTTGAATGGGTGACAGCAACTCAACACTGTCGCCTTCATTAAGTACATAGTTACTGTGCCGACTTTGTGGAATAAATTCGCCATTAACAGCCACAGCAAAAGGCGCAACTGCACCAAAACTTTGAAGTACCTCGACGAGCGCTTTGCTATTAACATTAAGTAGCTCGCCATTAATTGTAATGTTCATTTTATTCTCACTCTATTCGTGAAGCTACTTGCGCCACTAATGCCGGTGCCAGCATATAACCATGACGATATAAGCCGTTAATGCTAATTACATTGCCAACTTGTGATACTTCTGGGCGGTTATCGCTAAATGCAGGGCGTAATCCGGTTTGAATATTAAGTAGTCGTGCTTCGGCAAATCCGCTGTGTACGGTATAAGCCGCTGAAAGTAACTCAAGAGTTGAGCGCACTGTTGCGGCGCCGCTATCTTGCGATTCTATTTCGGTCGCACCAATTACATATTCATGATTAGGTTTAGGCGCTATATAAATTGGGTAACGCGGATGCATTAAACGCACAGGTCGCGTTAAATTTACTTCAGGTGCATATAGCCTTGCGACTTCACCGCGCACACCTCTAAGCGGTTTATCACTTTTAGCACCAAGCCCACGACAATCTATAATGTAGTCAAATGGTCGATTATTTATTTCGCCGTTTTTAATGGTTACGCGCTGGTTAAACACACACTTAACTTTGCGCTTGTTGAGCATGGTAAAACTTGCTTTATAAAAGGCTTGGTTATCTATTTGCCCCTCGCAGGGTAAAAATAGACCTTGGTTAAACCGATTAGCAAGCTCTGGCTCTAACTGCGCTATTTGCTGAGCATTTAATGCCTGAGCGCTGTGCCCTGCTATGGGCTTTATTCTCTGAGTAAAGCTTTGTAGGTCGCCCTTATCTTGCTGATGCGCAACGACCAATGTGCCTTGCTGCTGAAAAAACACATCCCCCTCAAGTTCACTCACTATTTCTGGCCAGCGCTTCATTGAATCAAGCCCCATTAAAGCTAAATCAGCCTCGCATAACACCGACTCAGCCAGCGGGGCAAGCATTGCTGCTGCCACTTTACCGGCGCTATTTGGGGTTTGCTCATCGTCTGCTTCAAACACCGTTACATGATGCAACTTACTTAGCTCAAGGGCAGCTAAGCGCCCTGCTAAACCAAAACCCACCACAGCAATGTTATAAAACATAAAACCTCCAAAAGCAGTTATTAGTAGGTGCGAATTCACTCGCACTTCTTAATATTTAAAGAAGCGAGGTATAAAACCTCACCTACATCTGTATCTAACTTATTGCTATACCGCTTTGTGGTAAATTTCTGAGCCTGTTTGCTTAAACTGGGCAGATTTAGCTTTCATCTCGGCTTCTACATCAATCATTTTGATCTCAATAGCCTCGCCAGCGTCATTTGGATCAATACCGCGTGTTTCTAAATCTTTAGCGTAATCGCGTACTTCTTGGCTAATTTTCATAGAGCAAAATTTAGGGCCACACATAGAACAAAAGTGAGCCACTTTGCCTGACTCTTGCGGCAGGGTTTCGTCGTGATACTCGCGAGCACGCTCTGGATCTAAACCAATATTAAATTGATCATGCCATCTAAACTCAAAACGTGCTTTTGATAGCGCGTTATCGCGCTCTTGCGCGCCTGGGTGCCCCTTTGCTAAATCGGCGGCGTGCGCTGCAATTTTGTAGGTAATTAAGCCTTCTTTTACATCTTCTTTATTTGGCAGGCCTAAATGCTCTTTAGGTGTTACATAACAAAGCATTGCACAGCCGTACCATGCTATTTGGGCCGCCCCAATACCAGAGGTGATATGATCGTACCCTGGTGCAATATCGGTCGTTAACGGGCCTAAAGTGTAAAATGGCGCTTCGTCGCAATGCTTTAATTGCTCATCCATATTGGCTTTAATCATGTGCATTGGCACATGCCCTGGGCCTTCAATAAATACTTGTACGTCGTGTTTCCACGCAATTTTAGTCAGTTCACCTAATGTGCGCAGCTCACTAAACTGCGCTTCATCGTTGGCATCAGCAATCGAGCCTGGGCGAAGACCATCACCGAGTGAAAAACACACATCGTATTGTTTTAAAATTTCGCAAATGTCTTCAAAGTGCGTGTATAAAAAGTTTTCTTTGTGATGCGCTAAACACCACTTAGCCATAATTGAGCCACCGCGCGACACAATACCGGTTACACGTTTAGCCGTCATTGGTACGTAGCGAAGCAGTACACCCGCATGAATAGTAAAGTAATCAACACCCTGCTCGGCTTGTTCAATAAGCGTATCGCGGAAAATCTCCCACGTTAAATCCTCAGCCACACCATTTACTTTTTCAAGCGCTTGATAAATCGGTACTGTGCCAATAGGTACAGGCGAGTTACGTACAACCCATTCGCGCGTTTCGTGAATGTAACGCCCCGTTGATAAGTCCATCACGGTGTCTGCGCCCCAGCGGGTAGACCACACCATTTTTTCTACTTCTTCTTCAATAGATGAGCTAACCGATGAGTTACCAATGTTGGCATTAACTTTTACTAAAAAGTTACGACCTACAATCATAGGCTCTGTTTCTGGATGGTTTATATTATTTGGTAAAATAGCGCGACCGCGGGCTATTTCGTCGCGTACAAATTCTGGGGTAATAAATTCAGGAATACTCGCACCAAACGACTCGCCTTTATGCTGCGCGGCTAGTAATTCTTTACGAATTTCTGCACGTCCCATATTTTCGCGAACGGCTACGTATTCCATTTCAGGAGTAATAATCCCTTGGCGTGCGTAGTGCATTTGCGTTACGTTTTTACCAGCGACACCACGGCGAATTTTTGGAAGGTGATCAAAGCGAATATGATCCAGCCCTTCATCTGCCATGCGCTGCTGCGAAAACTGCGACGTCACTGACTCTAAAACCTCAGTGTCACCACGGCTTTCAATCCATTGTTCACGAAATTTTGGTAAGCCTTTGCGCACGTCTAGTTCAAAATTAGGATCGGTATACGGGCCCGACGTATCGTAAACACGAAGCGGATCGTTTGACTCATAAACAGGGTTTTCATCTGTGCCGCCAATAAACGTGTCACTTAACGTGATTTCACGCATACCAACACGCACACCTGGTTGAGTACCTTCAACGTATACTTTATGAGAATTTGGGAACGGTTGACCCGTTAAGTTATAAATATATTCAGACGCGGCAGCACGAGTTTCTCGGCGTGACGCTTTATTTGTAGTATTTGACATGACTTGCCTCATTGCTTAAGGGTTGTCTTGTCAGATATTCCGAGGAATAGAGAAAGATCGTAAAGTAGCGTACATGCTACTTTGCAGCCTAAAATAAACAAAATCACTTTATTGTGCGCATAAAAAAAGACGCACAAGCGTCCCATTTTAGGCAGCTTGTTCCCTACGCAGGTATTAACCTGATCAGGTTCACGGATCCCGCTTTCGCGATCTCAGCCAAAAACTAATTACTTAGCTTTGGCACTCCGACAAGTATTGATATATAAATTTTGTTCGTCGATTCGAAGATATTATTCAACAAATCTGCGCTGAGTGTACGTCAGTTAAAAACTGCCCGCAAGGGGCTGTTTTTCAAAAACTTAAAATTATTTAGGGATAAACACAAATGTTTGCTCGCCTTGCATGACTAATTGCTGGTCTTGCATTTTAAGCTCTGCACCTTGCTTTAAGGCTTGTAATAACTGCTGCTCAAACTCATCAAGGTCTTCGCCGCATGACTTGCGCGTCATTCCTAATTTACTTACGGTAAGGTTACTTTCTTCAAGCGAGCCTTCACCAAAAAATTTGTTACAGCCAGCAAAACCGTTTACTTGCAGTGCTTCAATAAAGCTCATTGATGCATTAAACGAAGGTGGAATTGCTAAACCATCAACACGTGATAATTGCCATTGGGTGTATTTAAGCTGCTCACTGGTAACCGTCCCTGTTGATGCGCAACCAACACATAAACCGACTATAAGCATCGGTATTGCTGCTAATTTCATGCTACTACTAACTAATTGTCTAATTAATGTAATTGTAACAATATTTATGCCCTTTATCCGTTAAAAATGCATGTTTTAAATGTAAATTTTTGTTCTATGATAGTTCAAAAGTTATGCGATTAAGTACTAAGTTGTAGTTTTAAATACGTTATCTATTTGCTCTGGTAAAAACGGTCTACCTTTTTCATTAACAGACGTTCCTATAACCAGTGCATTGAGCATTACTTTTTCATCCCTTTTACGTATGACCGTTTGCTTAAACGCAAATTTTAAACGACTAATACGCTGCGGCTCTACAGCCACATAAAATTCATCACCTGGTAATAGAGAATGCTTATAATCCATTTCGCTGCGCATCACGACTAGGTTAATTTTATCTTTTGCTAACTGAGCAAAATCAATACCGTGTGCGTACAAGAACTCATGTCGAGCATGCTCTAAATAATTAAAATAGACGCTGTTGTTTACAATACCTTGTAAGTCACATTCGTAATCACGTACCTTGAAGTCAACTTTAAAGGTCATATTAGTAATCCTGATTATTTAACGTATAATTGCCGCGTTTATAGCACATGTGTTTAAATAATTGCTACCATACGAGTCCCTAAAATGGAGTTAAGTAACCCAATGAACTTACGTTTGTCTTTAATTACTGCCGCACTTTTACCGCTGCTTGGTGCACCAATTGCAGCTAACGCTGATGATAGCGACCTAGAAAGAATTGTTGTAACCGGCGATTTTCAGCGCGAAAGCATTCAAACTTTAAGCGCGAGTGCGAGCTTATTCAGCGAAGATGAAATTAATCAACGTGGTGCAAGTTACTTAGACGAAATGTTAGGCAGTACCGCCAATGTAAATTTTGCATCTGGTGCGTCGCGCGGTCGTTATATTCAAATTCGTGGCGTGGGACTTCGTTCACAATTTGTAGACCCTATTAATCCATCTGTAGGCTTAGTTATTGATGGTATTAACTATTCTGGCCTTGGTGGCAGTTCATTATTATTTGATATAGACCAAGTAGAAATTTATCGTGGGCCACAAGGTACACGCTTTGGCGCAGACGGTATGGCCGGTATGATCCAAATGGGTTCAGCTAAAGCCACAAGCGATCCAAGCTTAAAATTACAAGTAGGTGCTGGCACATACAACACCCGCGAAGCAGGCATTGCAGCAAGCACTGGCTTAACAGATGACACTAGCGCACGTGTTAGCTACTTTCGCAGAAAGTCAGACGGTTACGTAGATAACTTGTACTTAAATGACGAAACACAAAATCAAGACGAACAAGTAGCCCGCTTTAAATTAAACAGCCAGCTTACAAAGCATTTAAATACTGAGTTAAACCTTCACTATATTGACATAAACAATGGTTACGATGCGTTTACGCTTGATAACAGCCGCAATAGTGTTGCCGATGAACCAGGGCAAGATAATCAACAAAGCTACGCAATAGGTGTTAATAATACTTACACGGGTTTTGACGCTTTTGATGTAAATTTAAACCTGTCGGCTATTGATACCGAGTTGCTTTATAGCTTTGACGAAGACTGGGTATGTAACGATACAAGTGAGCCAAAGTTATGTGCTGCTGGCTTACATCCAGATGGATACAGCTCCACCGATCTTTACAGTCGCGATCGCGATGACCAATCTGTAGATTTACAATTTAATTCTAAAACAGGTAACTGGGTTGCGGGTATTTATTACCAAAACCGTGATGTTGATTTAGAGCGCCAGTACACATGGTTAGCAAGCCCGTTCTCTTCAACTTACGAAACGAGTAACGTTGCAGTATATGGTCAAGTAGCGACACCAATTGGTCCTAAAACAACATTAATTACAGGTTTACGTGTAGAGCAATACCAAGGCGACTACACTGATAGCAATGGCTTTATACAAGATACTGACGATGTAACGGTTGGCGGTAAAATAGCGCTTGAATATCAAGTAATTGATCGCACTATGATCTACACCAGCATTACGCGTGGCTACAAAGCTGGCGGTATTAACTCAGAAGCGCTTGCTAAAGCCAAAGATGAAGGCTTAAACCTAAGCGCTGATTTTTTCCAACAGCACACCAGTTTTGACCCTGAATATTTATGGAGTGGCGAATTTGGTGTTAAAGGTTCATCGCTTGATGACAAATTTACACTTCGCTTAGCAGCATTTTACATGCACCGCGACGATATTCAGTTAAAAGCATGGCAAGTAGAAGGTCAGCAATTTACCGGTTATGTTGATAACGCAAGTTCTGGTAGCAACTACGGACTTGAAGTTGAAGGTAGTTACCAACTAACTGATAATCTATTTTTAACAGGTAGTGCTGGTTACTTAAACACTGAAATTGACGACTTTGTAACACAATCAGGCTTAAATCAAGACGGACGCGAACAAGCACAGTCACCTAAATACCAGTATGCGTTTACTGCACGTTACAACTTTACTAATGCATTTTACGGCATGGTTGGTATTGAAGGTAAGGACGATTACTACTTCTCAGATAGTCACAATTCACAAGCACCAAGCAGCAACTTAGTTAACTTAAGCTTTGGCTACGAAGCAGACATGTGGGCAGTTCGCGCATGGGCTCGTAACGTGTTTGACGAAACAGTCCCTACACGTGGTTTTGAATTTGGTAACGATCCACAAGATGGTTACGCAACGCATACCTATACACAATTAGGTGAGCCTCGCGTGGCAGGTGTTACGTTTACACTTAATCTGTAAAGCATAGCCGCTGGCTTTCAAATGAAAGCTACAGCAAGCAATAAAAAACACCGCGTTTAAATTAAACGCGGTGTTTTTATTTGTAGGTGAGGTTTTATACCTCGCTTTTTATAAAGTTAAATTACACGAGCGCGAAATAAATTCGCACCTACAAGTTTGCCGTAGGTTGTTGGGGTTGATGTTTATTGTAGGTGAGGTTTTATACCTCGCTTATTTATAAAGTTAATTTACATGAGCGCGAAATAAATTCGCACCTACAGGTTTTCCACCTACGCCTACAAGCCAAGCATCACGCTCTTTGCACATCAAACGCGATTACGTCTTTAATTTTTTCTTTATTTGTTGCGAGCATTACAAGCCTATCAATCCCCAAAGCCACCCCTGCGCACTGAGGTAATCCATGCTCCAGCGCTTTAATTAAACGCGTATCCATTGGCACTTGCTTTAAACCGTTTTCAGCGCGGTATGCGTTATCTTCATTAAAACGTTTAGCTTGCTCGCTGGCATTTGTGAGTTCGTTAAAGCCATTCGCCAATTCCATATTTTTATAATAAAGCTCAAAGCGCCCTGCTACACGTGTATCGTGTTCACAAATTTGTGCAAGTGCCGCTTGAGACGCTGGAAAGTGATACACAAAACATGGCTTATCTTGTCCTATTGTGGGCTCCACTTTCATACAAAATAATAATTGCAGTAAGGTATCTTTATGCGTTTCATTTTGGGCTATATCAGCAAATCCATGCTCACACGCTAGTTGCTTTAATTGCTCTATGTTCGCTGTTAGCGGATCGATCCCAAGTGCTTGTTCAAACGCTTGCTGATAAGTAAGCCTTGTTGCCGGCTCGACATCTAAAACAAGCCGCATTAGTTCATCCATTTCATCCATAAGTGCAAATTCATCAAAGCCTGGGCGATACCATTCAAGCATTGTAAATTCGGGATTGTGATGACTACCTGCTTCTTCATTTCTAAATGCTTTACAAAGCTGAAAAATAGCGCCTGAGCCTGCTGCTAACAAGCGTTTCATAGCAAACTCTGGGGATGTTTGTAAAAAAAGAGGAAGCCCACCAGCATGCCCTGGACCTACAAATGTGGTGTTAAAACTGGCCAAGTGCACATCGGTGACACTGGCAGCACTTAAGCTCGGCGTTTCTACTTCCATTACATTACGCGTATAAAAAAACTCACGAATGTTACGTAATATCGCTGCACGTTGTTTTAGTGTTTCAATGCTTGCGCTTGGGGCCCAAAGATCTGCTGACATATTTTCTCCAAAAAAAATCCCAGCTTAAGCTGGGATTTTATAAACAATGTTAAAGCTTACTTAACACGGCTTACGTATTCACCGTTACGAGTGTCTACTTTAATTACTTCGCCAATTTGTACAAATAATGGAACTCGTACTACAGCGCCTGTGCTAAGCGTTGCTGGTTTACCACCAGTGCCCGCTGTATCGCCCTTAAGGCCAGGATCCGTTTCAGTGATCTCAAGCTCAACAAAGTTAGGTGGTGTAACAGCAATAGGGCTGCCGTTCCATAATGTGATTGTACATAAATCATTTTCAACTAACCATTTAACTGCATCGCCTAGTGCTTTTTCGTCAGCAGCAATTTGCTCAAATGTTTCGTTGTTCATGAAGTGCCAAAATTCGCCGTCTGTGTATAGATACGCTAAATCTGTATCCATTACGTCAGCACCTTCAACTGATTCACCCGATTTAAAGGTTTTTTCAAGCACCTTACCAGAGATAAGTTTACGGATACGAACACGGTTGAACGCCTGGCCTTTACCAGGTTTTACCATTTCATTTTCTAAGATACTGCAAGGCTCGCCGTCCATCATAATTTTTAGGCCGCCCTTGAACTCGTTGGTGCTATAATTCGCCATCGTTTCCTCTATTTATATTTTTTCGAGTAATCTACATGCCAATGATACAAAGAAATGAAGCAAATTTGCATAAAAACTGGCAAAAAGAATTAGCAAATGTAGTTACCTGCCCAAAAACCTTGCTTGAAATGGTCGGTTTATCGAGCCAAGTCCATGAAAACGACCTAAAAGCCCGCAGTTTATTTCCGGTACGCGTGCCTATCCCTTTTATAAAAAAAATACGCAAAGGCGATCCAAACGATCCTCTTTTATTGCAAGTCATGCCACGCCATCAAGAATTTTTAACTAAGTCGGGTTTTAATAAAGATCCCCTACTTGAGCAAGATAACGAACAACCCGGCCTTTTACATAAGTATAAATCGCGTGTTTTAGTAATGTTTAAAACCGGCTGTGCAGTCAATTGTCGTTACTGCTTTAGAAGGCATTTTCCGTATCAAGAAAACCAACTTAATAAAAAAAGTCTGCTTGAAACACTAAGCTACATAAAATCTGATGCCAATATAAACGAAGTGATTTTAAGTGGCGGCGATCCACTTATGGCCAAAGACGATGCAATAAGTTGGTTTTTAGATGAGCTTGAGCAATTACCACAAATTAAACGAATGCGAATTCATAGTCGTTTACCAGTAGTTATACCGGCGCGAGTAACCGATGAGCTATGTGAGAGATTAGCAAAATCGCCATTAAAAATTATTTTTATTAATCACATAAACCACGCCAACGAAATAGACGCTGACTTTAAAGCAGCCATGCAAAAGCTTAAACAAGCAAACGTAACGCTTTTAAACCAAGCTGTAATTTTAAAAGATGTGAATGATACGCTCGATGCGCAAATAAATTTAAGCGAAGCGTTATTTGACGCAGACGTATTGCCGTATTATTTGTATTTGCTCGATAAAGTTGAAGGGGCCAGCCACTTTGATATTAACGAAGAAGACGCAATAAAAATAATGGCAGAGCTATTAAAAGCCCTGCCTGGATTTTTAGTGCCTAAATTAGTTAGAGAAATAGGTGGTCAAAAAAGTAAAACACCTATCGATCTTAAGCTAATTTAAAACAGCATTTAAACGTATATATTTACGTTGTTACCCAATGATGCTGTTACCGACTTAGCCGGTGTTTGTGCACTTGACGATTGTGCAGCACCTTCAATAAGTGCAAGTGCTGCTGCGCCATCTGCTAGTTGCTGCTTTTTAGATAAAGCAGCGCTATAAAGCTCACTGCCTTGGCCTGAGCCAGAAACAGCGGGTAAACTTGTGCCTGATATATTCATATAACAAACCTGACTTTTAAATGTAATCCAAGTATTATGTCGGCCATGCAGTACAAAGCTTTAGGAAAACCATGGATTCAATTATTGAACAACTCAATACTAATTTAAAAATTGTTTATCGTCAGGCGCTTGATGCCGACAAAAAACTCGATGAACTACAACAGCAAGGCCATGGCAAATTTAAAGCCTTATTTGCACAAGATGCTGGTTTTAGCTTTGAAGCTAAACGCTTTAAGCCGTATGTTCTTGACGTAGCCGCTGACGTTGAAAGCTTATCTAACGATGGTTTTGATGAAGAAAAACTTAAAACAACCGTTATTAAGTTACAACAAATACTCACGCTGTTAGCTACTTTTAAGTAAAGATTAAAAAGCAAAAATGCCGCTATTTAGCGGCATTTTTATTTTAAGTTAATCTAAACTTGGTAATATTTGCTCACCAAACCACTCTGTTAATAAGCGTTTTTCGTAATATAGTGATTCGTCGCGGCCCATTTTAATTTTATCCATAAAGCCCATATCTTTGAGCTCCACATCAGTATCTTTACTAAGCACTGTACCGTCGTTATCGGTTAACGAATAATTAAGCTTAATGCGTGGAAAGTATATTGGTTTTACTACACGAATTTCCTCCATACCACCATAACGCACATCTCCCGCTAAATCTAAATCAGTAAACTCTACGTTTAACTTATAATCTTTTGGTAGTTGCTCAGCTAATTTAGACATATGTTTTTCAAAACTTGCCGCAATACTTTTGTGATACGAGCCCTTAGCTTGGTTAGACGCTCGCACATCACGATAATCATTAAAGTCATTCCATTTAACAACAGACTCACCAGCATGGGCAAGCGCAGGTAATGCGATACACATTGTTGTTGCTATTTTTTTAACTAAATTCATATCTTTCTCCAAAGAGGTAACCAATCACAAAAGTGTGGATTGGAGTAAACCTAGCATTAGCTATTACTAAAGCTATTTTAGCACTTGTTTATTAACTATAACTTAATCTTACGAATCAAGTGTTACTTGTTTTGC
The DNA here is from genome assembly GCF_014163655.1 of Pseudoalteromonas sp. SR45-1. Taxonomy (NCBI): domain Bacteria; kingdom Pseudomonadati; phylum Pseudomonadota; class Gammaproteobacteria; order Alteromonadales; family Pseudoalteromonadaceae; genus Pseudoalteromonas; species Pseudoalteromonas sp. SR45-1. The sequence goes on along the minus strand of NZ_JACJDR010000002.1, from coordinate 31,931 downwards.
ACAAAATATAATCAAAAGTATTTAATGTGCTGATATCAAAAAAATACGATTAAAATCATATAAATTACAGATAAAACATGTAAATCACCTCTATTTATGGTGAAATTAACTTAATTGATAAAAGGTACCCACGGAGCTTTCATGACTATTTTAGTAACCGGTGGCGCAGGCTATATTGGCTCGCACACTGTTTTAGAACTTTTACAGCAAGGTAACGATGTTGTTGTTATTGATAATTTAAGTAACTCATCACAAGAATCACTTGCGCGCGTAAAAAATATAACAGGTAAAGAAGCCACTTTTTACCAAGGCGACATTCTCGATAAACCCTTTTTAGATTCTGTATTTGCAAAACATACGGTTGATAGTGTTATACATTTTGCGGGTTTAAAATCAGTAGGCGAGTCGGTTGCAAAGCCAGTTGAGTACTATCAAAACAACGTTCAAGGTACGCTTACGCTTGTTGATGCGATGCGCGATGCGGGTGTATTTAAATTAGTATTTAGCTCGTCAGCCACGGTTTACGGCGACCCAGCAAGCTTACCAATCAAAGAAGACTTTCCTGTAGGCGGTACTACCAACCCTTACGGCACATCTAAGTTAATGGTTGAAATGATGCTACAAGATATCGCTAAATCCGATGAGCGCTTTGCGTTTGCTATTTTGCGTTACTTTAACCCAGTGGGTGCACATGAGTCGGGCTTAATTGGTGAAGATCCTAATGGTATTCCAAACAACCTTTTACCGTTTATCGCACAAGTAGCGGTAGGTAAATTAAAGCAACTCGCTGTATTTGGTGATGACTATGACACAGTTGATGGCACCGGTGTGCGCGACTATATACATGTTGTAGATTTAGCGATTGGTCATTTAAAAGCGCTTGATAAAATTGCCAGCAGTACGGGTGCATTAGTTTATAACCTAGGTACTGGTAATGGTTACTCTGTACTACAAATGGTTAATGCATTTATTAAAGCAAGCGATCAGGCTGTACCCTATCAGGTTTCACCTCGCCGCCCTGGTGATATCGCAGCGTGTTATGCAGCGCCAGAAAAAGCACTTAATGAACTTGGCTGGGAAGCAGTGCGCGGTATTGATGAAATGATGCAAGATACATGGCGTTGGCAGTCAAATAACCCTAACGGTTATAAGGGCTAAGTAAAACAAGCTTTGCGCTTACAATAAGTGCGCGGCATCAAACCGCGCATACCGAGTATTTTAATCACCGAATTCAATTTTGTGGCTGCGTCGAAGGCGTAGAGCTTGCTCACGCGAAAAGCGCAGCTTTTAATTACTTCTATTTAATTACTTATATCCAATATTTAATAAAGAGCATCTTCATTATGTCTGTGCCCACTGTCTTAGTAAGTTATGGTACACACCTGTTAATTGAATAATCTCTGGGCTATCTTCTACTTTGCTGCGCAAACTTTGAATCGACATATCTAAATCAAATAACAAACCACGTTTTTCGTCGCTGTTTACCATGCTTTGCAGCCAAAAAAATGAGGCTAATCTGCGCCCACTCGTTACAGGCATTACACGATGTAAACTCGTTGAAGGGTATAACACCATACTGCCTGCGGGCAGCTTTACACTGTGTGAGCCATAAGTGTCTTCAATAACAAGTTCTCCGCCCTCATAGTCTTCAGGGTCATTAATAAATAACGTCATTGATACATCTGTACGAATTTTTACTGGCGTACCCGGCACTTGTCTAATTGCATTATCTACATGCACACCAAACGATTGCCCGCCTTGATAGCAATTAAATAACGGAGGAAAAATTTTTGCAGGAAGCGCTGCCGACATAAACAAATTACTACGCGCAAGTGCTGCCATAATAATATCGCCAAGCTCTTGGCATTCAGGACTATTTTCAGGTAGCTGTAAGTTATTTTTTGCTTTGGTTGATTGATGACCTGCGGTAATACTGCCATCGGCCCACTGCGCTTTAAGCAAAACCTCATGGCAATACGCCACTTCTTCTTTCGTTAATAGCTCTGGAATTTTAACTATCATGTGCGCCCTCTCACATTTTCATCAAATAATTAAGGGCAGGTAATAGGCCTGCCCTTATGCTTACTTTTATTTTTTAATTTGTTTTAAAATTAAAAAGAGTAGCTCGCTGTTAAACTAAACTTACGACCATCACCTGGTACAAAGTGTCCACCCCCTAACTGATCAACGTAATCTTTATCACCTAGGTTTTCACCATTAAGCTGCAGGCTCAAATCTTTTGATATGTCATACGCAACCATCAGGTCAAAAATAGTATAACCTGGCGCACGAGAGCGTGTTGACGTAGTGCCGTTGTAACGCTCACCTATATACTGCGCACCTAAACCAAACGATAACTTATCCGACATATCGTACGTAGTCCAAACACTTGCGCTATTTTTAGGCGTACGTGCAAGCTCGTTACCGATTTGAGTTGCGTCGTCGCCTAATGCTTCTGTTACTTCGCTATCTTGGTAAGTGTATGAAGCAATTACAGTCCACTCTTTAGTAATTAGGCCCGTTGCTGAAAGCTCTAAACCTTGAACGCGCTGTTCACCACCGAGTATTTCGTCACTTGAGCTATCTGCAAATGGGTCATCAGTACGGGCATTGGTTTTTTCAGTACGGAAAAGTGCAGCATTAGTTTGCAGGCGGCCATCCATTAGGCTCCATTTAGTTCCTAATTCATAACTACGGCTTTCTTCTGCGTCTAAATCAGCTGCATTTGAACGCGTAGATACCGTTAGGCTTTCCGCCGATGGATTAAATGAATTACCTGCGCCTAAATACACACTGCCATTTTCTGTAGGTTTATAAACTACAGCTGCATTCCAGCTAAATAAATCGTCACTTGTAGAAATTAAAGCGCTTGGATCATTGTAATCGTTGTGATAATCCGTAGTGAAGCTATCAAAGCGAATTCCACCTGTAACTTCCCATTGCTTGTTAAGCGTCACTGTATCAAATGCATAAATAGCTTGGTTTTTAGCTTTAGCTTCAATGCTTGTACCGTCACGGCCGTACACACCCGTAAATGCAATTGTTGCGTCAGGGTTGTATAAGTCATTGCGTATTCCATCTTCAATCAGGTTATCAGGCGTAGTTGCAACAAAGTTATGGCGTGTAAACGTTTCATTTGCAAGTTCAACACCCACTACTACGTCGTGAGTAAAGCCAGCAAATTCATAGTTACCAATTAAATCAACTTGAAGTGCAGCAAGTGAATTTTCAGTATCACGTGTTTTTTCATCTGCAAAGGTAATGTCAGTGTCTGTTGTAACCGAGAAATAACGCGGTGCAGTTGTTACTGATTCACGCTTAACTTTACCTAAACGACCTTGCACACGTAACGTAGTATTTTGAGAAAAATCATACTCATAACGAGCTGTTGTTGAGTAGGCTTCAATATCTTCGTAATCACGGTAAATATTACCGTAAAAGTTATCAAAGTCGACAGGAGAAGGTGAGCGTGCACTATCTGCAAGTTCAGCTACTGGCGTATCACTGTAAACCCAAGGAATACCATAATCTGGTAAATTGTCTTGGCGTTGATACTCTAGGTTTAAATCAAAACGGCTGTTTGTACCAAGCCCTGTTGCAAATGCAAACGCAACAGCATTTGTTTCGTTTTCAACATGATCGCGACCTGCAACATCACCTTTATCAGTAAGAAGATTAATACGTAGTGCGCTTGTGTCGTTTACTTGAATGTTAGTATCAAAACGACCACGGTAATCGTTTTCTGTACCTAAACGTAGCGAAACGTCGTTAAAGTTGTCTAACTTCGCCTTTTTACTTTCTAAATTAACACTACCACCTGTTGCGCCACGACCAGAAACTGCAGAGCCTGGGCCTTTTGCAACTTCAACGGCTTCAATGTTGTAAATATCACGTGTGTAACCTGCAACATCGCGAATACCATCAACAAAAATATCATTTGTTGCACTAAAACCACGAATCGACATGCTATCGCCAGTAGGTGAGCCACCCTCACCTGCTGCTAAAGAAATACCTGAAACATTACGCAAAGCATCACGTAGGCTATCTACGTTTCTGTCTTTCATTACCGCTTGGTTGATTACTGTTACCGTTTTAGCTGTATCGAGTAGCGGTTGAGTGTATTTATGCGACGTTGATTTTTCTACAACATAACTAGACTCAGTTTTAGTTTCTGCTTTGGTTACCGATAGTTCTTGAACATCCTGTGCACTTGCCCAAGTTGAAAGCGTAGCTGTAACAACCGCTGCAATTGGCTTCACGTACGCATTTCCTTTATTCGATGGCTTACTCATGGTTACTCCGTAGTTTTTATTAAGCACTTAACTATTGTTAATTTAAGGTACATATTTAATTTCGGCGAAATCCTACCACTCAAACAACGCAATGTAAACGATAACTGTTATCAATTGCATTGTTATGTGAATTCCTATATTGTATACACACTCAAAAATTAACAGTAATTACGTCCTTGTAATTGCTTGTCGTAACTTTCAGGATTGTTGTTAAGTAATGCGAAGCTTAATTAAACCAATTAGCGTAGTTATCGCGCTTTGTAGCACTATGGCAGTAAAAGCCGACACTGTTAGTGAGCTAGAACAACTCGTTAATAAATGGCTACAAATAGAAAATCAAAACACAGAATTAAATACTCATTGGCTTGAACAAAAAAGCAGTATGGAGCAAACCTTAACGCTTCTTAATGCCGAGCAGCAGCAACTTAGCGAGCTTAATCAGCGTAGAAAAAAAAGCACCAGTGAGCTTGCCCAAAAACGCGAACAGCTTGTAACTCAGCAATCAGAACTTGAAAATGATCAACAGCAATTAAATGATCAACTAGCACATATTTCTGGGCAATTACTTTCATTACAAGTGCAACTCCCCCCGCCCCTTTTGAGTAGTTGGAAAAACGCCGGTGATTTAAGCGATTCAAAACTCAGTACAACTGACAAATTACAAACAGCACTAAAAATGCTGACTCTACTTAATGATTTTCAACAACGTATTTCTATTCACGAAATGGCTATTAAGCATCCTGACGGGCAAGAAGTATGGGTTAAGCAGCTTTATTTAGGTGCAGCTCAAGCATGGTTTGTAAGCGAAGACTTAAGTTATGTAGGTATTGGTTTTCCAAGTGACTTAGGTTGGCAGTGGGAATTTGATTCAAGCATTAATGCAGAACAAGTTGCACTGGGTATTGCTGTACAGCAAAAAAAGCGCGCTGCTGATTGGGTAACACTCCCTATATTAAGTTATGTAAATAAAAACCAGCAAGGGGCTAAATAATGGCGACTAACAGCATAATTAAAGTATTTAGCGCCACAGTTTTACTTTTTAGTGCAAACATATCTTTTGCAGCTAGCAGTGATGATGCTAAGCAAAGTATTTTAAGTGATATTAAAACAGCGCAGCGTACTCTAAGTAAAACTCAAAATAGCATTTCAAAAGAGCAAGCGACCCTTGCAAAGCAAATTTTTACCAAGCAGCAATCGCTCAGTAAATTACGCGAACAAGCAGCCGTTAATCGCCGCCTAGCTGACGAAAACACATTAAGTCTTGATCAGTTACAAACCCGATTAGACACTTGGCAACAGCAGCAGCAATATCAATTAAACTTACTTAGCCGTTTTGTACGCCAAAACACCAGCAATAGTGCTAGCAGTAACGAGTCGGCTAATAGCCAAAACGAGTTATTAAGCCGTGTTGTATCGCTAATTAATAATCAAGAGCAAGCACTTTATCCACAGTTAAAAAAACAATCGGTTGTGCTAAGTAATGGCGAATTAAGCCAAGCTAATACCCTTCAAGTCGGGCCTGTTGCATGGTTTAGTACGCAAACACCTAAACTTATGGGTTTATTAAATTTAGATGATGAATCTAATGCATTAAAAGTAGCGTTAGTACAATCAACAAGTGACGACAACCCACTCGATAATACTTTAAAGCAAAACGGTGTAGGCTCTACATTACTTACTTTTGACCCTAGTTTAACGCACTTAGTAACTAGCCAAGCCCAACAAGAAAGTCCGCTTGAACACCTAGAAAAAGGCGGTTTATGGGCTATCCCTATTATTTTATTTGCCTGCTTTGCACTAACCATTGCGCTATTAAAAGCCGCACAACTACTGCGTTTAAGTAAAATTAAAATGCACTCTCAAATGCAATTACAGCAATTTTTTAAAGCTGAAAATAGCAGTGAATTTGCAGGCATGCAGCAGCAGCTATTTAACTTAACGCTGCAAAGCGAAAAAGGCCAAGTACGAGACGATCAATTATTTAATCAGTTAATTCACGATAAGCATAAACTCGATAACTTTATTGGCGCTATTGCCGTTACTGCAGCAGTAGCCCCACTACTTGGGTTATTAGGCACTGTTAGCGGCATGATCGAAACATTTAAAATGATGACTTTATTTGGCTCAGGCGACCCAGAAGTTGTATCGGGCGGTATTGCACAAGCACTTATTACTACCGAGTTAGGTTTAGTCGTTGCCATACCTGCATTGGTATTAAATGCACTGTTATCGCGTAAAGCAAAAGCGTACTACAGCCAACTAGAAGGCTTTGCATTACAGCTAAGCCAACTAGAAAAAGGAGAAAACAATGTTTGAAAAAATCGTTAGTAACCCTATATGCTGGTGTATTCTTTTACTCGCTTTATTTGTATACCAGCTGATTTTTCATGACTTACTGCACCTTAAACAATACCAAGCGCAGCGCAAAGGTTATTGGCAAGAAGTTAGCTCTATTTTAACTGCAGCGCTTCCGCTACTTGGTTTATTAGGCACCATTGTTGGTTTGCTTGATACATTTAAAGTAATGGCGCTGGGCCATAACGAGTTAATGAGTGACGCCATTGGTGACGCATTACTAACAACTCAATTGGGTCTTGTGTGCGCTATTCCTGCGTGGTTAATGCAAGCGTATTTAGCGTATTCACAGCGTAATCCTAAATTACATACGTTAAGTAAGCAGTTAGGGTAACACTATGCAATCACGTTTAAAGCACAAGCTAGAGCAAGAAGCGGGGCAACATATCGATATGTCGCCGCTACTTGATGTGGTATTTATATTGCTAATATTTTTTATTGTTACAACCGTATTTGTACGCGAAAGCGGCGTTGAGGTTGATAAACCACAAGCCGTATCGGCTAGTCGTCTTGAGCAGCAAGTTATATTTTTAGCAATAACCGACAACCAACAAGTATTTTTTGATGGCAGCCAAATTGGTGTTGCTGGTGTACGTAGTAGTGTCGAGCAAATGTTAAAACAGCAACAACGCCCTGTGGTTATTCAAGCTGATAAAACAGTACCTACTGAATTACTTGTTCAAGTAATTGACGAAGCAAAGCTGGCAGGCGCAGCGCAAGTTAACTTGGCTACGAAACAATAATATGCACACGATTAGCCCGCTTCAAAAAACAAAAAACAATCGCCATCCGCTGTTTGCATTTGGCCTTAGCCTCATTGTGCTTAGTGCTGCATTACTGCTTTTATGGCTTGGGCAACTTGCTGAACATCATATACAAGACAAAGTGGTTGTACGTGAGATTGCCATGGTGGCACTGCCACCTCCGCCACCTCCATCAATATCACAACAGCAAACAAGTGAGCCAATGCAAAGCTTAGCGGTAGAAGGTGCAGGCGCGTCAATTCAAGCCGTAAAAATTAAGATAAAGAGTGATTTAAGTATTGTAAAACCCGATACACCCAACGTAAAAGTAAGCGCGCCACAATGGCAATCAATGAGTGTAAATTGGGATGCATTTAGCTTAAATCAACTCGATGGTCTCCCCACTTTACTTACTCCCGTCAAGGCCGTTTTACCAAAAAGCTTAACCCGCCGAGGTGTTGATGTATTTACTGTAAAACTCGATGTATTTATTGATGAAAGTGGCAAGTTAAGTTTAATTGAGGTAGTACAAAACCCATACCCTGAACTTAAACCAGCTATCGACAAAATTATTAAACAAAGCCGCTTTAGTGCACCTAAAAAAGAAGGTGAAACCGTACGCGCTCGCTTTATTTGGCCAATCGAATTTAAACCTTAAGCCTATTAAAATGAAAAATATGAATATATTTAAAACGCTAAAACCATTAACTCGCGCAGTTATCACTACTTTAATGTGCTCACTCCCTTTATTAGGTGTAAGTAGCGTGCATGCAAGCGCTGCTAGTACGCCATTAAAAAGTGCGCCACTAAAAGTAACTCTATCGCCTAGCGATCCAACATGGCAGTTGGCTATAAATAACAAATTACTAGGCCCTACAGAGGTTCTTATTGAGCCGACCGAGCGCGGTTTTGCTCGCCAAGTGCAACCACTCTTACAAGCAGGTAATTACAGTGAAGTTGCGGCGCTATTTAAAGGCCGTGATATAAGCGAAGATAGCACTGCTTTAAACTTATTACGTGCACAAGTACTGCTTTCAACAAAAGACTTTAATAACGCTGAACTAGCTTACTTAGCGTGTTTAAAAGCCTCACCTGATTTAGTAAAAGCACACCAAGGTTTGAGCCTTTTATACATGCAACAAGCAAAGTATGACAAAGCACAAACACACCTAGTTCACAGTATTGAACTTGGCCAAGCTGACGCACAAAGTTATGCGCAACTTGCTTATATACACGTGCAGCACAGCCAACCTTGGAGTGCAGTAGCGGCCTACCGCCAAGCGCTAATGCTAGCGCCAGAAACAAGCCAATATCAACAAGGTCTATTGTTTGCGTTAATTGAATCGGGTGATTTAAGTCAGGCAAGTGCATTACTAAAAGAATTACTTAATAAAAGCCCTGATAAAGCTGAACTTTGGCTGCAACGTGCACAAATAGCATTACAGCTTGATCACAAAAAGCAGGCGCTTGCTGCTATTGAAGTGGCCCTAAAACTCAACACTAAAGATGCCAGTAACCAGCTTTTAGCAGCCCAGCTGCATTTAACTGAAGGCAGCACTGAACGCGCAGTGAGTTTATTAAAGCAAGGTTTAAAACACGCCACTAAACAGCAGCAAGTTGAGGTTATTAATACCACGATGCAAACGCTAGCTTGGCTTGTATCGGAGCAAAAATGGGATTTAGCTAAAGAGCTAATAGGCAGCGCAAAAAGATTAACTAAGCAGCTACCCCGTGATGAACAAGCGCAGTTTTCTGTATACAGTGCACAACTTGCTATGCAGCAAGGTAATACTACGCGCGCTCTTAAAAGCTTAAATAACGCACTTAAAATAAACCCGAATTTAGGTGATGCCCTACTTAGTTTAGCGAGTATTTATCGCAGTAAAAATCAGCTTACCCAAGCTAAACTTATGTATGTTCGTGCACAAGCCCTACCTGATTATCAACTATCGGCATGGCTTGGATTATCGCAAATAGCGATTGATTCTAAAGAATACCCGAGTGCGCTAAAGCATCTTAGAAAAGCATTACAAGCAAACCCGGAGCGCCAAGACTTAATTACTAATATTCGCGCCCTTGAGAATATAGTGCGCCAAGAAGGATAAGTTTATAAATTTTACGCGAGCAAGCCAGGCGTCTCCAGATTAAGTTTAACTCCTTAGTTAAACTGACTTGTAGCCGCGCAGCTTGCTGGCGTGTAAAAACGCAGTTTTTAAAATGGCTTAATAATTAGAAGCTACGCTTTTCACTTGAGCAAGCTCGTCTACAATATATATTAAAGCGTTACCAATTTTGCATTTCGACTATGCGCGATTGCGTGCGCGCATATTCAAAGCTCAATTTTTTACCTTTATACAAATGTTCAATGTCGGTTTGAGCATTTATCACCAGTAACTTATGGCAATCGTAAAACTCATCTACTAATGCAATAAAGCGCCGTGCTTCGTCGTCAAAGGTGTGCTCATCAAGCGTTTGTTTTTCGCGTTGGTAACTATCTTCAATACCGTGAACAATCACTTTACCCGTTGCTTTAACACCCATTTGCGGCACGTTCGATACATATAACACATCAAATTGCGTTGCTAAAAACATATAGTCGTTAGCACTGCGCGGGCCTGAGCATAGCGCCATAAAATCAATCATCAAGGCGTTATCGGCTTTTAATAAATAAGGTAAATTGCGGCCATGTACACTAATTGTATTTCTATATGTTACCTCTGCATGAGAAACTAAAAACTCATTTTCAAAATCGTGATTTGATAAATTAATAAAATAGTGACGACTATTTTTACCGTATCTAAAGCGGTGATCGTCCTCGCCTGCCACGTTAATTATATGGCAGTGACTATTAATTAAATCGATAGTAGGTAAAAATCGCGCTCGTTGCAGGCCGTTGTAATAAAGCTGCTCTGGTTTTGCGTTCGATGTGGCCACCAGCACAACACCTTGTTCAAACAACGCATTGAACAATCTCGCCATAACCATAGCATCGCCAATGTCGCTCACAAAAAACTCGTCAAAACACAGTACACGAATGCTTTTAGCCCACTGCTTTGCAATCAGAGTTAATGGATTTTTTTGACCTTGTAGCTGCGAAAGTTGGGTATGCACTTGTGCTATAAAATGATGAAAATGCAGTCGCTGCTTTTGATCAGTAGATAGGTTTTTATAAAATAAATCCATCAACATGGATTTACCTCGCCCTACGGGTCCATATAAATAAACACCTTTTATTAAGGGCGCTTTTTGCCACCATGATGTGTGTGCTTGAAGTTGCTCGCTTAGCGTATTTAAAGCTTCCACTGCATTTTGCTGCGCAGCATCAAAACACAGTTCACCTGTGTCTATTTTTGCTTGGTAAAGGCTTAAAATTTGTGTGCTGTGCACTGTCATGGTATTTCACTATCGGCTATAATCGCGCCCATTGTAGCCGACTAAAAATGTGAACCAAAATGAAATTCCCTTGCCGCTTAGATAAATTTATTAGCCACTTAGTTGAAATACCGCGCACGCAAGCCCGCGCTAGTATAAAGCGAAAAGAAGTAAGCGTTAATGGCGAAGTAATCACATCACATAATTTTCAGCTAGCCCAGCAAGATGAAGTACTGCACCAAGGTACGCCTTTGGTATTTTTAGGTAAGCGCTATTACATGCTAAATAAACCTGTTGGCTATGTATGTGCTAACAGTGACGAGCTACATAAAACTGTTTTTGACTTACTTGATGAGCCAAATATGAGCGACTTTCACGTGGCAGGTCGCCTTGATATAGATACTACAGGGTTAGTTATTATTACTAATGATGGCGATTGGTCACATAAAATCACGTCACCTAAAAGCAATAAATTTAAAACCTACCTAGTCGAAACGCAAGAGCCTATTACCGATGAAGCACTTGAGCAATTACGTACAGGTGTCATGCTGCATAACGAAAAAGATTTAACCCGCCCCGCTATAGCTGAGAGACTTGCTGATTACGGACTGCGTTTATCAATAAGTGAAGGTAAGTATCATCAAGTTAAGCGTATGCTTTACGCGGTAGACAACAAAGTAGTTGAGCTACATCGCGAGCAAATTGCGGGAATTACCCTAGATGAAAACTTGGCTAGCGGTGATTATCGATTATTAACACCCGAAGAAATTAAGCTATAAAAGCGCTTTAAAGGAGCCTAAGGCTTGGATACACTAGAGCGTGTTGAACTTTGTGGATTGAAATTTGTTCAATCTAGGGGCGATTTAATCGCGGCGCGAGGTTTGTAACCTAGTGGGCTAAGTAAAAATCGAGCAACAAAGAGTTAATCGTCCCTAGAAAGAACCCAAAGGGCAGAGCATGTTTGGCATTTATGCTGCGTTATCGCCTAATTATGGGGAATAACCACACTACATAGGCTCTGCCTTGCCTAAAAACCAAACATACTACTGCAAATTCAACCACCAACGTTCAACACGCCCTAACTAAAACAATATAGCAAAACTTTTACTTGAGCCTTTCAACTTGCTCCACTAAAATAGCGCCCTTCAAAATCACTAAGGTCGGCCGTGTTAGTTAACTACAATCCCCCTATGAGTCCGTATTTAACAATACTTTTTCAGGATGACGACTTACTTATCGTTAATAAGCCAAGTGAGTTATTAACTGTACCAGGTAAAGATCCTAAACATGCCGACAGCTTAATTAATCGCGTTAATCGTGTTTTTCCAACAGCGAGAATAGTACACCGCTTAGATATGGCGACTTCTGGCATACTGTGCCTTGCCATGAATAAAGCCGCGCACAGACATTTAAGTATGCAGTTTCAAGAGCGCGAAACAGCTAAACGTTACATAGCACGTGTATACGGACAACTTGAAGCTGAAACAGGATCAGTAGATTTACCCCTTATTTGTGATTGGCCTAATCGCCCTAAGCAAATGGTTGATCACGACAGAGGTAAACCTTCGCTTACGCATTTTAAAATACTTGAGCGTGAAGAAAATGCAACCCGTGTAGAGCTAACCCCTATCACTGGTCGCTCGCATCAACTACGTGTGCATATGTTAAGTCTGGGTCATCCTATTTTAGGTGATAGACTTTACGCCCATAAAGAGGCACTTGCTGCCGCTCCTCGCTTACAATTACATGCACAAATGCTTCAGTTGAAGCACCCAACCACTGAGCAAGTACTTACTTTTGAAGCCGAGCCTGAATTTTAACTGGCTCAAATACTTCGTAAATTATTAAACTTTTAGATAACTTTGCCGATACCTAACTAATTGTCATTAGTTAGGTGCGTTATGCTATTTTCACGGTTTTTAAAAGGCGCTTTTTATATACAGCTCAGCTGTGCGCTACTTTTAGCTAACCCTATCAGCGCGGCAGAACATATTGCCCCACCGAGTCTATCAAGTATTGAAAATAGCGACATTGAGCGACTTCTTCCAAGCGATGAAATAAAACCAATATTAGCGGGTGAAACAGAATTTTTAAGTCTTTATAGCGAATATATGAGCGCTGATTTTAGAGGAGTAGTATTACTTATACCAGACTGGCACTCTACCCCAACCAACAACTCAGGCATGAGCTACTTGCGTAAAGAGCTTAATAATTTAGGTTACAGCACCTACGCAATGACAGTACCCGACATTGATTGGCAAGCAAGTAAAATGGCCAAAGCTACGCCTAATGAAGCAGATTCAGCGCCTAGTAAAGCCGAGGAATCTGCATCACCCGACACAGCAACAAACGCACAATCACAGCCTGCAAAAATAAAAGAAGAACCTCATTATGTTAATGCAATTGATAAAGTAACCGATGACATACTTGATAACTATAAAATAAATCTCATTTCTCGGTTTAATGCGCTGTATCAAACCGCTATGGAAGATTCGAGTAATATAGTGGTTATAGCACAAGGTACAAGTGCGGGTGTGTTGTTGGAGTACTATGCAGATTTTCCAGATGAGAGACTAGATGCGTTTATAAGTTTAAGCAGTTACTTACCTAATACTAAACGTAACGAAAGTTTGAGCCAAACAGCGTCACTTGTTACACCCGCCTTGCTTGATATTTACTATGCAAATGACAGCACAGACATTTTAATGAGCCTTAAAAATCGTCAGCGCTGGGTTGAGCGAAATGCAAAATTTGATTACCGCCAACGCCAATTGTTTGGCCTGCGCGATCAACCCGATCAACACGCACGCCTAACAAAAGAAATAGACGGGTTTTTACGCCGACTTTTTTAAATACTCATAAGCGGCTTGAATATCTTGGCTCTTTTTAACAGCCAGTTCCATCATGTGCTTTGGTAAACCTTGCGATACTAATTTATCTGGATGATGTTGCGACATAAGTTTACGGTACGCTACTTTTATATCACGCTGCGTTGCATCGCTATTTAAGCCTAATAACGCCAATGCTTGCGCACGGTTCATATTATTATTTGGCGGTACATGATGGCCAGAACCCTCACGATAGCTACTACTTTGACCTTGGCTTTGTTGCTGCTGATTAAAGCGCTGTTGTTGCTTTCTAAAGTTAAACTCAGCTTGATAACGTTTTAATACAAATGCAAAGTGTGTTTTAGAAATGCCTAGCTGTTTACTTACTTCTGCTAATAATTGCTTTTCTTGTTCGGCTAATACCCCGTCAGAAAACGCCATTTGTATTTGTATTTCTAAAAACAACTGTATTAAATCGTTTCGTTTAGCAAAGCGTTCTTTAAAATCGTGTACTGTTTCTTTAAGTGAAAAGTCGCTCTCTTTACCTGACTGAAATGCATGTTGTGCTTCGCGGCGTTCTTCGCCCTTTAAGCCCATTTCGTCCATGAACAAGTTAGCCGCTTTTATGTGTATTTCGCTCACTCGGCCATTCGATTTTGCAATGTGCCCCATAACAGCAAAGCAGCTTGAAAAGAATAAAGCTTGGCGCTCGTGAACATCGTCACCACTAAATAAGCTAGAAAAACCGCCTGCTTTATCAAAGTTATTTTTTAAGCTTTTATCAAATAAATGACCTAGGTATAAACCTAAAATAGCACCAAATATTTTGCCAAACATAAAGCCAAAACAAAAACCGAGAATTTTTCCCCACATCTATAATACTGCCTTCTTAAAAATTGAGTTGTTACGCCTTAAGGCGCATGTTTAATTGGTTTAAACGCTCTGGTGTACCAATGTCATCCCACTGCCCTATGTAGAGCTCAGTAGAGACTAAATGTTCATTTAGCTTTTCACGTAAAATAGGCCCTAAAGGGCGAATACCTTGCGTTAATCCTTTAAAAAAATCAGCCTGATAGCGGCCAATCCCCGAAAAGGTATATTTTTGACTCTCGGCCGATAAATGGCTCAATGCAAAGTCGCCATCAGGATTGTGTGGCGGGTTTTCTATAAGCACTATGTGCGCCTCACCGGGTTGCAAATGAAGTTGCATTAGCGCACTTACATCGTAGTCGGTGTATACATCGCCATTAACTACAATAAACGAGTCGCCCAACAACGGTAACGCTTCAATAATACCGCCGGCTGTTTCAAGGCCACCTTCAACTTCTTGGCTATAAAGTATATTTACGCCAAATTGGCTGCCATCTTTAAAATAGTCTTTAATTTTATCACCCTGCCACGCAAGGTTTATTACAATATCGGTAATGCCGGCTGCTTTAAGGTTATTTATATGGTGCTCAATAAGTGGTTTTTCTGCCACTTTTAACATTGGCTTTGGCATATTTTGCGTTAGCGGCATCATTCTTTGCCCGCGTCCTGCAGCTAAAATCATCGCTTTCATGAGCGCTCCTTTGCCAACTTTTCAGTCACTTTTGGCACTATGGTATTTTTTGTCCACTCACTCAATGCTTTAAGCTCTGGGTAATTTGCTGCTACTTCAATAATGTAATCAAGCGTCGGTAAAATATTATCTAAATAACCTGTTTTACCATCGCGCAAATATAATCGACAAAATATACCCGCAGCTTTTAAGTGGCGCTGTAATCCGGTTAAATCAAACCAATATTTAAACTCATCAAATGAAGTGTTAGCCAGTAAATTTTGAACTGTAAATTCTTGATAAGCAAAATCAAGTAAACTTGTTAACTCTTGCTCTGGCAATTTAAAGTAGCAATCGCGCAGTAGCGATACTAAGTCGTAGCAAAGCGGCCCGCGTACAGCATCTTGATAATCTATAATGGCCCACTGCCCGTTACTGTTCATAATATTACGGCTATGGTAATCACGATGAACGGTAACCGTAGGTTGCTCAAGCATCGCCTTTATTAATAGCTCTAAACTTGTTTGCCACATTATTTTTTGTTCGGCACTGAGTGGCTCATTAATAAAGTCGCTTACTAACCACTGGCTAAATATATCAAGCTCTAGCTTTATAAAATCTTCGTTATACGCTTGCATAGCATAAGCTGTGGGCGTTTTTGCCCACTGAGCACTTAAACTAATTAATGCTTGGTAATGCTCGGTGCGGTTTGCATCATCAAGCATGTCAGCTAGGTGCGTACTGCCTAAATCACTGAGAATAAAAAAGCCCTGTTTCTCATCACTTGCAATAATAGTGGGAAGTAAAAAACCTTGCTCAACAAACACCTGGTTTAGCGAAATGTAAGGTTCGTTATTCACTTTTTTTGGATCTGAGTCCATCACTATTAAATGTTTATTATCGTGATTTAAACGATAATAACGGCGAAAGCTAGCATCCCCCGTGATCGCGTTTAAAGTATGCGACTTGGCATTAAGGTGTGTGTTTATAAATTGTTGTAAATTCTCAAAGCGTGTCATTTTATTAGATATCTATTTTTATAGGTCAATTACTGTAATTGCCATTATTTTCCTTTATTATGTGTATATTATATTAAACACAAAGTATTAAGGTCGATAAATGAGCAAAACCTGGGGCATATTGATGCTAAGCGTAGTTAGCGCACCATCGCTTGCCGAAACTGAACTGGCACACAACCTTTGTGGCATTTCAATGCAAACCAGAGCTTGGCAACCACTTGAAGGCCTTAACCTTGGTGAAGTTGATATCCAAGCTGATGATGTTGAGCTACTTGGCACTCAAAGCGCTGAATTTACCGGCAATGTTGATATTAACACCCTTAAGATGAGTTTGTCCGCACAAACTGCGCTGATAGACAAACAGCGTGGTTTATTAAATGCAACGGGGCCAATTACTTATCAAGACTACGTAAGTAAAGTAAACAGCACCGGATTAAATGCCGATTTAAATAATTCAGAAGTCAGTTTGTTAGGCGCCGACTACAGTCTAACCGAACAACAAGGTAAAGGCGGCGCTGAAAAGCTCACTGTTAATCAGTCTGGCCTATTACTCATGAATGCAAGCTTTACTACTTGCCCAAGTGACACCCCAGCATGGGAAATTGAAGCTGACGAAATAAACCTTTCACGCGAAGAAGGCTGGGGCGAAACATATAACGCCGTATTGCGTATTTTAGATACACCAGTTCTATATTTACCCTATTTTACATTCCCGCTAGATGAACGCCGTAAATCGGGATTACTTACCCCGACTATTTCAAGCTCTGACAAATACGGCCTTGAAACAATTACGCC
Organism: Pseudoalteromonas sp. SR45-1; assembly: GCF_014163655.1. Lineage (NCBI taxonomy): Bacteria > Pseudomonadati > Pseudomonadota > Gammaproteobacteria > Alteromonadales > Pseudoalteromonadaceae > Pseudoalteromonas > Pseudoalteromonas sp. SR45-1. The sequence goes on along the minus strand of NZ_JACJDR010000002.1, from coordinate 14,987 downwards.
TTACTATTTAAATATTGCACCTAATTTTGATGCCACTATTACGCCTCGTTATATGTCTAACAAAGGGCTGCAGTTACAAACAGAATTTAGATACCTAACAGAGCAACACGAAGGCTTAGTAGGGATTGAATACTTAGATAGTGATGATTCTGAGCCTGATTTGAATGAACGCTACATGTTTCATTGGCAACAGCAAAGCTACCTAGGTGAAAACTGGCGCGCAAACGTTGATGTAACCAATGTGAGCGATGATAACTACATCACCGACTTAACTTCAAACTACGCAAGTAAAACCGATACTCAATTGTATCGTACTGGTTCACTTACCCATTTAGGTGATACATGGCGCACTGATATTAAAGTGCAAAACTTTGAAGTACTCGGCGATCACTTAGAGTCATACACTGCAATACCACAAGTTAATTTTACGCAAACAGCGCCTTGGCGTTTTGATAATTTTGACTTTAGTGTGTCGGGCGAGATTAGCCATTTTACTAATGATTCATCAGAAGTGGCCATAGACAGCGCAACTCGTGTACACGTAGAGCCAAAAGCACGCTACAACTACGCTACGCATGCGTGGTCATTTTTATCTGAAGTGAGCTTATTACAAACTAATTATAAGCAAAGCGGAAACTTAACCGGCACGCAATACAGCGATACTGTATCGCGTACTATCCCAAAAGTACGTTTGTACTCTCAGCTTAATTTTGAGCGTGACGCATCTTACTTTTTTGAAGATGGTATACAAACACTAGAACCGCAAATTCAGTATTTATATACACCTAATAAAGATCAGTCAGACATTGGCTTGTTTGATACAACCAAACTGCAAGATGATTATTATGGTTTATTTAGAGACGTGCGCTTTTCGGGTGTTGACCGTATAGCAGCTGCTAATCAGTTTACTTTAGGTGCGACAACGCGCTTATTTGATAAAAAACAAGAAGAAGTGTTTAACTTTAGTGCGGGCCAAATATTTTATTTAAGTGACGATGCCAAGCCAACAGAGCAAGGCTTAAACTCAGACACTAATTATAATGCACTATTTGCAGCTCAAACCATGTTACATTGGCACCGCCGTTGGTACCTCGCTGGAGGTATTCAATATGATACAGATGGCAAGCAAATGGTACAGTCAAATGTAACGCTTGATTATAAAGGTGATAATAATCAGCTAGTACAATTGAACCATCGCTATGCAAATGATGTCTCAGGAAATACAATCGAGCAAGCAGGTGTATTTACAAGTATTCCTATTAGCGACGAATGGCAATTTATTGCGAGCTATCATCGAGATCTTGAAAACAACAGAAGTATCGAAGTATTGAGCGGATTACAGTATGAATCATGCTGTTGGGCTATCCAAATTACTGGCCATCGCCAAATTGAAACTGATTTAAATCAGTCAATAGGACAAGAACAAGCAACTTTTGATTCAGGTATTAGTTTGAATTTTGTATTAAAAGGACTTGGCAGTAAAAGCCGTTATGATGCACAAAAATTATTACAACAAGGTATTTTTGGCTATCGTAGACCGTATTTTCTTAGTAACTAGAGTACTATCAGCAAGAGTAGTAAAAAGAATATGAATTTAAAAAAATTATTAACATCAGCAGTTTTAAGTGCCAGCCTTTGTCAAAGTGTAATGGCTGCACCAGTAGAAATAGATAAAGTTATTGGCGTTGTAAACCAAGGCGTAATTTTAAAAAGCGAAGTAGACACCATAATTGATCGTGTTAAAAAGCAAGCACAAGAACAAGGCCAGCAATTACCAAAAGATGAAACACTTCGTGTACAAGCTGTAGAGCGTTTAGTTAATCAAGCGCTTATGATGCAAATGGCTGATCGTATGGGGTTACAAATCTCAGACAGCCAACTCGATCAAACTCTCGCTAACATGGCAAAAGAGCAAGGCGGAACAATCGCCGACTTACGCCGCACTATTGAAGGTTCGGGCGAAAGCTTTCAAGCTTACCGTGAAGAAATTCGTAAAGAAATCACAACGCAGCAAGTAACACGTGCAAGCGTTGATCGTCGTATTTATATTAGCGAACAAGAAGTTGATAACCTTTTAAAAATTATGGAAACCCAAGGTCAAAGTGCTGAAGAGTACGACATTGGTCATATTTTAATAGATATCCCTAACGATGCGACAGCTGACGAAATTGCTGATGCAAAAACACGTGCAGATAAAGTTATTGAGCTATTAAACGATGGCCAAGAGTTTAAGCGTATTGCTATTTCATCATCAAGCGGCTCTAAAGCACTTGAAGGTGGACAACTTGGTTACATGGGCATTAACGAAATGCCATCGCTTTTTGCTGAAGCAGTAAAAGGCCAAAAGAAAGGCGCTATTGTTGGCCCACTTCGCTCTGGTGCTGGTTTTCATATCATTAAAGTACAAGACGTTCGTGGTCTACAAGTTGTAGAAACAACTGAAGTACGTTCACGCCATATACTTATTAAACCTTCAATTATTTTAAGTGAAGAAAAAGCACGCTCAATGCTTGCAGGCTTTGCGAAAGACTTACGTGCAGGAACAGCCGACTTTGGTGAACTTGCTAAAGAGTACTCAGAAGATCCTGGCTCTGCACTTAAAGGTGGCGAGTACGATTGGACAGATCCAACTACCTACGTACCTGCGTTTAAAGATACATTACTTTCTCTTAAAGAAAATGAAATAAGCGAACCGTTTAGAACACAGTTTGGTTGGCATATTGTGCAGTTACTTGGCAAACGTGTAGCTGATAAAACTGAACTAGCTAAACGTAACCGTGCTCATGGCATGTTGTTTAACCGTAAATTTAAGGAAGAAAGTTTTAACTGGCAGCAAGAAATGCGCGAGCAAGCTCACGTTGAAATTTTCCCTATAGACCAATAAATATGACTCTAAGAATTGCTATTACACCGGGTGAACCAGCCGGTATTGGCCCAGATTTGCTACTCACGCTTGCTCAGCAAGCGTGGGACGCTCAACTTATAGCGATTGCTGATGGCAAACTATTAAAAGAGCGTGCAAAGCATTTAGGCTTAACAATAAACTTAATTGAATTTGATGATAATGCCCCCGCCATAGCAGCACCTGCGGGCAGTTTGTATATTCATCAGGTTGATTTAGGTGCGGATGTAGAGCTTGGCGTACTAAACGACGGTAACGGCCAATACGTGTTAGATACCTTGCGTATAGCAAGTGAAAAAAACATGGATGGCACGTTCGATGCGGTTGTTACGGGCCCTGTTCACAAAGGCATTATTAACAAAGCGGGCATTTCATTTAGCGGACACACTGAGTATTTTGCGCAGCAATCAAATACTGCAGATGTAGTTATGATGCTTGCAACTGAAGGTTTACGTGTTGCACTTGTAACCACGCATATTCCTCTTGCGTATGTATCGCGTGCCATTACTCCTGAGCGCTTAACTAAAGTAGCGGGTATTTTAAATCACGACTTACAAACTAAGTTTGGGATAGAAAAACCACGTATTTTAGTGTGTGGCTTAAACCCACATGCAGGTGAAGATGGCCATTTAGGCCGTGAAGAAATAGAAACAATCACCCCAACGCTTGAAATACTTAGAAGCGAAGGGATGAATTTAATTGGCCCACTACCGGCCGATACCTTATTTCAACATAAATACCTATCTGAAGCAGATGCAGTACTTGCTATGTATCACGATCAGGGATTACCTGTGCTAAAATACAAAGGATTTGGTAAATCGGTAAATATTACCCTTGGCTTACCATTTATCCGCACCTCAGTTGACCACGGTACTGCTCTCGATTTAGCAGGGACTGGTACAGCTGACGTTGGCAGTTTTGAATTAGCGATCCGCGAAGCAATTAAGCTCGCCCAAGAAAAAGCACAAAATCAATGACCGATAAAGTACATTTAGGACACCGCGCTCGTAAGCGTTTTGGGCAAAACTTTTTATTTGATGAATCTATCATCGATAAAATAGTCTCTGCGATTGATCCTAAACCAGAAGACAACTTAGTAGAAATTGGCCCAGGCCTTGGCGCAATTACTGAGCCAGTAGCCGACTTAAGCGGCCATTTAACGGTTGTTGAATTAGATAAAGACTTAGCACAACGATTAATTGAACACCCATTTTTGGGTCCTAAATTAACCGTTAACCAAGGCGATGCAATGACGTTTGACTTTGCAAGCTTGGTTCGCGATGACAAAAAATTAAAAGTGTTTGGTAACTTACCTTACAATATTTCGACACCGTTATTGTTTCACCTTTTTGAATTTTCAGATCATATTGAGCACATGCACTTTATGCTTCAAAAAGAAGTAGTAAAACGCATGGTAGCAGGCCCAGGTAGTAAAACATTTGGTCGCTTAAGCGTAATGACTCAATACTACTGTAATGCAATGCCGGTTGTTGAAGTACCACCTGAGTGCTTTAAACCAGCGCCAAAAGTTGACTCTGCTGTTATTCGTTTAATACCTAAAAAGCCAGAGCAACGTACAGCAAAAAGCGTTAAAATTTTAAACACCGTGTGTTTAGAAGCATTTAACCAGCGCCGTAAAACGCTACGAAATAGTTTAGGTAACTTACTTACCGCAGAAGAACTAACTAGCATTGGCATTGATATAACGCTGCGTGCTGAGCGCTTATCTTTACAACAATTTATTGATATAGCTAACTGGATTTATGACAACAAGCAGTAACATTGGATCGCCTGTAAAGGTATCTGTAGAAACATTTTACGTAGAAGGCCAATCTCAACCTGAGCTTGAAAAATACGTATTTGCTTACTCGGTAACAATTAAAAACCATAGTTTATGCAGTGCAAAATTACTGAGCCGCTATTGGTTAATTACCGATGCAAATGGCAAACAAGTAGAAGTTGAAGGCGAAGGCGTTGTTGGCGAAATGCCAGATATTGGCCCAGGCGAAAGCTATAAATACACCAGCGGTGCAATTTTAGATACACCTGTAGGCACTATGCAAGGCCATTACACGTTACGCAACGAGTTTGGCTCTGAGTTTCAGGCGCCTATTAATGTGTTTCGTTTGGCTTGCCCTAACATTTTGCATTAAGCACTTAGATGGCAGATTATGCGATAGGTGATTTACAAGGGTGTTTTAGTGAATTTAACACCCTTTTACAACGGGTTGATTTTAACCCAAGTAAAGATCACCTATATTTAGTTGGCGACATAGTTGCTCGCGGGCCAGACTCCCTAGCCTGCTTAGACTATATTTACCAACATCAAAATAGCATGACCATTACTTTAGGCAATCACGACCTTCACATGGTTGCCTGCTACTTTCTTAACAAACCCACTAATCCAAAAGATAAATTAAACTCAATATTTGAAAGCCCTAAATTGGCTAACTACATCGCTTTTTTACAAACCCAGCCATTGGCTTTAGAGCTTATAAAACATAACTGTTTTATATCTCACGCGGGGTTAAATCCCGATTGGTCTGTTGAAGATGCGCTAAAACAAGCTCAATTTGCACAAAGCTGTTATCAATCAAGTAACGCAAAAGCGTTTTTTGAACACATGTATCAGGCTCACCCCGCTAGGTGGTCTAACACCCTTGATGACTTTGCAAAGTTTAGATACATAGTTAATTACTTTACCCGCATGCGTTTTTTAACAAGTGATAACAAACTCGAGCTTAATGCAAAGGGTGCAATAACCGATAGCCAAACATTAACCCCTTGGTTTAACCATCCTAATATAGCTAAAACTAAACACGATATTATTTTTGGCCACTGGGCCGCGCTTGAAGGTAGAACAGATAATCCAAGGGTTCACGCCTTAGATACGGGCTGTGTATGGGGTAACACCATGACCCTAATGGAGCTAAGTACAAAAAAAATTATTGTAGAAAAATCCCACCTTTCGTCTAAATAAACTGAAAAAAAACAATACATCTGTTAGATTTATAAATTAATAGTTAAAATTAGTTAAAGTAATTGATTTTAATTACTTAACTTATTGGTACAAACGCCGATAAGTTTTAATTGAAGTACTTTTGAGTGGAAACCTTATGAACCTGACAGTAAGCCAACGTATTTGGGGTGGTTTTATATTTATCACACTATTATTATTAATAATTGGTGGTAACTCCTTAATAAAAATTGCAAATATTGACCGTTCCACTCAAAAAGTGAACCAACTATCACTCCCTGCATTAAATAAAAGCTCTGAGCTGCAAGCCGAATTTATTTTAATGAGTAAAGCCGCTCAAGCTAGCTTTTACACGACATCCGCCAATGAGCTTGCGCCAATAAAAGCACAAGTTCTTGAGCAAAAACAATTGTTCAACACGCTGCACCGTGAACTTCAAGACGTAGTAAAAAATGATGCAACGCTTAATCAAAGTAGCCAGAACGTAGAAAAAACCTACTTAAGCTTTTTAAGCACCGTTGAAAACTTATTAGAAGATAAAAGCAAACAGCTAGCATTAAATAAAACATTAAAAGCACAATTAGAAAATATAGAACTAAGTGCAGAAGATGCTAACTCTGTTGTACTCGATATTACCGACATTGACGGGTTTGAGCAAAACCACCCTCGCGCTTATCAAGCTGCAAACAATTTAGAAAACAACTTTATGTCGGTAGTTAGTAACAGCACCGACATGCTAACCGTTAAAACGCTTAATACTCTCGATATTGTTAAAAACGAGCAAACTTATTACCTAGAAGAAGTAACGCGTACTATTGCATTAATTAAACCTGCGATTGAGCAAACTCACAGCGATTTATATTCAAGCTTAAAAGAGTATGTTGATACTTTAGAAAACAACATAAAAGGTAGCAGCGGTTTAGCTGCAAACAAAAAACGATTAATTGACTCGATTACGCTAACAGAGACAGAGCTTGCCCAGTCAGAGCAAGCCACCAAAATGGCACTTAACCAAATTGATGAGTTAGTTAATCAAGCAAGTGATGTTGCGTTTAAATTACAGCAAGGCGTGCGCAGCGACGTAGACTCAGCAAACTTATGGACGTGGGTTGGTATGATTATAGCCACCCTTTTAGCTGTAGCGATTGCTATTATTACTGTTAGCCGCATTACTAAACCACTTGCTGAAGTTAACCGAATTTTAGATATTGTTGCCAGTGGCGACATGACACAGCGTTTAGACGACAGCGCTAAAGACGAGTTTGGCGAACTATCTAAAAGCTGTAACACGCTAATTGACAGCCTACGCAGCCTAATTAAAGGTATTATTTCGCGTTCCACTCAACTTGCAGCAGCATCAGAGCAAACATCGGCCATTACCTCAGAATCAAGCCAAGCAATTCGTAACCAACAAGCACAAGTTGAACAAGCAGCCACTGCAACAACCGAAATGAGCAGTACATCGCAAACGGTTAGCAACAGCGCTCAACAAGCACTTAGCGAAATTAAAAATGCGGATAAAGAAGCTGAACGCGTTAAAGGTATTTCGAATAACAACAAAGCAACGATTGAGCAATTAGCACGTGAAGTAGACGACGCCTCACAAGTAATTAATAAACTACATCAAGATAGCGCATCAATAGGCAGCATATTAGATGTAATACGCGGCATAGCGGATCAAACTAACCTACTTGCTCTAAATGCCGCAATTGAAGCGGCACGCGCTGGTGAATATGGCCGAGGCTTTGCTGTTGTAGCAGACGAAGTACGCTCTCTAGCGAGTAAAACTCAAGAGTCGACCCAAGAGATACAATCAATGATTGAATCGCTACAAACAGGCGCAGAAGCTGCAGTAACGGCAATGAGTAAAGGTAAGCAACGTGCCGTATCGTGTGTTGAGCAAACAGACCTAGCAAGTAGTGCTCTTGATTCAATTACATTTGCGGTTTCGCAAGCTCACGACGTAAGTGAAGAAATTTCGACTGCAGCACTTGAGCAACAACAAGTAGCGCAAGAAATTAGCGAACGCCTTGAGTCGATTGTAGCCATAGCAGAGCAAACAGCCGAAGGCGCAAATCAAACTAATATTTCAAGTTCAGAAGTAGCAAAACTTGCTGAAGAACTTCGCTTGTCGGTAGACGAATTTAAAGTTTAAGTTTATTAAAACAATTAAAAAACCCCGATGGTACAATGTACCATCGGAGTTTTTATTTATCAGGACTTTAAAAGTGAGATGTAAAACTTTACCGGTAAGCACCTAGCTTGCTCACGTAAAAAACACAGCTTTTAATATTTATCTTACCTACTTTTGCCTTATCTAAAGCGCAGCGCCCTCTTAGCCTCTTTGTGAATAGATTACTTAAAACCTTATTGCACAAAGAGAAGCAAAAGAGGAGTAAATGAGAAAACATAAAACATAAAACATAGTAATTATGTATTTTTACTTCTCTAAAGCGCAGCGCCCTCTTAACCTCTTTGTGAATAAATTACTTATAAATCTATTTTTTGTAGGTATAACTTATTAAATGCGTTCACCGCCTGCTTTATAGCAAAACACTACATGCAAGAATGCGCTCAATTTAACGCATAGTCTATCACCCGCGAATGATAGCTTGCTTCTATATCCCCACTAAAATATCGCTTTTTTCTTCCTTACTTAGGCGTTTATTGCTAACCTCGCGTTAACGTTTTTACTTAAACAAATTTTTGCTAACGGAATAATTATGCTCAAAAAAATATCACTGTTTATCGGGATGGCAATCAGTGCGAATTCTGTTGCTAAAGGTGGTGTGTCACCTTATTTACCTTTAAATCAAGCCCCAGAACTTGAGCACCAAGTACAACGACTTTTAGCCGTAAGTAAAAATACACATATTATGAGTAAGCCTTATAAAGCTCACGATATTTATAGAGTGCTGCAAACAGTAAGGCATACTTACCCAGAACTATATCAAACACTTTCGTACCAACTTAGCCCTTACATTCAAAGCGATGCAGGTACATTTGCAAAAGTAACACTTGCTGCAGGCACAAAAGATAAAACACTGCCTAACCAACGCGGCCAAACTACTAAAACCAACTTAATAGTTGAAGGCGGCGCTTATGCTAACTTCGGGCGTTATTTTGGTGTAAGTGTTGCTGGCATAGCCAACGAAGACGAAATATTACCTACACAAAGCTTTTTTTACCTTGGTAATAAGTACGCGCAGCTAGATATAGGTTACCGAGAACATTGGTACTCACCTTTTAACGACAGTGCCATGCTATTAAGCACACACGCTAAAACAACACCTTCTATAACGCTTAGTAATGTAGAGCCAATAACCAGCTTTAATATTCGTTACGATATGTTTATTAGTAAAATGACAGAGCAAAGCGGAATTTTAAAAGAAGGTAGGCAAACAGGAGTCGCTAACGTATATGAGCCAGGTAAGCCTTATTTATTTGGCTTACACACTAGCTTTGCAGCAACCGATAACTTAACAATAGGCTTAAGCCGTTTAATGCAGTTTGGTGGTGGCCCACGTAGCGTTACTTTAAAAGACTTTACAGAAGGGTTTTTTAGCCCTGGTAGCAAAGACAATGTTGGTCGTAATGATGCCGATGAGCTTGGAGAAAATTTTGAGCTTGGGGATCAACTAGGTTCAATTACATTCGCATACAATAACAGTATTTACGCACTGCCTTATGAGTTATACGGTGAAGTAGCACTTGAAGACACCCTAGGTGGCTCTCGTAATAATGCATATAGCTTTGGCCTTTATTTACCTTTTATTGCTAACAACCACAGTTTACGCTTTGAGCACAGTAACTTACAACAAAGCTTTTATAGCAACCGACTGTATCTAGATGGTAATCGTAATTCAGGTAATGTTATTGGTCATTGGCTAGGTGACGAACACGCCTATACAGACTACACACCAGCTAAATCAATGAGCATAAACTGGCATTGGCAATTAAGTAAAATAGAAAGCTTAAATACCACCATTCGCATGCTTGAAAATAAACGAGATGGTTATAAAACAAGTTACGAACTGCAAACAGCGTATACACGCAAGTTAAGTAAACCAATAATGGGCGCTAAAAGTTGGGGAGCTGAGCTGTATCAAGGAAAGGATGTATACGGGGAAACATTTGCTAGATTAGGTGTATTTGCTAATTTTTAACACCCTGTAGGTGCGAATTTACTTCGCGCTTATCTAACTTAGCTTTATCAAAGCGAGGTATAAACCTCACCTACAATATATGCACCCTGTAGGTGCGAATTTACTTCGCGCTCATGTAATTTAACTCTACCAAAGCGAGGTATAAAACCTCACCTACAACATATGCCACCCTGTAGGTGCGAATTTACTTCGTGCTCATCTAATTTAACTTTAGTTAAGCAAAAAACACTGTCACAAATTGAAAGCAGTGTTTATTAAATGACTTACAAATTGTAACCTTTATTTATAAAAAATCTTTATACCACTTAATAAGCTCACTTACGCCTTGCTTAACAACAACTTGCGCTTTATAGCCTGTCGCATTAAATAAATCTGTTGTATCAGCATAAGTTTTATAAACATCATCGGCTTGCATTTCACGGAAGTTCTTTTTAGCTTCAATAGCTTCTATAAACTTTATCAGGTTTATTGGGCTACCGTGACCAATATTATAAACCGCATACGGAGCAGAACTAGAAGCTGGCGAACCAGTTTCAACAACAGGTATAACATCGGCAGCACGAACAACGCCTTCTACTATGTCATCTATGTAAGTAAAGTCACGCCACATATCGCTATTGTTGTTTGTATCAATAGTGTCGCCGGCAAGTATTTTTTTAGTAAAAATATACGGTGCCATATCCGGATGACCCCATGGGCCATAAACAGTAAAAGAGCGTAAACCTGTTGTAGGTAAGCTATATAAATGAGAATAGCTATGCGCCATTAGCTCATTCGTTTTTTTAATAGCAGCATAAAACGACACTGGGTGATCAACACAGTAGGTTGTTTCAAAAGGTGTTTCTTCGTTTAAGCCATATACAGAGCTTGATGAAGCATAAACTAAGTGCTTGTTAGCATAACATTTCTTTCTTAATGGGTGGCCAAAACCAGTGTACCACTAAATTAACTGATTTGTGGATTGGTGTAGCGATGAACACTTATACAGCTGCATCAAATTTGTCACACCAAATAAGCGTCATTTAGGATTAGATAAAGCGGTACTAGCGAAACATCACAAGGTAAATGAAATGGCGAAATTACAGAACCCAAGTCGTTGGCCATGAAAATCTCGAGGTTGGACAATGAAGTAAATTAAAATTCAGAGAAAAAAGAAATGCGGGCTGCATAAGATCTAATTTAATGTGACAACTAACTCAAAAAACTTCGCTAGTCCAGCCATCGAAATTGTAGCTCAATAGCCTTGCTGAGCAACAAAATTCCTGAGCCACTATTACTTTGAAACGTTAAACAAAGCTAGGTATCATTATCTATACGCATACATAACTAATCGGCGATAGGCTATTTAACAGCCATTATCAATGTGAGTTAAAGTGTATGGATAATGATAAAATACAGTAATTGTAACAACTACTGTATTTCTTAACTTATTTATAAGATAATTACCCTAGTTTAGCTGAAAGTAGTTCATTATAGTTTCATATTCATTTCTTTTCATGAAATAGCCAGCAGAGCTTTTAGAACCAAGCATAGATATATGAGCACCATCTAGACTATAAGGCACAGAGATTCCATTTTTAGTAAAGACATTTCCCTTTTCATATAGCAACTCTCTATTGATAAAATGAACATTAGAGTATTGATAAGATAATTTTTCCAAAAGTTCATTACCTTTATTCATTAATATATCGTTGTCTTCAATTTCATCAATATTGAAAGGAAAGTCGAAGTAAATACTTCTATAAAAGCTGTCTAAAGGGTTTTTCTTATACTTATGAGGAGCAGCCATAATAAATATATTAATTCCAAGCTTAGCTGATCTCTCAATTATTGACTCGACATCATTAAATTGTTTTTTTTCTAAAGCCTCACCCCAAGCACCTGCAAATATAATGTTTTTATATTTATTTAGGTTTTCTTTTAAATAACCTCTATTTAAAAGGCATTGCTTATAACCTAAATGAGTTTTGGGACCTGTAAAATTTTCCGTCAGAGAAGGCATACACCAATTTGTAACTATAGATTGAAATGATGCATTATTAGCTTTAAAAATTTCATCGAAAAAGGGTTCATTATGCCCAGCATAAGAGTCGCCAAATAATAATGTAGACGTAGGCTTTCCTTTAATGCCTAAATAGCAATTTGTGCCTTTCTCTAGATCTACTAGGGCACTATTACTTTCAGAGCGACTAAATGCATTAAAGCAATATCCATTACTTCTTAATGGGATTACAAGTTCTTCTTTTATGTTCTCGAAATCGGCAGTCAAATTAAATCGAGATGTAAAACCCTGTGATATAAAAGTAAAGCTACCCATTAAACCAACGGCTAGTACCATATATAATGGTTTAAACTTTAAATAGCTAAACAATGTATTAAAGTCATTTCTAAATTTTTTGTTTTCAATAAATTTATTACTCATAAAACCTAGTAAAACCGATAGAATAATACCCAGATAAATAAAGTTGTCGTTTAAAGAAAAAGAATAAATAACCACAACAAAAGGCCAGTGCCATAAATAAATTGAATAAGACCATGCCCCTATTTTTTGTGATAATAAATTGCTTGTAATAAAGCTTTTTTCTCGTTGTGCTTGAATTATAAAATAAGTACCAACTACTGGAAATAACGCTAAGTATCCGGGCCAATAGTTATCTTTTGAAATAAATAAGTAGGAAAAAATAATTAAGAATAAACCTGTTAGTTCCAATGATTTTTTACCAATTTCCTTTAAATTTTTAAAAGGGTATAGATAAGCAATACCACCAACCATCATCTCCCAGGCTCTTGTTGGTAACAAGTAATAAGATGCGTTTGGCCATTTATAAGTTGCTATTACACAAAGTATGAAGCCTATAACTGTTGCTAATAAAATTGTAATTTTAATTTTGTCCAAGCTCATTAGCTTTCGAAGCGAAACAAGGACTAGCGGATAAATAATATAAAACTGCCACTCGACAGACAGTGACCAAGTATGAAGCAGCCATTTTTTGTGTGACGCTTCATCGAAATAGCCAGACTCATTCCAATAAATTACATTTGATAGAAAGCCCATACTACTACTTGCATGACTACCTAATGATTTATACTCTATTGGAGTGAGGTAAAACCAACCTAGTATTAATAAAACCAAACAAAGTACAGATAATGCAGGGACAATTCGATTTGCACGCGAAACATAAAACTTTAAAATAGAAAAAGTCTCTTTCTCTATTCCTTTGAATATTATTCCAGTCATTAAAAAACCAGAGATAACAAAAAACACGTCAACTCCAGCAAAACCGCCAGGCATCCAAGCGGCCTTAAAGTGAAACAATACAACTGCAAATACTGCGATTGCCCTGAGTCCATTTATATCTTCTCTAAATTTCAAAATCTAGCCCTGTTTTAAACTAATTAATATGTAATTTTAAAGGATAAATAAAGAGGCTCCCCGGTAAATATGGTATCCCTCCCGTTTTTAATAATACTAGAAAGTATAAGTTAAGCAGCCATTTGTGGTGGCTTACATCATTGACACGATGTGACCTTTCATGATTATAAACCGCAACTATTTGGTTCCATAGTATTGGGTAGTATTTAGTAACCTGTGCTATTTCAGTATTATTAAAAATAGCAGGAGCAGTATATTACTCAACCTTTCGGCTTCAACAAAATATTAGCTGAAATTCGGGCTATTAAAAAAGTAGAGCTGTAGAGCTCCCGTATATAGCACGCCATTTATAAACGTAGCGCCGATATTAACTATTAAGGGATTATCTTACAGGGGAAGTGTACTGAAATAAAAAGAGTCTCAGCCAGACCCCTTCACTCAGATACTTTCACAATAACTGCTTTAGGTTAGCAATATAATGCATCAAAAATATAACTAATAAGATTAACTATCAGCATTTGAACTTACTTATTATAAAAACCTTTGTACCAAGTGATGAACTCAGTAACGCCCTCTTTAATACCTACTTGTGGTTTATAGCCAGTTGCTGTAAATAAGTCTTGAGTGTCAGCATAGGTTTGGTATACATCACCTGGCTGCATTTCACGGAATTCTTTCTTCGCTTCTATTCTAAGTTCATCTTCAATAGCTTTAACAAAATCCATTAAGCTAATGGGTGAACCATGACCAATGTTATATACAGCGTAAGGTGCAGAACTTGAAGCTGGCGTACCTTGCTCTACTGTCCATTGGTCATTACGACTTGGTACAACATCAGCAATACGGACAACGCCCTCTACTATATCGACTACGTGGGTAAAGTCACGCCACATGTCGCCATTGTTATTAATATCAATAGCATCACCATCTAATATTTTCTTCGTAAAGATAAATGGTGCCATATCTGGACGGCCCCACGAGCCATACACGGTAAAAAAACGTAAACCTGTTGTTGGAATATTGTATAAATGCGAATAGCTGTGTGACATCAACTCATTTGCTTTTTTAGTCGCAGCGTATAAGGAAACTGGGTGGTCAACTGAGTCTGACGTCTCAAATGGTACCTTAGCATTTAAGCCATACACAGAGCTTGATGAAGCATAAATCAGGTGCTTCACTTTAGTTTGGCGACAGCCTTCTAGAATATTTAAGTGGCCTACTAAGTTAGAATCGGCGTAAGCATCTGGGTTTTCTATTGAATACCTAACACCGGCTTGCGCTGCCAAATGTATTACTTTATCAAACAGCTGTGTTTTAAATAACTCGCTCATTGCAGGGCGTGCACTTATATCAAGCTTAATAAATGTAAACGCTTCATGGCTTTCAAACTGCGCTAAACGAGCTAGTTTTAAACTTACATCGTAATAGTCGTTAAGGTTATCAATACCGACTACTACATGGCCAGCTGCTAACAATTTTTGACATGTTGCCGCGCCAATAAAACCAGCAGCACCCGTTACTAAATATTTCATAATTTCCTAATCTTTAAGCTGATAAAGTTGAAAGTTG